>CAUYXJ010000020.1:0-33006 GCA_963577065.1 Dehalococcoidia bacterium | reverse complement strand
CCTCGCGGGGCGGAGCAGGCGCGCAGGTACGGAGCTGCCCGCGATAGCGCCTCGGCGGGGCGGAGCAGGCGCGCAGGAACCGAGCAGCCGGCGATAGAGCCTCGCGGGGCGGAGCAGGCGCGCAGGAACCGAGCTGCCCCCGATAGCGCCTCGGCGGGGCGGAGCAGGCGCGCAGGAACCGAGCAGCCGGCTCAGGAGCGCGCAGCCGCGGCGGAGCCCGGGTGAGCAACGCGGCCTCGCTAACGACCTCTCAATTACTCAGGGGTCCTCGCATCTGCGAATGGATTGCTACCATCATCCCAGGCGAACGCGGCGATCTTGCGTTTACCTGGAGCGGCAGCCACCTCGAGCAGAGCATCGAAGCGCTGCGCAGCCGCCTCTGTAGTCCGAGGGCGGCAAGGACGACGCATGAAGCTGGCGATTCTCGTCGCAACCTTGTCCCTCGTCGTGGCCGGCTGCGGCTCATCGAACGCCGGTGACTCGGGCCCCACCGACTCGGGCGCCGGCGACATTGGAACGCATCCCGCGGGCACACCCGAGCCTGACAACCCCGGCGAAGAACCAGAAGCAACCCCAACCTCCCACACAGCGACGGAAGAAGAGATCCTCGACAATACCGCCCCGTTCTACGCCAGGGAATTCAACGTGAGCGTTGAGGAGGCGAAGCGCCGTCTCATCCGCCAAAACGTGCTGGGCGTGTTGAGGGATGAGATCCGCGTGGCGGAAGGGGGCCGCGTGGTCGACATGCGCATGGTCCATGAACCGGAGTTCGGGCAATGGATCTACCTCGCTGGGGACGACCCGCCGCCCGCTACGACGTTGGAGATCCTGCGCGCCAATGAGGACCTTCACGTCGTGCTTGGGGCGGAGTAGCCCGGTGCTGAGGCGACGACCTCGTGATCGCCACCCACCTTGCCCTCGAAGCCGCGCAGAAATACCTGGAGCTGGTGATGCTCGATCGCGACAATGAACTCGGAACCCGCCACCACCGCAGCGGCGGGCGCTGGAACGATCTGGTCACGCGTCAGGAAGAGAGGATGGCCGGCGGACAGGGCCGCGGTCCTGGCGCTGCTCGATCGCCTTTCGGTTGAGGTGGTGACGCTGCAGCCGCTTGCAGCGTCAGCAGTAGACGCACTGCGCGCGTTCATCGTCGATGCGCGCCGCGAGCCCGGGGTCGGCTAGGCTCGACACCCGCTCGCGCGGACCGACGGCGTCAGCCGCTTGGACCGAAGCCGCTCGCGGATCCGCCGCACAGCAGCAGGCAGCGCCTGCTGGCTACTCCTGTACCGCGACGCCTTCGTCCTCATCGTCCGAGGGCGGGTTGGGCGGCGGGGCGGCGCGTAGGGCGGCGATCAGTTCGGCGGCTTCCTCGGCGCTGACGCGGCCCTGCTCAAGGAGCTGGAGCACGCGCACCTCCTCGGCTTCGTGGCGGGCCCCCGGCGGGGGCTCCGTCTCGGCCGCATCGGGCGCCCGCTCATCGGCATCGGCGGCACGAGCGCCGACGCTGACCTCGCCGATGCCCGCCGCGAGACGCACCGAGGTGCTCGCGGCGTCCGTCGAGGGGTAGTCGATACGGACGCGGCCGATGCCGCTCCGGGCCTCGATCTGCACGGCTTCTCCCGGGGGAAGGCGCAACTCGGCGCGACCGAGGCCGGCCTCGAGCGCGTATTCGCCGGGGACCACCTTCGCGATATCGACGGAGAGGTCGCCAGCGCCGGAGTGACAGCGCACGAGACCGCGGTGTCTGCGGATGGCGACCCGTCCCGCGCCGGCATCCGCGGCGAGCGCGCCGCGGCAGTCGTTCACGCGCACCTCCCCCGCGCCACAGTGGAGGTCGAGGGCCTCCGCTTCCAAACCCTGGAGCCCCAATTCGCCATGGCCAAGATCCACGCGCAGTGACGCCAGCGCGAGGTCGAGGCGGACCTCGGTGCGCGCACGTTGCCGGCGACGGAAGAACCCCGCACCGGTCTGGAGGCGGATCTCGATCCGCAGCTCGTCGCCGCTGCGCTCGATTTCGATCTCCGGCGTGGTGCATCCGCCGTGGGTGGTGACACCGGGCGATTCGCCCTCGGCGGCCATGCGCACAGCGAGCTCGCCGGCCGTCTGGCTCAGGCGAATCGCGGTCAGGCCGGCGGTCTCAAAGGGGCGTTCGGTGCTCGCGCCCCCGCCCTCCGCGCGTTCCTCGCGACGGCTGCTGCGCTCCTGATGGCGGCGTTCGCGCGCCGTGCGCCCTTCGCTCTGACGGCCTTGCTGCGAGGCCTCGCGTGCTTCGCGGCGAAGGCGCTGCTCGAGCTCGCGCGCCCCCTGACGCAGCCGGTCCGCATCCTCACGGGCGCGGCGGGCCTCCGCTTTCGCAGTCTTCACCGCCTCGCGCCAATCAGCCATCGCGCCGGCGGGCCTCTTCGAGGGAGTGACGGCGCTCGACCGCACTCGCGCGGATGTCGGCGACGAGGTCCTTTACCCCCTCACGGATACGCGCTTCCAAACCAACGACTTCTCGGCGAAGGACCGCCGCCGTCTCCAGCGCATCGTCGCGCAGGTCTTCGGCAGCCTCGCGGATGCGGGCCTCTTCGTTGCGCGTCTGCTCTTTGGCCTCGTTCCAGTTGGTCATTCCACTTCTCCAAGTTCACGAAGTTTCTCCGCAGCCGCCGTCGCTGAAAGGCGGCCCCCGGAGAGATCGTCAAGGACCTGCTGGCGGCGTTCCCGCCGGCGCGGGTCCTCGCCTCCGGCGAAGCCGAGCGCGACGAGAACATCGTCGAGCCGGCTTACCACGGTCGGATAGGAGATGCCGAGCTCGCCCTCGACATCCTTGATCTTGCCCCGCGCGCGAAGGAACACCTCGACGAACCCGAGCTGCTCACGGTTGAGCTTCGCGAGCGGGCCCAGCTCGAAGTCGCCCTCGACGGTGACACCGCAGGAGGGGCAGGCCAGGCGGCGCACTGCGAGGGCGTGTTCGCAGCTCGGGCAGGAGCCGACGAGTCGCGCCATTAGGCGGCCGGGGGTGGTACCAGCCGGAGGTAACGGCGGGACCGCAGGCGGGAATCTGGTTCTTCCCCCGCACCAGGCTGGCGACGGTCGTCTCGAAACATTGTTTTGTTCCTTTCTGAGGAGATATAATCGACTACGGTATATCGATTTAATCAATACCAATATCCATAATCATCTGAACATAGTTGATATTATCAATCCTCAAGCTTCACTGTGGGTCTGCGGAGGCCAGAGACCTTCCCGAGGGTGTTCCCCAACATCCTCCCTCTCGCCCCCGATTCCCCGGCGCCTCCCCTTCCGGCGCCCCAGCACATCGCGGTACTATCGGTTCCGGACGAAATCCCACCTATGCGAATTCACGTACGCCGCAAAGACTCGGACCCTGCTGTGTCCGACGCGACAGAGCCGGCCCCGGCCTGGCCCACCGAGTGGCCGGGCGAAGCCGAAGCGGAACCGAACGGCGCAGCGCCGATGGCCCTGGCTGGGCGCGGCGCGCTCCACCTACCCCTCAAGAGCCAGGCCTCCTCCTCCGATAGCCGCGCGGAGCGGATGCTCCGACAGGTGCGCAGCCAGATCGACGAGCTCTCGGAGGCGCTCGACGAACTCGGCTCGGACCAGGGCGACCTCGTCCGGGTGAGCCCCGCGGTGGTGGCCGAGAGCCCGGCGGTGGCCGCGACCCTCAACCCCGCGGTCCTCGTCAACTCTCTCGTAGCGGCCGCCGAGACCGAGGCGCGTCTCGAAACACGGCTGAGCGCGCTCACCGTCGAGCTCCAGGCGATGCGCCTGCGGCTCGAGGAGTCCGAGCGCACGCGGGCCGAAGAACGCGGACGCCTGACCACGCTCGACCAGGTGATCGGCGCGCTCCACGCCAACCTCGAAGACCTGCGCACAGCCCGCCACTGGGAAGCGCTGCCGCCTGGGGAGCAGGTACGCCAGCTTCCCGAGGCCGAGGACGGCGGCGCCGAGAGCGGCGACGCCTGAGCGCATGCCCCGCAACCGGCACCTGATCGCCCTTCCCAAGGATGTACGCGAGCGCGTTTCCGGAGAGATCGAGGCCCTGCGAGCGGACGCAACTGCGCGCTACACCGAAGTCGATCTCCTCGTCGCCGCGTTTCGCGAGCACATCGACGACCTGCACTCCGAACGAGACTTCCTCCGGGACGAAGTCTCGCGGCTGCAGGCCCGCATCGATTCGCTGGAGCGAGGGGCCCCCGCGCCGCCGTGGCTTTGGCGCGGCGTCAAGCCCCCGCGCCGGCGCTAGCGCAACTCCCCGCCCCGCAAGTTCTACGAACCATCAGCGGCGCTCCTCTCGCAACGGGTCGCAGATGCAGTGCGCAGTACCTGCAGTCAATTGCAACTGACCGGGGGACGACGTACCGTCGGGCGGCACCGGCGCTACACCCATGAACACGAAACTGTCGCTTCCGACGTTGGCCCTCTCGCTCACCGTGCTCGCATGCGGCAACGGCAGTGGCAGCAGCGATGGGGCCACGATTGCCGTCGTCACCACGGTCTCTCCCATCCGGAACATCATCGAGAACGTGGGCGGCGACCGTGTGACCGTCCGCAGCCTGGTGCCCGAAGGGACGAACTCGCACACCTTCGAACCGCCCCCCTCCGCTGCGCGCCATATCGCCGAAGCCGATCTCATCGTCATCAACGGCCTCAACCTGGAGCTGCCAGCCCTCGAGCTGGCCGAGTCGAACAAAGGTAGGGGCGTCGAGATCGTGTTCCTCGGCGAAGCGACCGTGAGCACGGGCGAGTACGTCTACGACTTCTCGTTTCCCGAAGAGGGGGGCGACCCCAACCCTCACCTCTGGACCGACCCCATCCTCGCGGCCGCCTACGCCGACCACGTGCGCGACGCCCTCGGCCGCCTGGACCCCGGCGGCGCGGCCTACTACGCCGCCAATGCCGCCGCCTTCCGGGCGCGCATCGATCTGCTCGACGCGGCGGTCAACGCCGCGGTCTCGACGATTCCGGAAGAGCAGCGCCGGCTCCTCACCTATCACGATTCGTTCCCCTACTTCGGCGCCCGCTACGGGCTCACGATCATCGGCGCGATCCAGCCCTCGAACTTCTCGGAGCCCTCGCCCCGGGAGGTGGCGGACCTGATCGGGCAGATTCGCGAGTTGGGCGTGCGCGCGATCTTCGGCTCCGAGGTGTTCCCCTCGGAGGTGCTGAAGACGATCGCCGACGAGGCCGGAGCGGTGCAGGTCGACACCCTCCGCGACGACGATCTCCCCGGCGAAGCGGGCGATCCCGAGAACACCTACCTCGCCATGATGGTCGAAGACGTGCGTGCTATCGTGCGCGGTCTCGGCGGTGATGCCGCCGCCCTCGACGGCTTCGACACGACCGATAGCTGGGTCCCCTTCGATGAGTTCGCCAACAACTGAAGACGCGCCCACCGCGCTGAGCCACGGCCCGCCACCACAGCCGGCCACCGGCGAGTGCCTCGTCGCGATGCGCGGTCTCAGCGTCGGCTACGAGCGGGCGGTCGCGCTGCGCGGCATCGATCTCGAGATCTGCCGGGGCGAGTTCGTCGGCGTCGTCGGCCCTAGCGGCTCGGGCAAAACCACGCTCCTACGCACGATCACCGGCCAGGTGCGCCGCTTCGGTGGCGAGCTCGAAACGATGGCGCGCCCGGCAGAAGACACGTTGCGGCTCGGCTACGTCCCCCAGGTCGACACCGTCGATTGGAACTTCCCCATCACCGTCGAGCAGGCCGTGCTGCTCGGGCGCTGGCGCGAGATGGGTTGGCGGCCGTGGCCGCGCCGCCGCGACCGCGAGCTCGTGGCCCACCTCCTCGAGCGGCTCGGGATCGGGAAGCTGGCGAAGCGCCAGATTCGTGCTCTTTCGGGCGGCCAGCAGCAGCGCACCTTCCTCGCGCGAGCGCTCATCGGCGACCCCGACCTCTTGCTCCTCGACGAGCCGACGAGCGGCGTCGACATCAAGACGCGGCACGAGATCATGCACCTCCTCGGGGAGCTCAACCGCGCGGGCACGACCATCCTGCTGACCACGCACGACCTCAACGCCGTCGCGACGCACCTGCCGAGGCTGGTCTGTATGGGCATGGGCGAGATCGTGGCCGACGGCTCGCCCGAAGAGGTCCTCACGCCGGAGGTGCTGCGCCGGACCTACGGGGCGGAGATGCTCGTGATGCGCCGCGGCCGCGCCATCTACGTGGTCGAGCACCTGGGCGAGCCGGCGGACGCCGACGCGCCCGAGCTCGCCTGGGACGAGCCTGCGGCTGCGAGCGAGGCGGAGGTGGGCTCCCCGCAACTGGGCGGCTGAGGGTGGGGGGCCTCGCCGAGCCGTTCGAGTTCGAGTTCTTCGTTCGGGGCTTGATCGCGGCCGGCCTGGTGGGCGTGCTCTGTGCCGCCGTCGGGATCTATGTGGTCCTGCGCAGCCTCGCCTACATCGGCCACGGGCTGGCGCACAGCATCTTTGGCGGGGCGGTCGTCTCGTTCGTCTCCGGCATCAGCTTCTACGTGGGCGCGACGATCTGGGGCGTCTTCTCCGTGCTGCTGATTAACGGCGCCGCCCGGCGCCGCCAGATCGGCGGCGACGCCGCGATCGGCATCGTCACCACCTCCGCCTTCGCGGTCGGGGTCGCGCTCATCAGCCGGCAGGGTCGATTCACGCAGGATTTCGACGCAGCCCTCTTCGGCGAGATTCTCGGCATCACGAGCGGCGACCTCTATGTGATCGTGGGCGTCCTCGCGCTCGTCGCGCTCATCCTCTTCTTCTGGTGGAAGCCATTCCTCTTTACGACGTTCGACCCGGACGTGGCAGGCAGCTACGGCGTGCCGGTCATCTGGGTGGAGGTGCTGTTTTCGTTGATCCTCGCCGCTACGGTGATCGCGTCGCTGCAGGTGCTCGGCGTGACCCTGATCGCCGCGGCGCTGGTGATTCCGCCGGTCACCGCGAGGCTGCTCACGGACTCGTTCACGCGCATGTTCTTCCTGGCCGTGATCGTCGGCGGCCTGAGCGGCTTCGGCGGGGTCTACATCTCTTGGTTCATCGACGTCTCTTCCGGCGCGACGGTCGTCCTCCTGCAGGCGACGATCTTCGCCTTCGCGCTCACCTACGCGAGCGTACGCGCACGCTGGCCGGGGGGCGGCTGGGGGGGCGAGGGGCGGCTGGCAGCGATCGAGAACGCCCCAATCGATTGATTTTGGGGGCGCCACGATGGCCGTCAGCGCAACGCTAGCGCCGGCTCATGACGGTGCTACCCAGCAGGATCGATCTCACGCCGACGTAATCGGGCCACTCCATGAATACTTTCGGAGGAGCGGCTCCTTGGGCCAGGCGCTGGGCTAGAGTGTAGGTCGATCCCGCGGCTTCGCGGCCCCACTCGACTGCGGTAGGATGGCCCCCCGGGATATGTTCACCCACTTACACACGCATACCGAATACTCGTTGCTCGACGGCCTCTCGAGCATCCCCAAGCTCCTCGACCGCGCGCAGGAGCTCGGGATGGAATCGATCGCGATGACCGATCACGGCGCCCTCTACGGCGCGCTCGATTTCTACCGCGAGGCGAAGGCGCGCGGGATCAAGCCGATCATCGGGCTCGAGGCCTACGTCGCGAGCGGTTCACGCCACAGCCGGGACCGCTCGGAGGGCCAGCCCTTCCACCTGACGCTGCTCGCCCGCGACCTGACCGGATATCGCAACCTGCTCCAGCTCGTGACGAAAGCGAATCTCGAAGGCTTCTACTACAAGCCGCGCATGGACCGCGAACTCCTGGAAGCGCACAGCGCCGGCCTCACGGCCCTGAGCGGCTGTCCCTCGAGCGAGTTCTTCGAGCGCCTCTCGGAGGGGGACCGCCCGGGCGCGCTCAACGTGGCCAAGTGGTACCGCGAAGTCTTCGACGGGCACTACGCGCTCGAAGTCCAGGAGCACGGCGTCGAGCGTTTCAGTCGCATCAATCCCGAGATCCTCGATCTCGGCCGGGAGCTCGAGATCCCCGTCGTCGCAACGAACGACGGGCACTTCACCAGGCCTGAGGAGGCGGCCGCCCACGATGTCCTCCTCTGCATCGGCACGAACGCGACGGTCGACCAGGAGGACCGCTTCCGGATCGATGGTGACGGCTACCACCTGCGCAGCGACGAGGAGATGCGGGCCCTCTTTCCCGAGACGCCTGAGGTCATCACCAACACCCAGCGCTTCGCGGACGAGTCCGACCTCGAGCTGAGCTTCGACCGCGCCCTCCTCCCCTCGCCGGTCGTGCCCGAGGGCCTGACCAACGAGGGCTACCTCGCACAGCTTTGCCGCGAGGGGCTCACCGCACGGCTGGGGGAGGTGACCCCGGCTCTGCAGGAGCGGCTCGACTACGAGCTCAACGTCCTGAGCGAGACCGGTTTCACCGACTACTTTTTCGTGGTGAAGGAGATCGCGGACTTCGCCCGCGGCGAGCACATCCCGATGGGCATGCGCGGATCGGCCGCGGCCTCGCTCGCGCTCTACTCGCTGGGCGTGACGGATATCGATCCGGTCGCGAACGACCTCGTCTTCGAGCGCTTCCTCAACGTTGAGCGCCGCCAGATGCCCGATGTCGACTTCGACTTCGCCGACGACCGCCGGGACGAGGTGATTCGCTTCGCCTACGAGCGCTTCGGCGAGGACAAGGTCGCCCAGATCATCACCTTCGGCACGCTCGGCGCGAAAGCGGCGATCCGCGATGTCGGCCGCGCCCTCGGCCTGACCTACGCCGATACCGACCGGGTCGCGCGCTACGTCCCCAACGCCCTCCACATCACCCTCGACGACGCCCTCGAGCAGTCAGCGGAGATGAAGGAGGCGTACGACACGGACGGGAAGGTGCGCCAGCTCCTCGATACGGCGCGCCAACTCGAGGGTGTGGCGCGCCACGCGAGTACGCATGCCGCGGGCGTGGTCATCTCGGGCGAACCGCTCGCGGAGTACGTGCCCCTCCAGCGCACGGGCCGCGGCGGCGACCTCGCCGTGCCCACCACCCAGTTCGCGATGGAGCAGGTCGAGGCGATGGGCCTGCTCAAGGTCGACTTCCTGGGCCTCTCGAACCTCACGATTCTCGGGCGCGCGGTTGACCTCGTGAGCGAGACCTCAGGGCAGCAGCTCGACCTCCTCGCCCTGCCGGAGGCCGACCCGGCCACGCTCGAAATGCTGGGCCGGGGCGAGACGTTCGGCGTGTTCCAGCTCGAGTCCGGGGGCATGCGCCGCTACGTCCAGGAGCTGAAGCCGAAGAGCATCGCCGAGATCTGCGCGATGGTGGCGCTCTACCGCCCCGGCCCGATGGCGCACATCCCGACCTACATCAGCGCGAGCCACGGCGAGGTCGCGATTCAGCACCCGCACGAGGACCTCGCCGATATTCTCGCGGATACGTACGGCGTGATCGTCTACCAGGACCAGGTCATGCACATCGCCCGGCAGTTCGCCGGCTACACGCTCGGCGAGGCCGACGTGATGCGCAAAGCGATGGGCAAGAAGAAGGCCGACGTGATGGCCGCGGAGAGCTCACGCTTCATCGCCGGAGTGATCGCAAACGGCTACAGCGAGAGCGAGGCGCAGGCCGTCTTCGAGCTCATCGAGCCGTTTGCGGGCTACGCCTTCAACAAGGCCCACGCGTGGTGCTACGGACACATCGCCTACCAGACCGCCTACCTCAAGACGAACCACTCGGTCGAGTACATGACGGCCGTCCTGCAGCTCGCGAGCAGCGCCCCCGACCCCTACGAGCGGATCGCCGCGGCCGTGGCCGAGTGTGCGCGCCTCGGCATCGAAGTGCTCGCGCCGAACATCAACAGCAGCGCTGCTGAGTTCGGCGTGGAGCGCCGCCAGGACGGTGCGCTCGCCATTCGCTTTGGCCTCGGCGACGTCAAGAACGTCGGTCCGGCCGCGGTCGAGGGCATCATCCGCGTGCGCTCCGAGAGCGAGCGCTACAAGGACGTCGAGGACTTCTGCAAGCGCGCCGACCTTTCCGGAGCCACGAGCCGCACGATCGAGCACCTCGCGCTCGCGGGGGCGCTCGACGACCTCGGACCGAACCGGGCCACGCTCCAGGCGAACAGCGAGCGCATCGTGAACCTCGCGAAGCGGGAGCGGGAGCTCCGCGAGAGCGGCCAGTCGACGATGTTCGATCTCTTCGGCAGCGAGGTGGATACGCCGATGCCGGCGCTGCAACTGATCGAGGCGCCCGCGGTGCGCGAAGAGATGCTGCGCTGGGAGAAGGAGCTCCTTGGGGTCTACCTCACAGAACACCCCTTCCTTCAGCCCGCGCAGGAGCTCGCGGCCTACACGACCCACTCGCTCGCCGACATGTCCCTGGAGCTGGTCGGCGAGAGCGTGACCGTGGCGGGCATGATCACGCAGGTCACGACGCGCCACACGCGCGATAACCGCCGCTACTACCTGGTCGGGATCGAGGACCTTTCCGGCCAAGCCGAGCTTGCCGTCTGGAACGACGTGATCGAGGCCTCGAGCGAGGAGACATGGGCCGAGGGGCAGATCGTGCTCGTCTCGGTCGAGTGCCGCGAACGCGGCGATCGTCTCAATCTCAGTGCGCGCCGCGCCGTTCCCTGGGACGCAACGGAGGGGCGGCTGATCGGCTTCACGCCCGAGCAGTGGCAGGTCGAAGCGCGTCGCGCCCGCCCTCCCCGTCGCAACGGCCGGCCGCCCGCGGCCGCGACCAACGGCAGCAGCGCCGCCCCTGCGCCGCGGGTGCCCGCGGCCACAACCGAAGCGGAAGGCCCCGGGGTGCGGTCACCCGTCGGCGGAGAATCGGCCCGCCTGATCATTACCCTCTATGAGACCGAGGACGTGATGACCGACGAGGCGTTGCTCAAGAGCGTCGGCACCATGTTGGGGGCAAGACCAGGGAGCGACGAAGTGCGCCTCGTGATTCACGACACCGACGGCCAGGAGACCGAGTTCGATCTGGAGCGAGCCGCCGTCACCGACGAGCTCGCGCGAAGCATCGAAAAGGTGCTGGCGGCGAACAAGGGAACGGCGCGGCTCACGCGAGGCCGGCCCGCGGCCGCCCCCGCAGCCGCTACTGCTTGACGTCGACCACCAGCCGCGCCGGCTCGGTCAGCCTGAAGACGCGGAACTCGCGCTCCGCCACGACTCCGAGCGCCCAGGCCACCACCCCCTCGAAGTCGCAGATGGAGCGCGCCTCGAGAATCGTGTCGCCGGTGCCCGCGAGCTCCTGATCGGCGACGGTGGCCATGCCCTCGAGATCGTGGGCGGCGGCAGGCAACACCTCCACGGTTAGGACGGCGGCGCCAGCCAGCGCGGTGGGCTCGCCGGCCCCGCAGGTGATCGCCTCCTCGACGTAGCGAACGGTGCCGCCCGGGACCACCTCGCCCGCGAATTCGAGAACGAAGCGATCGAAGCCTTCGTTCCGCCCGATGCGAACCGCGACCAGGATCGCCTGCTCGGCCATGAGGTCGGGAGTGAGGACGGTGTCCTCGATCGTTCCTTCGAAGCTCGGGGCGGTGGGCGCCGGCGTCGCGGGGGTCGTAGGACTGGGGGGCGTCGTGGCGGTCGGCGTTGGCGGCTCGGTCGGCGTTGGTGACGGAGGCTGCGCCGTGGCAGCCGCGCTGGGTGTGCTCGGGACTACGGTGGGCTCGTCACGGCCGTCACCGTCGTCGCCGCCGCATCCGGCGACGACGAGCGCCAGTGCGCCGACGGCAAGCAGCGCCACTCCCCTCACGGAGAGTCGCCGGCCAGGCTTGCGCCCCGCTCCCGAATCGCCGCGAGCGCACGAGCGAGGAAGTCAGCGGGCAAGCGATCGCGGTACGTCTCTTCTGTCCAGAGGGCGGTCAGCTCGGCCGCTGAGGCCTCGGGGTTGCGCCTGCGAATCGCCTCGTAGCGGGCGGTGTTGTGCTCGTGCACGAAGTCGAACATCCAGGTCAGCCGTTCGCCCCCGCTCAGTCCCAACCACCACTCGCGCTGGCGAGCAGCCACGTCAGGCGTCGTATCGCGTTTCTCGACTGGCCTCCAGGAGTTCGCGGAGGTCGAGCTGCTCGAGTTTTTCGGTCGATCGCTCTCGGCGCTTTTGCGCTTCGAACGGTTGCTCCGCGACCGGTTCGACACTGTCGCATCTCCTGTGCAGCAGTCTGGCTCGACTGCTCCACTGCGTTCCGCGCTCATTATTTACGGTCGTTCGCTCTCAGCGCTTTCGCGCTTCGGGCGGGTGCGTCGCAACCGGTTCGACACTGTCGCATCTCCTGCGCAGCAGTCTGGCTCGACTGCTCCACTCGTTCCGCGCTCATTATTTACGGTCGTTCGCTCTCAGCGCTCGCGCGCTTCGGGCGGGCGCATCGCGACCAGGTCGACACTGTCGCATCTCCTGCGCAGCAGTCTGGCTCGACTGCTCCACTCGTTCCGCGCTCGCCAGTATCTCTCGCACATCCGCAAGGTGCCGCTGTGAGCGCGATTCCCGCGCCCACACGAGCTTGCTCAGCACGAGGTCTGCGGGATCGATGACCCAGACCGTTCCGGGGCGCCAGGCGAGCTGCCGGCGGCGTGCGAACTTCGCCTGCTCAAAGGGCTCGTCGCGCAACAGAATGAAGTCCGTCTTCATCCCGCCGCTCAGCGGGATCACGTTGAACATAGAGCCACGCTCGACCGCCTCTTCAACGGCGGAGCGCTCGCAGTAACAGTCTTCGGAGAACGCCGCGACGAAGTCATCGAGCCGCGCTGGCGCGAGCTCGATCACGACATCCAGGTCGAACGTCGCTCGGGTCAGCCCGTAGAACATCCCTGCCGCAGACCCGGTCACCATGTAGCGGAGCGCCAGGCCATCGAGCCGGGATGCGATGTCGCTCAGGGCATCTCCGGGGCCTGGGGGCGGCACCGAATCCCTACGCGGGGGGACGGGCTCGGCGCGAGCGCGCGCCATCTGCGGTTTCGCCGAGGGCCGCCTCGATCTGCGCAAGGTGAGTGGCATCGTGGCCGGCCCAGATATCGATGAGCCGAGCGGCCGTGATGGGCGCGCCACCGGGACCGCCACCACGCCGCTGCCAATCGCCTTCGCGCATGCCTGCGATCAGGTTCAGGGAGGCCTGGCGCTGCAGAGCGAAGTCCGCAAGAAGCACGTCCTTGGAGTCCCGCTCCTTCGTCCGGCTGCGCTCCCAGACATCGGGGGGGAGGAACGCCAGCTCAGGCTCTGCCTCCGCGAGGAGGCGCTCGAGGGCGAGCCGGAACTCGAGGGATTCGGCGTCACGCAAATGCGCAAGTACGACCCGAGCGGGCCACTCGTCCGCGGGAGCCGCGTCGAGCGCCGCGTCCGTAGCCTCGACGACCACGTGGGCGAGCGCGCTTGGTGTGGCGGCGAGCTGGGCACGGGCCTCATCTGACACCTGCGCATTGTACGAGCGCCGGGGGCGTGGTTGCGCCAAGCCCGCGATAATCAGGGGATGGAACCCAGCGAACGGCGGACGGCGGTGAACGGCGTCGAGCTGGTCTCGTTCGAGCGCGCGGGCAAGGGCCCGACGGTGCTCTTCGCCCACGCCACCGGCTTTCACGCGCGCTGCTGGGATGCGATCGCGGAAGAGCTCAGCGAGCGCTCGATCGCGGTCGATCTGCGCGGACACGGTCGCAGCGAGAAGCCACCACCCCCCTACCCCTGGGGCCCGATCGCCGAGGATGTCGCCGCACTCTGCGATGCCCTCGATCTTCGCGGCGCGATCGGTGTCGGGCACTCCAAGGGCGGCTATGTCGTGGCTCTGGCGGCCGCGTTGCGCCCCGAGGCCTTCGCGGCACTGCTGCTCGTCGACCCTGTGCTGATGGCGCCAGCGCTCTACCGCAAGCCGCCGCAGGACCAGGGCGAGCATTTCATCGCCAGGCGGCGGAACCGCTGGGCCTCACCGGCAGAAATGATCGAGCGCTTTCAGGATCGCGAGCCCTTCAACCGCTGGCAGCCTCGCGTGCTGCAGGACTACTGCGAGCACGGCCTGTTGCCCGCGGCCGATGGAGATGGCTACGTGCTCGCCTGCCCGCCGGAGATCGAAGCGGCGATCTACCAAGGCAATCTCGAACCCGACCCCTACCCACTGCTCCACGAGCTTCGGCTGCCGATCCGCATCCTGCGCGCGCGAGCCGCCGGCGAGGGGGAGACCATGAGCATGTCGTCGTCGCCAACCTGGCCCGGGCTCGTGGACGCGCTGCCGACGGCCGAGGAGGTCTACCTCCCCAACCGCAGCCACTTCATCCCCATGGAGACCCCGGAATTGGTCATCACACATATCCGCGAGCTCGTTGCGCGCGTCTCGCCCACGTAGGCGCCGGGAACCGGAACCGCCCCGGGGACGTTGGAATGGGTAGGGTCTGTTGGAGGCGCGCTGATGCAGAAACGGTGGTTCTTGGTCGCTGCACTGTTCGGGGCTGCGCTCGTCGCGGCGGCCTGCTCGGGTGACGACGGCTCGGGATCCGACGCTGTCACGAGCACACCCGACGGCAACGGCAGCGCGATCCGCCCCGGCTCGATCCTGCACGGCGCCCGCCTCGATCTCGCCCTACGCCTGGACAGCTCTCCCCTTTCGATCGAGCTGCGATCGCTACAGCACGCGGGCTGGGACGGCTGCCTCGGCCTGCGAATCGAGGGCGAGCCCTGTACCGAGCAGTTTATCGGCGGTTACATCGCCTTCTTCGGGCGCGGGGAGGCGCCTCCCTTCCGCTATCACGTGGGCGGCGCACTCTTCCTCGCCGTCGACTTCCTCGATGGCGAGGTGAGCGACGGCATCGCCGTGCCCGCGGAGATTCGGACGGACTTCGAGGCAGTCCTGGCGGCCTATGCGCGCGAGGATCTGGCCCTCCTCCTCGATATCGAGGCGCGCACGATCACGATCGAGGCGATCGTGCCGATGCAGTTCAGCGATAGCTGCATCGGCTTCGCTCAGCCCGGTCAGGCCTGTGCTCAGGCCATCACAGCCGGCGGGTTCGTCCTCCTCCGCGCCGAGGGGCAAGAGTATCGCTACCACTTCGCTCGCGGCGGCTGGCTCGTCGCGACCGACTTCGTCGCCGGCATGGTCACGGCCGAGCCGGACGGAGGCGTAATCGCCGTCCAGCGAGCGATGCGGGAGGACCTCGCGAGCCGCCTGGGGGTCGGGCTCGGGGGCGTGTCCGTCTCTGCTTACCGGGAGGTCATCTGGCGAAACGGCTGCCTGGGCGTGCAACGCCCGGGCGAGGTTTGCACGGATGCGCTCGTCGAGGGCTTCCTCGCTCTGCTCCGAGCCGAGGGCAACGAGTATCGCTACCACGGCCGCGGGGATGCCTTCATCGCGGCGAGCTTCGAGGATGGCGCGACGATCGTGGATCCGCTGCCACCAAGCGACGAGGACGGGCCCTAGGAGCCGGCGCCTCCCGACCCCGATTCCGAACCGCCGCCGCGACGGCGGCGGTTGCGGCGTCGCGGCGCCTTCCCCTGCTGACCGTCCGCCGCGGGGGGAGGCTGGGGGCCGGGGCCGTCTGCGCCCGTGCCGGACTGTGACTCGGAGGAAGCGCGGCGAAAAACGCGACCCTTTGGAGGCTCGCTGGCCTTGCGCTCCGGCGGGGACGGATCGGGACGGGGCCCACCGCCCTGGCGCCCGCGACCACCACGCCGCTTACCCGGCCGGCCACGCCCACGGCCCGCGCTTTCGTCCGGCCCCCGGCCGAGCTCGATCGGGGCCGCCTCGGGCATCGCCACGGAAACGGCCACCGGCTCCTCCTCGGGCTCCGGCTCCATCAGGCCCTGCTCGATCGCCTCGGCCCGAGTCATGCTCGGGGGCGGCTCTGCGCTCTTGCTCGAAGGGTCCCAGCGGACGACGAGCCCGAGGTCGCGATCGCCGACTTCGATGCGCTCTCCATCCACGTTCAGCGTGACCTGGCGCTTGAGCACGTTGAGCGAAACCACCTTGCCTTCACCGGTGGGCGTGCTGCAGCGCTGCCCCATCTTCGGGAGCGACTTGCGCATCTCCTTGTAGCCCTCCTCCTCGTAGGAGAGACAGCAGAGGAGGCGACCACAGAGGCCGCTGATCTTCTCGGGATTGAGTGGCAGCTCCTGATCCTTCGCGTGCCGGATCGAGACCGAGGGGAACGTCGTCAGCCAGTTCGAACAGCAGAGCTCGCGGCCGCAGATGCCGTATCCGCCCGCGAGCTTGGCCCGATCGCGCGCGCCGAGATAACGCACCGAAGCGCGGACACCGAACGCCTCGCTTGCGCGCCGGACGAACTCGCGCTGATTGGGGCGGTCTTCGCCGCTCACGAGGAAGGTCAGCCGCTCACCATCGAGGGCGAAGTCCGCGCGATCGACCCGTCCCTGGAGGTCCGCGTCCGCGGCCAGCTCCCTCGCCTCCGTCAGGAGCTCCTGTGCGCGCGTCGCCAAGTCGTCAGCGTGACGGAGGTCGTCGTCCGTGGCGAGGCGCAGGATTGGATGGAGGTTCTCTGAGCCGAGCTCGTTCACGACGATCTGGTCGGGAGCGATGACGACACGCGCGAGCTCGGGCCCGCTATTGGTCTCGACGAGCACCGACTCGCCGACCTCGAGGCGCATGCCGGCCGAGTGGAAGTACTCGATCGCGCCCGCATTCCGGAAGCGCACGCCGACCACATTGGGGCGCGGATCAGTCATGACTCGCTCTCGTCCTTCGGGGCGGCCGGCACGCTCGCTCGGTGGCCGTTCGCTGACGGACCGACGGCGGTCGGTTCAGCCAGTCTAACCCCGGGAAAGCGCAGGAGCATGAGCTCCAGCGCCATCCGCGCAACCACCTGCGCCTCGAGGTCGTCGCGCGCTGCACCGATCGCCTGAAGAGCAGTGAGCGCGTCCTGCGCGCCCGCAGCGGGCTCGGCCACATCCTCGCGCAAACGCGTCTCCCAGAACGTCTCCCAGGCGTCGAGCTCCGTGAGCACCAGCTCACGGTCGCGCCGCCAGCGGTCCGCGAGATCACCCGCATAGGTCATGCGTTCGGCGGCGCGCCCGGCCGCCAGCTCGGCACAGCGATCGAGCAGCCGGCCACGATCGTCCATGAGGTCCGGGTGCTCGGCGAAGGCGATGGCGTCCGCGGGCCGGCGGCGGCTCTCCGCCGCCGCGCGGGCGGCGATCTCCGGCGCGAAATCGAGTGCGCGCAGGCCTTCGGCGATCGTCTCGCGCGGCACGAGCCCCACTTCGAGCGCCCGGCAGCGACTGCGAATCGTTTCCAGCAGCGCTTCCGGCGCCGCCGTCACGAGCACCAGCACGGTATGGGGCGGGGGCTCCTCCAGCGTCTTCAACAGCGTGTTCGCCGCTTCCAGGCCGATGCGGTCTGCGGGCTCAAGGACGATCACCCGGTAGCGACCTTCGAAGGGGTAGCGGGACACGGATTCGATCAGCCCGCGCACCTGACAGATGCGAATATCGCGCGACCGTGGATGGCGCTCGTGGCCGCCCTCGCCGCGACAGAAGCTGTCGCCAGGCTCGAGGCGAAGCACGTCCGGGTGCACCCCGTCGGCGATCAGCCGGCAGGCGCGGCATTCGCCGCAGGCGCGGTCATCGGGCTCTGCTTCGCAGTTCAGGAGCGCCGCCAGTTCGAGCGCGAGGAGCGTGCGGCCGGTGCGCGCGGGCCCCGCCAGCATGAGCGCATGCGGCGGATCGCCGCCCGCGGCGAGGCTGCGCAGGACGCGTCGTGCGACCTCGTGCCCGATGATCGGCGCCATCGCACCAGCTTAGCGCGGGGTTCGTGGCTCCGGGCGCCGCTCAGACGATCTCCCACAAACCGCCTCTTTGCTATCATCCAGTTTGTATGTCCAGCAGCGCGAGCGCCGCAGAGCCGGTGGTCCTGGCCGCCGAGGAGGACGCGCCCGGCCCGGATCTCGCCTGCGACGACATCATCGCCCGCTTGCGTGAAGACCTCCGCGCCCGCGACGACTGGTTCGAGGCGCTGCTCGGCGCGATCGGCCGCTGGCGCCTCCCGAACGAGATCCACGGCGAGCGCAGCTACGGTTACCTCATCGCGGGCGAGGCGTTTGACTGGCTGCTCCTCGCCGAGCGTCTCCTCGACGAAGTCGCCGACCTCGTGCCCCCGGCCGAGGTGGAGGCGCTCCTTTTCGGGGGCCGCTGGCCGACCGACCTCCCGGACGACGACTTCGCGGCTCGCCTGGGCGCCGCGAAGTACAGCGCCCATCTCAACTACACGTATGGCGTGCTGGTGGAGCAGGCGCTGCAGCTGAGCGTCGAAGAGGAGATCCACAAGGAGAACCTCGCGAGCCCTTGGGGCGATGCGAGCAGCGATCAAGACGGGATGTTCCAGCGCGTATACGGTGCCGGTCGGCTCGAGCTCTTCGCCCTCTACGCCGCCGACACCGGGGCAGAGCTCGGTACGAGCGCTTCGCTGGGCGAATGGGAGACCTTCGTCTACTGGCTCTTCAAGCAGCGACTCAAGCGGCAGGACAAAGCACGCGTAGCGAGCGACACGCGCAAGGGGCTGGGCCAGCTCTCGCGCATGGAGTTGGCCGTGAACGAACGGCGCCGGGGCGGGCTTCTGAACGAGCACGAATTCCAGGAGCGCTACGTGCCTAAGAGCGGCCGTTCCAGCCGTGCGGATTGACCCTAACCCTCCGCTGACCGTACCTTCGAGCGCGCTGTGATCGCACGACTGTTCCTTCTTTCGCTTTCGGCGGTGGTGCTCCTCGCCATCGCCACGCCACTCGCGTTAACGAGCGCGGCACCCGCATTGGCCGGACAGGCGCCCGCGACGTCGCCACCCTCCGCACCGCCCGCGGCCGCGGAGGCCCCGCTCGATCCCACCGATCCCCGCCCTGCGGCTCAGGAGGGTGAGGAACAGCAGTTCGCCGAACGGAACACCGACAGCGATAACGAGTGGATCGTGATCGGCGTCGCCCTGATGATCGTCCTCACCGTGCTCGGCGTCGCGCTTGCGGCCTTCGGCATGGGTGCCGAATAGCCGCCCTAGCCTTCTTCCCCCGAATCCCCCGTTAGCTCCGCCAGCCGGTCAAGATGCGCTTCTGCGTATTCGGAGCCGATCGCGATCGCGATCGCGAGGCCCCCGAGGATGGCCGCCGCTGCGAACGTCGTCGCCAGGATCGCTAGCACGGACTGCCGGACGAAGTCCGGGGCCAGGCCGTGCTCGACGCCATCCCACACAATCCAGGCCGAGCCGCCAGCGCCCACGAGCAGGACCACGATTGCGAGGCAGCCCAGCGCCGCGCTCACAAACCTGGCCCGGATCGCGGTCCGCTCTTCAGAGGCCACTATTGCGACCCCCCGGGTGAGGGCGGCGATACGCTTCAGATGCGTTTCGCCGTAGTCAGCGGCCACGCGCATGCCGAGCGCAGTCGCGCCCATGACGGCGGCGGCTAGCGCAACTCCCAGTCCCAGCCCGAGACCAGCGACCACGTAGAACAAGGCCGCGACCGAGGCGTCTGACTGGCTGAAGATGAGGCGGACCTCAAGCTCCAGCCAGACGATCCCACCGACGCCGGTGGCGAGCATGAGGAGCGCGAGCCAGCCGAACGCTGTGCTCGCGAGCCGCACACGCGCGTAGAGGGTGTGATCCGAAGCCATAACGCACCTTCGCCGCCATCCTAGCGACGGGCCGCTGGCGCAACGATCCCGAAGCGCCGGGACGGCGGCACGAGCATCCGCACCACGATGCGACCGCAAGGCCGAACCGATTGCGAGCCAAACGTTGCTGAGCTCGGGAGCACCCGCCAGCCGCGCCATCTAGTGCAAGAAAAACGCCATCTGGCTCGAAAATCAATCCCCGTGGAGCGCCTCGCCCCGGTGCAGGCGTGCGGCGATGTCGAACGTCTGCAGGCGCGAGCGGACGGTTGGCGAATGGGCGGTGAGGAAGCGCGCCACGCCCATGAGGATGTGGTCGCCCTCGGGGCGCCCGGCGAAGTGGCGGTACTGGCGTAGGCCCGCCTCGTAGATCTGGAACTGGTGGAAGCCCGAGTCCTCGCGCAGAAGCGCCTCGCCTAGCGTTCGCACCGTCTCCTCGCGCCGCCCGCCGGCGATCGCGTCTGCGAGGAGCTGCGCCGTCTCGTCGACCTGCCCCTGCACATCAAACGCAGGGAGGAGGGCGTCAGGGACGACGGGGTCGCCCGAGGGCTCCGGCTGGGGCTGCTTCGGCACGTTGAGGAAGCGCTCCAGGTAGACCGACATCGCGCCGTCGAAGATGCCGCGGGCGAGCAGGTTCGAGGGCGCACGCCGCAGCGCCTGGTCGACCGCGTTCGCATAGGTGAAGGTGTGGTGCACGGTGTCCCAGTCGCCGAACTCGTTCGAGGTGTGGAAGTGCAGGGCCCGCCGCGCAGCGGCGTAGGCGACGGCCGCCGAGAGCTCTTCGAGGGGCACGCCGTCGCGCACGAGTGCGAGCATCTGCGCGAGGGTCTCGGCGGGCTCGCCGTCCAGGATAGTCTCCGCCAGCTCGCGATGGCCCTGCCAGTCGCGCAGGCGCCCGCCACCTTCGGCGATGGCGGCGTCGAGCTGGGCGTGGACGTCGGCCAGGAGTGTGGCCAAGTCGACCGGGTGGCGCCAGCTCGAGCTCTCTTCCATGCGGCGCGCGCCCGTCAGGTTGGGCACGACCGAAGGCAGGATCTCCTCGGCGTGCTCCCAGCCGGTGTGGTCGACCAACTCGAACGCCTTGTTCGCGAAGTCGAGCGTGTGGCCGGTGTCGAGGAAGAGATGGTCGGTGCAGGCGGCGAAGACCATGTCGGAGATGGCGGCGCGGGGGAGGCCGAGGTGGATGGCCGTGCGCAGCGTGCGCTCCGCCGCCTGCGCCGAGCGCGTCTCCACGAAGCGGCGGAACCAGTCGACGTAGCGCTCCGGCTCGCTCACCTCCGTATCGAGCGGTCCCAGGTCGAAGTTCGGGGGCTGGTTCGCGGTCGAGCGGGCGACATGGACGGCCCCATGGAAGACGGCCAGCGGGCGATCCGCCTCGTCCAGCTCGGGGAGGACGTTCGCCATCGCTGTGAGGATCGAGAGCCCCGTGCTCCAGCCGCTCGCACGGTTGCGCACCCCGAAGAGGGCGGCTTCGCGCAGAATCTGGCCCGTCGCGTCGAGTTCGTGCAGGCCGATCACGCTCTTCGCAAGCACCAGCGAGATCTCCTGCTCGAGGCCCTCGCGCAGCTTCCCCTCCCAGTGGGCGCGGCGATCGTCCTCGATCGGGTGCGGGTCGACGAAGACCTCGCCGTCACGCGTCTCCACGTGGAACGAAGGCACGTCGTCGGCGAAGGGATCGAGCGTACAGCCGCCGGAGAGGTCGAACTTCGCGTGGTGCCAGTGGCAGGTGAGGATGCCGTCGCGGACGGTGCCGCGGCGCAGGGGGAAGCCCATGTGGGGACAACGATTGTCGAGCGCGTAGAGGCGGCCCTCGTCGTGGACGACGAGGATGGTGCGCCCCTCCGCGGCGACGACTTTCATGCCGTCCGTTTCGATCTCCTCGAGGGTGCCGACGCGGACGAGGGGGGATGTGGCGGTGGTCATGGGGGAGCCTCCGGGGGGGGTATTCAGAAGCGATCACTTCTAGTATTCGTGGGTACGCTCTTTTGTCAAGGTGCGCCTTCGTTTATTCGCTGGTAGCGTGGACATTGTGGACGAACCAAGTCTGAGCGATGCGAAGCGCCGCGTCATCGCCTATCTCAAGCGCTCAGCTCCAACAGGCACGAACGCGGTAGCCGAGGCGCTGGGCGTCACGGACGTGGCCGCCCGCCAACATTTGCGCGCGCTCGCCGAACAGGGCTTCGTCGAAGAGCAGGCCGGGCCCGCCGCCGGACGCGGTCGCCCGCCGACGCTCTGGCGTTTGACTACGCTCGCCGACAGCCTGTTCCCGGACCGCCACGACGACCTCACGGTCGAACTGATCGCGAGCATCCGTGGCGTCCTCGGCGAGGATGCGCTCGATCGCGTGATCGACGCGCGCACGGCGCGGCAGCGCGAGCAGCTCAAGACGATCCTGCGGCCGGAAGCGCCCCTCGCCGAGCGAGCGCAGCAGCTCGCCGCCCAACGAACCCGCGAGGGGTACATCGCCGAGGTCACGACCGAGGACGACGGCTCGCTGCTGCTGATCGAACACCACTGCCCCATCTGCGACGCGGCCAAGGCCTGTCAGGGCTTCTGCCGGGGTGAGCTGGACCTCTTCCAGGACGCCCTCGGCGAAGACGCCGAGGTGGTGCGCGAAGAGCACCTCCTCAGCGGCGGCGCCCGCTGCGTCTATCGCATCAGGGAGCGGTAGCGTGGACGTGGCGGGTCCTAAAGCCAGCGCTCGGTTGGATCGCAATGCGAACCGCGAGATGCGGCGCTTCGATGAACACAATGATCCCCGTCGCCTGGTCGCACCCGAGCTAACTGCGCGTTCCGCCGCTTGACAGGGTCCCCGAGCCGTATCGATAGTTAGGTTGCCCTTTGGGCAAATGTTCCCCGCCGTCCGCGACCCTTGGTTGCGAACTGGCGGGGTTATTCTTTGACCCAATGGCCGAACGAGTCGTCCTCTACATCGACGCTCAGAATGTCTACAAGGGCGCACGGGACTGCTTCTTGGACCCCAGGGCCATCTGCGACGCTAAGCAGGCTCGTGAGGGCTCTTGCCGCGGAGCTGAACCTCTTCGGATTGCCCTCGGCGGCGGCGCCGCTGCTGAAGAAGAGCTGGGGATTCGTCCTGCTCGGAGCACGCGAGGCCTGCCCCCTCGACGGCAGCCGTGTCGATCCAGCAGTTGTGTTCGCGATGCCGGCCTCTGGCAACGAAACCGTCACATCCGACCTGTACACTCACGCGATGAACCCCTGGATCAGGCCCGCCCGCAGAGAGCTCGCGGTCGAGATTCTGATAGCCCTGACGCTCCCAGCCGGAGGCGCAGCCCTCGCGCTGATCGACGATCTAGCGCCGTGGGCAGTCCTCCTGACGACCTTGGGCACTGTCGTTCTCGTCTTGTTGGTTGTTGCCCTGTGGGAGTGGGTCCGTTCACCTTATCGTCGTCGGACGCTCAGCGATCACGAGCTGGAGGCTGCGCTCGCAAGGTGGCTGCGAGAGGCCGGGTATGGGCTGGCGGCCGCCACGAAGCCCAGTCCCGATTACTCGTTCGTTGTCGTCGCAACCTTAGCGGACAAAATGATCTACCTATGGAGGGAGACTGGTCAGTCGACGCTCTCGATTGCCACAGAGCGGTCCGATAGCGACGGTTCGGCACGGAGTAGCCTCTCCGATCAGCTGTGGTTCCAGATGCTCTACGACATTGCTCTTGAGCTGGGGCGATTCGGTGCAGTCGTCAACTTCTCAGACGATCCTCACCTCAAAATCACTATCCAAGAGTCACTCACGATCGACGCCGATCTCACTGAGCGAGAGGTGATCGACAAGGTCGCCTTCGTGGTCCGCGCTGATTCCCTTGGCAATCTGATTGCAGGGAAGTACACGACAGCCGCCCAGTTCGCACAGACCGCAGTCACCGACTCGCGGGAGTCCCACGCGGGGTCAGCAGAGTTCTGGGAGAAAATTCGGGACGCCGCCGCCAAGTACGCTGACACCTCGGCTCGCCCTCCGGACCCTGCCTCCTAGGATCCAGCGCACCCCCAAACCTCCGCCCGCGTACGATTGCGCCCTCACACCAAGGGGGACCTCATGGCGGAAATGAACGGCGGACAGATCATCGCGCGGCAGCTCAAGGCGGCCGACATCGACACGGCCTTCGGCGTCGTCGCCGGACCGATGATCGAGACCATGGCGGCGATGGAGCGCGAAGGCATCACGGTCGTGAACTGCCGCCACGAGGTCTCGGCCGGCTTCGCCGCCTCGGCCTGGGGCTGGGCGCGGGGCAAGCCCGGCGTCCTCGTCGTCGGCTCCGGGCCGGCGCTCACGAACGCCGTCACGCCCATGTACGTCGCGACGGAGAGCGCGATGCCGCTGGTGGTGCTGGGCGGCTCCTCGGCCGGGAACCAGCGCGGGCTGGGCGCCTTCCAGGAAGCCGACCAGGTCGCCTTCGCCGCGCCCGCCTGCAAGTGGGCGACGCAGGTCGATAGCCAGGCGCGGATCGCCGAGTACGTGCACCTCGCCCTCGGCCGCGCCGTCAGCGGGCGCCCCGGCGCGGTCTACCTCGACTTTCCCGCCGAGCTCATCCGCACCCCCTTCGAGGAGGACGATGTGCGCTGGCGCATGAGCGACCCCGAGATCTCGCGCGCCTACCCGTCGCCGGTCGCGCTCGAGGCCGTCGCGGACATGCTCGCCGAGGCGGAGCGCCCGCTCGTGATCATGGGCAAGGGTGCGGGCTGGGCCGACGCCGCCTTCCCCCTCGAGCGGCTCGTGACCAGAGGCATCCCCTTCGTCGCTTCGCCGATGGGGCGGGGCACGATCCCCGACGACCATCCGATGTTCATGAACGCCGCGCGCTCGGCCGCCCTCGGGGGGGCGGACGCGGTCCTGATGGTCGGTGGCCGCTTCAATTGGGTGTTCCAGTTTGGCCAGCAGCCGCGCTTCGCCGAGGGTGTGCGCCTTGCCCAGATCGACATCGTGGCGGAGGAGTTCTTCAGCGGCGCCGACCTCGAAATCGGCGTCGTCGCCGACTGTGGCATCGCTGTCGACAAGCTCAACGACCTGCTCGACGCGCGGACGCTGCGGGCCGGCAGCCGCTGGGCCGCCTCGCTCGCGGAAGCGCGCTCCCAGAACGAGGCCACCTCGGCCGAGGCGATGGCCTCGGACGAGGTGCCGATCAACCATTTCCGGCTACTTAGCGACGTCCGCGACTGCCTCGATCGCGACGCGACGGTCACCGTCGACGCGGAGCTGACCATGGGCGTGGCGCGGGCGGTCATGCCCAGCTTCGGCTCGCGGCTGCGGCTGAACTCCGGCACGACCGGCTGCATGGGCACGGGCTTGCCCTACGCCCTCGGCGCGAAGCTGGCGCGGCCGGATCAGCAGGTCGTCGCGGTCCTCGGCGACTACGCCTTCGGCGCGGCCGCGATGGAGGTCGAGACGGCCGCACGCGTGGGCGCGAACATCGTCATCGTCCTCTCCAACAACGGCGGCATCGCCGGTCACTCCATCCAGGACCGTCAGTTCGCCCCCGACTCGCCGCCGATCGCAGCGTTATTGCCCGTGGCCTACGAAAAAACCGTCGAGATGGTCGGCGGCTGGTCGCGGCGGGTGGAGGACCCGGCGGATATCAAGCCAGCGGTCCAGGAAGCGCTCGCCGCGAACACGATCGCCCTCGTGAACGTGCTCACGGACCCGAAGGGCCAGCGCTCTGGCGCCGCCTATCTGGGGTAGGAGTTCAGAGTCCAAAGTTCAGAGTTCAGAGTTCAGAGAGGGCTCACACCTACCGCCGGTAGGCCGTCGATGGCGACGAAACTTCCGCTCCCGATCAGCCGGGACGAGTTCTGCGAGATTCTCGTGCGGCTCTGCGTCGCGAACCGGCTGCGGGCCTGGCCGAAGCAGGACCGGGAGCGCCTCGCCGGCTGGCTCGCCGACCTCGGCGCGCGGGGCCGCGGGCTCGACCACGTCGAGCTGCGGCGCACGCTCGTCAACCACGGACGTCACGCGCACACCCGACGGACGGCGCTACCGGCTCCAACCACGGCCGCTCGCCTTCGCGAGCGATGTCGACGACATCGACATCACTGCGGTGCTCGCGGGAGCGCGTGTGGAGTTGACGGCCCGCAAGGCGCGCTTCGCACCAGGTTCGCCAGGGGGCGGAGGCGGCTAGAATTCGCGCATGACCGAGCCCCCAGCGCCACGCCTCCGCCTCGCCCGCGACGATGAACTCCCCGAGCACCTCCGCCACCGCACCGACGTGGTGGCGCGGGTCTTCGGCCACAACGCCCGCCTGCTCGATGCCTGGAACGAGTGGTACCGGCCCCTCATCCGCGACGGCGCGGTACCGGCCCGGCTGAAGGAGATGGTGCGGCTGCGCGTCGCCCAGCTGAACGCCTGCGACTTCTGACAGGCCGCGCGTATTCCCCTGTCAGGGGAAGGTGAAACCCTGGAAGAGGAAACCGTCGACAAGATCGCGACCTGGGGCGACCAGGATTTCGGGGAGGCCGAGAAGGCTGCGTTCCACTACGCCGAGCGCCTCTTCGTCGACCACAACAACATCGACCAGGCGCTGTTCGACGAGCTCCTCGAGCACTACACGGAGGAGCAGATCGTGGAGATCGGCTGGGCGGTTGTGAGCTACCTCGGCTTCGGGCGGCTGATCCACACGTTCGGTCTGAGGCCGAGCTAACCCTTCGAGCGCTCGCGACGCTCTCGCAGGCGCCGTTCCCGCCAGCACTTGAACTCCTCCCAGCCCCGGCCCCCAGGGAGAGGGAGCCACCAGCGACGAAGATGACGCCGTAGGTGACGGTGTGGACCCGCAATGGGATTCGCAGCCAGAGATCCAGGCCGATGGCGAAGGCTGCTCGGAGGGAGCGAGCGATCCCGTTCACTCCCGGCCGCCGGTTTGCGAAATCCCGCAGCGACGGCCGCGCCACTCGCGCCAACACGCATCGCGCGGACAGCGACAGGGGTTCCGGAACTGCGGCGGTCGTCCCTGCGCCATCGCAACCTCCCGTTGATCTCCGTCCGGAATAGTCGCCGACAACAGCAGCCGCAGCGACGCGACTAAGATGCGGCAACCGCGCCTTTGGAGGAGCCCGTGATGAGCTTCGACCCATCCTCCCTCGATCCCGCCAACGTCAGCGACGAAACGTGGGAGTTCGTGAAGGCGTCGGTCGCCGCGCGCGAGGGCGCACCGTCGATGGAGAACACGCCGCTGCCCGAGCTGCGCAAGCTGCTGGAGGAGGGCGGCGGGGCCTTCCCCGCACTGCCACCGGTTGAACGGGCGGAGGCACGCACCGTCCCCGGCCCGGCGGGAGAGGTGCCGATTCGCATCATCCGGCCGGACTCGGCCCCGCGCGGCGTCTACCTCGACATCCATGGCGGCGGCTGGGTCATCGGCCGCGCGCGCATGAGCGACCAAGCGAACCTCGCGCTCGTGGAGGCGCTCGGGATCGCGACCGTGAGCGTCGACTACCGCCTCGCCCCCGAGCACTCCTATCCGGACCCGCCGGACGACTGCGAAGCAGCCGCCCTTTGGCTCGTCGAGAAGGCCGCGAGCGAGTTCGGGGACGTGCCTCTCCTGATCGGAGGCGGGTCGGCAGGCGCCCATCTCGCGGCCGTGACGCTCCTGCGGATGCGCGACCGGCACGGCTTCACCGGCTACGCCGGGGCGAACCTGGTCTATGGCGCTTACGACCTCACGATGACTCCCAGCCAGCGTCTCGGCGTGGGGCCCGAGGGGGGCCTTACCCGGGCCAGCATCGAGATGTTCTACGACATGTTCATCCCTGGCGCGGACGCGCACGACCCGGACATCTCGCCGCTCTACGCCAACCTCCGCGACATGCCCCCCGCACTCTTCACGGTGGGCACCTTCGATCCGCTCCTCGACGACTCGCTCTTCATGCATGCACGCTGGCTCGCCGCCGGGAACCAGTCGGAGCTCGCGACCTACGCAGGCGGTCCGCATGGGTTCAACGTCGCCCCGATCGCGATCGGCCGCGCCGCCACCACACGCATCGAGGCGTTTCTGGGTGAGCGAATCGCCGCCGAGGCTTAAGGCGGGATCAACTCGCCGCCGCCTTCGACTGCTAGTCGCGCAGGCCGAGGTGTCCTGCCATCTCATCGAGTTCGCTCACGATCTCGATGAGCGTCGGCAGCTCCTCGCGGCCAAGGATCTGGATCGGGCGCTGCTCGTGACTCACGAAGTCGTACTCATGCCGGTCGAACTCATCCACGTGGTGAGCGTTGTCGTAGCGCAACAGGTTGCCGCGACCGGGCGCGGGCGCGTGGTAGCGGTAGCTCAGTCCCCGCACCTGTGTCTCGTTTCGCGCGTTTAGGCGGACCGCGAGGACCTTCTCGACTTCGATGACGATGCCGCCTCTACAGGTGACCTGGCCTGCGAGGCTGACGAACTCGCGACCTTCTTCTGTGGATCTCGTGAACGCCGTCCGGTCTTCGAGGACGAAGGAGTGCCGTTCGAGCGCGGACTCGTGGATGCCGACGTAGGCGTCGATCGCGAGCCAGCCGTGCTTCCCCCCATCCGCTCGATCTCTTGCAGAACGTTGGCGGCCTGGAGCCATTCCGAAACCTCTGCGGTCTCCCACCTTGGAGATCGTCGGACTTCGTCGCGCATCTCATCCGTTGACCGCTCGTAGCGCAGCTCGAAGCGCGCAATCCGTCGACGTAGCCTCGCCTTGAAGCGCCACATCGGCTCCGTTCGGATCGGCTTGTTCGTGCTCATAACCGTCTTCTTCGCCTGATTCCGTCGATGGGTGCCGGTGTCAACGACAGTTCAAGCATACCCCGCGGCAGCAGAACATCGGCCCTGCGCTATGCGTTCGGAAGGAAGACTTCCCCGCCGCCTTCGAGCGCTACGGCCGCCCGCAAGCCCGGTGCCTCGCGCGCAATGAGCCGCAGGTTGGGGACGCTTTCCCCGAGCCAGGCCGCGATCGCCTCCACATCGCCCGCAAGCTCGGCCCAGGCGAGGCCGGTGGGGCGGACCCGGTGGGGGGCAGCGCCGCGCGCGGGGTGCTGGTCCGCCAGGATATCCCAGTCGATAAAGAACGGCCGCGAGGGGTCGGCCATCGCCTCGGCGAGGCCGGCCAGGTGCCAAGAGAGCGTCACGCCGCCGGGCGCATCCCGCGACATCGGCTGGACGCGCAGACCGAGCCGCTGGGCAAGCGGATCGATCGACTCGGTGCGGAGGCAGACCGCCGCCAGGCGATCGCCGTCCGCGGTGCGCTCGTGTAGCCAGCGGCCCATGGGGCTCGCCGCCGCCTCGGCCTCGTCGACGACGCCCATGATCTCGATGTAGGCGTCACCGAGCGGGACGATGCGGTTGCCCGTCCCGTGGCCTGCATGGCGCCCGCCCGGCAACGACGCGAGGCCGTGCTCACGCGCGAGGTCCGTACCGGCAACGTCGATATCGCGCGCCGCGAGGATGACGTGGTCGAGAGCGAGCACACGCTCCCCCTAGCCCCAGCGCGGTTCGAAGTCGCGGGGGATGCCGAGGTGGTGCTTGGCGATCCATTCGAGCGCGATCGGGTCCGACGGCGGGTGGGCCTTGCCCCCGCGCACATCGCGGTAGTGCCGTTCGAGGCCGAAGCGCCGAAAGAGGCCGGGCCCGCCGGCGATGTCCATCGCCAGGTTCACTACGCGCACGTGGTTGTTCGTCGTGATGTACTTGCAGATGCCACCCTTCGAGCCCGCCTCCTCCACCTCCCAGGGCTTCGCCAGCCAATCCTCCGCCGAGCTGCGGATGAGCGCGCGCGAGGCCTCGTTCAACGCCACCATCTCTGCGAGCTGGTACTGGAGGCCGGCCATGTGCGCGAGCGAGCGCTCCTCCGTCGGCGGCTTGCGCTCCTTGAGATAGCGCGTGGCCCAGTCCGTGGCGGCCTGGGCCACGCCCAGGTAGACGGCCGACACGGTCACGTTGAACCAGGCGCCGAAGGCGGACATGTTGGCGAACATCGCCTCCGCCTTCTGCGGGGCGGGCATCATCATGTCGGGCACGAAGACGTCCTTGAGCTCCACATCCCAGCTGCCGCTCGCGCGCAGGCCGACGACATCCCAGCTGCTCTCGCCCGGGCTGGAGAGGCCGGCCGTGGCCTTCGGCACGACCGCCATGGAGACGAGGTCGTCGCCATCGGGATGGTCTTCGAGATGCGCCAGGAGGCCCACGAAGTCCGCCGCCGGCCAGTTCGAGTTGTAGGCCTTGCGACCGTTGATCACCCAGCCACCGTCGCCGCGACGGGCCTTCGTCTGGGGGAGGAGATAGGCGCCGGGGACCCCGGTCTCGCTGAAGGAGCCCGCGATGATCGCCTTCGATGCGCCGACCATGCCCACCATCATCTGCGTCTGGGCGGCCCGCTCCGGCGGCGCCGAGGCGAGGTCGTGAAGCAGTGCACCGAGCACGAAGATGTGCATGTTCGCGCCGATGGTGGTGCCCGCGCAGCCTTGCGCGAGCTGCTCCTGGCAGGCACAGAGCTCGAGTAGGTTCACGTCATCGCCGCCGTTCGCCCGGGGCAGCGTCATGTGCGCGTAACCGCTCTCCTTCATCGCCGCGTAGTTCTCGAGCGGGAACGAGTTCTCGCGGTCATGTTCGTCCGCGCGGGTGGCGAAGTCGGCAGCGTGCACGCGCGCGCGGTCGAGCAGACCCACCTCGCGTTCCGAGAGGGGCTTACGCAGGAGGGTGGGGAAGTCGGGGAAGACCCCGTCCCCCCCGGTGGACGTTTCTGGAGCGCTCATAGCCGACCCATCGTGCGGGGCCTCGGGGGGCGAGGCAACCGCCCGATGGCTGGCAAGTGCGCCTCAGTAGACGGCGGCGAAGACCCCGGTCACGGTGAACGTGGTCGCTGCGCTGGGTGTAGGGCTGCCGGCGACGAGGGGGTTGCCCTCCTCGTCGATCCCGCATCGCTTGAGCTTTTTCTTCCATTCGTGCTTGGACATCTCGACAGGCCTGCGGGGCGGTCGCTCCTTCGGGCAGTCGAGCTGCTTGCGATCGGTGATGCCGTCCGTCAGGTCCTCAGCAGGAGGAAGCTCGAGGAGCGGCGCGGGCTTCACGCTGCCATCGGGGGTGGGGCTGAGCGTCGAAGTGGCTGGCGGCGTCGGACTGGGTGTGAGTGTCGCGGTTGGTATCGGGCTGGGCGTGGGGGAGGCTATCGAGGTGGCCGTCGCGGTTGGGCTGGGCGTCGGGGTGGCCGTCGATGTGACGGTCGCGGTTGGGCCGGGCGTCGGGGAGGCTGTCGAAGTCGGTGTGGCCATCGGGCTGACGGCTGGAGGGGGCGGTGGGGTCGCGGCCGGAACCGGCCTCCCCGCCTCTTGGCCGTTCGCTTCGCGCGTGGCCGAGGGGGTGGCGGTGGTCTCTGGAGGCTGTCGTATGTTCTCCGCGAGCAGAGGAGCGTGCGCGGGCACGGGCGCCGCGAAGCCGATGAGGACCCCTCCAGGAGCACGATCGCGACTGGCCCAGTTGCCGGCGAAGGTCGAACTCAGCGAGAGCGCGACCGTCCCGAGCAGAACCGCCCCAAGCGTGAGGACAAGGAACACCTTGCGGGCGTGAACCATAGGCGTGGCGCTGCGCACGGCGATATCCTCCCGCAGGCCTTAGCCCCGCCGGGGCGGCGCGAGTCGCGCACCCGGAGGGAGACCTCCCAGATCGCCCAGGCGAGCGCGGCAATCGCCAACAGGAGCCCTGAAACGATCAGCAATCCCGCCCCTCCGAGGGCGCCAACGTTGGGGATCGCAAACCAGACGCGTCCCCGAAGGTCATCGGCCGTGACCTCGCCGGTGTCGGCAACAGGGTTCGCGTCACCTTTGGTGACGAGCCGGAACTGCGAAAGCACCTCCACCTCCTGGGTTGCGCGGTCGACTAGCTGGAGCTCGATCTCGTTGATCCCGATTACGCGGTGGAGCGTCGGCACCTCGTCTCGACCGGTGGTGAAGAGCACGACTTCCCCTTCGTGGACCTTGTCGATCGAAACCGGGCGCACGCCGACGAGGTCTCCAGCGGCGATGGCCGGCGCCATACTTCCCGAACTCACCGTCAGGACCCGGAAGTCGAAGAGACGGGTAGCGACGAGCGCGACGATGACCGCGCCGATGGCGAGACCAAGGACGGCAGCGCCGAGCGCACTCAGCGTGAGCTGAAACACCCGCAACGGCCGCGCAGGCGCGGGAGCCGAAGGGGCACCGATAACGGTTTGAGACACGTGATCCTCCCTGTCGAGGTCGGGATGGGCGTGGGGGGCAGAGACCAGCTCTGACCCCCACGCGGTCGGATGCGCGGGGGCGCTCGCTAGGAAACGGGCTCCACCGGTGCCGGGTCCGGATTCGGATCCGACGGGTTCTCGGCCACCACCGAGACCTTGTAGATGGCGATGTTGCCCTGACAGGTCGGCGGGGCACCGTCATGCACCGTGAGGAATGCGGAGAAGGGCCCACCGGTCCCGCCCGGCGGAATAACTTCGCCGGGGCTGGAGAGCACCAGCTCCCCCGAGAAGTGGTCGACCGCACAGGGGATCAGCAGATCCGGGTTGGCCGCCGCTTCGTCCGGATCGACGGGCACGGGGTCGATCGGCCCAATCACGTGACGGACCTCGATCGAGCCGCCGACGACTACGAGGTCGAAGTCGCCGTTATTGAGGCTCTTGCCGCTGCCTATTTGCGTCGTCATGCCGTTGTGGCCGACGAGGGTCAGGCAGATGAGGACGTCCCCTGTATAGGGATCGACGACTGCGTCACCGTTGGCGGCGTCGCAGATCGCTTCGTATTGGATCTCGAAGCCGTTGGAGCCCACGAGGGCCGCGCCGCGGGCCGAGTCAGATGTCCGCCAGGCAAAGACACCACCAAAGATGGCGATGCCCGCCAAGGCGAAGAGTGTGATGCCGGCAAAGACTTTTCGCGTTTGGGTTCGTTCTGAGTTCATGTTCGCTTCCTCCGGTTCGCGGATGGATCGAACGGCCGCTGACGCCTTAGCAGACGACGCAGCCTTCGACCGAATGGGACTGGGTAGGTAGGGCGCGGTTGCGTCGATTGGCGCGATCGCAGCTCCTTCTGGTGCTCCGGAAGGCCGCGACGGGGAAGATTCAGTTATGTAGAAGCCATCAGTCGCGAGGTACACTGACGGCGCAGGGATCCCGTCGAGGTCTTCCTTGCACTCACGCTGTCGCGGCGCTGATATCGCTGCGACAGCGCTTTTTTTCTTGGTTCCGGAGCGTATATCCCCGAAAGCGCGGCAGAGGTTGCGGGGGGACTCCTTAATTTGCTCGCTGCGCTCGGGCCCCTCCCCACCAACCCCGCCCGCGCTCGTCTGCTTCGCCTGCGCGGCCTTTCGGCCGCTCCGCCTCCGCGCTCGCTTGATTGCTCGCTACGCTCCGGCCCCTCCCCACCAACCCCGCCCGCGCTCGTCTGCTTCGCCTGCGCGGCCTTTCGGCCGCTCCGCCTCCGCGCTCGCTTTATGCGTCATGGCTCGCTGCGCTCGGGCCCCACTGCCCGGCCCCCCCCCCGCTCCTCTGCT
>CAUYXJ010000019.1:0-34329 GCA_963577065.1 Dehalococcoidia bacterium | reverse complement strand
GTGCGGTCGGAGCGGTCGTAGGCGACCGCGTGCGAGCGCAGCTGCTGGTACTCCGCAGCGACGTCGCCGTAATGCTCCGGCAACTGCCAGCCGCCATGAACGGAAAAAGCCGCGTTGCGCTCTTCGTGGATGACGTGCAGCGCCAGCCGGTTCGTGCCTGCGTCGACGCTCATTCTTCGACGAAGCGCCGGCGCCCGTCGACCTCCGTCAGGCGCCCGACGCCGGGGAAGGCGTTGTGCACGCAGATCAGGAGCGCCCGTTCGCGGATCGCGCGCTCGGCCAGCCGCTTCTTCGTCTCCAGGGAGACGAGCGGGAGGATGTCGAAGGCGGCTATCCACGCTGGTCGCTCGACTTGCACGGCGTGATGCACGAGGTCGCCGGTGTAGATCGCGGTCTCGCCGGCGGAGCTGAGCACCAGCGAAGCGTGGTCGGCGGTGTGCCCAGGGGTCGGGAGGAAGGTCATCCCGGGGAGGATTTCGCGCTCGCCGTCGATCAGGTCGAGCTGCCCCGCTTCCTCAAGCGGCACGAAGTTCTCGGGGAAGTAGGTCGCGCGCGTGCGCTCGTTGGGGTTGTTCGCGGCCTCGTATTCCCCTGCTTGGATGAAGTAGCGGGCGTTCGGGAAAGTCGGTACGACTTCGCCCTCACGCTCGACCGTGTTCCAGCCGCAGTGATCGGTGTGGAGGTGCGTGTTCACGACAGCGGTTACGTCGGCCGGCGTGACGCCAACCGCGGCGAGCTCGTCGAGGAGGTGGCCGTACTCGCCGGGGAAGATGCGCGCGCGCACCTGCTCGCTGTGCTTCGTGCCCATCCCCGTTTCCACGAGCACGGTGTCGTCCCCGCGGCGGACGACCATGCAGTTCAGGCCCAACGGGATGCGGTGCTCGGCGTCGATGTTCTCGCTGCCGAGCACGGGCTCCCAGAGGATGCGCGGCACCAGCCCGAAGACCGCCCCCCCGTCGAGGCGGATGTGGCCATCCGAGACCACGGCGATCTCGAACTCGCCGACCTGGTACGTCGCTGCCGTCACGCGGCAACAGTACGGACCGATGCGGAAGCGCGCCAGGCGATGGGCTACTCAGGGCTTGGTCGCAGGACCGTGGCGTCGTGGCTGAAGTAGACGGCCGTGAGTGAGAGCGCTCGCAGTCGTTCGAGGGAGCGCGTGTACGCAGATTCGTCCCAGGCCATCGCGAGGCCGCGGGGGTGGCGGTAGGTGGGGTCTTCGAATTCGCGGGCGTCTGCGGCCGCTTGGGCCGCGATCAGCAGGGGCCCCTCGTCGCTCTGGACGGTGACGGCCTGCGTGCCTGCGGTGTGTCCCCCCGCCGCGAGCAGCCGCACACCGTCGGCAATCTCTGTGTCACTTTCAATCGGGCGGTAGTCGCTCTCGGGGAAGTCGACCCACTCTGGGACCGTGTAGCCCGGCTCGCGCGCCGCGTTCAGCTCGCTCGCCTGGACGAAGACCGGCGTGCCCGAGAAGAGGCGGTTGCCGCCGCAGTGGTCGAAGTGCAGGTGCGTGTTCACGACGGCGACGATATCGGCGGGCAGCAGCCCGATTGCCCGCAGTGCCTTGGCGATAGGCACAATCTGCGGCTGGTAGAGGGCGTTCAGTTCCGGGACATCGGCCGCCATGCCGGTGTCGACGAGGATCGGACCGGCCCTGTGGCGGATGACGAAGGCCCGGATCGAAAGCAACGTCCCCGCCAGCGGCGTCCTGCTCGGTAGGCGCACCTCCCCGAGATCCAGGGGCACGACGCCCCGATCGGTCACGCCTCAGCTTCCCGGAGCAGCCCCGAGCTGTTGGAGGATGCTGATCGCGTCACCCTCAACCCACTCCTCCTCGATCAGCCCGGCGGGTTGAACGCCGTGATCAGGATCGCGGTTGCGGTGAACTCTCTGCCGTTTCCCGCAACTCCGAGAAGCTCGCCGATGGCCTTGCCATGCCCTCGAGGGCGGGTCACGACCTTGTTGGCTTCGGCAATCTGGTCTTCGACGGTCTCGACGTAGTCGCCGACCACCTGACTCATCCCCTGGAGGAGTTGTTTGAACGCTTCGGGACCGGTGAGCTCACCGTAGGCAGCGCCGCCGTGGAACGCGTAGTCGTCCGCGTAGAGGCCGTCGAGGAGGTCGTGTCGGTTCTTGCTGAGGGCTTCCGCGCGGATGAGCCGGACTATCGCCTTCTGTTCTTCGGACATCGATCGCCTCCCTGCGAACGCCGTTGTGGGGCTGGTCGATGATAGGGGATGGTCCCGGGAGCGGGGTGCCGCTCGGGAGGCGCACCTCCCCGAGATCCAGGGGCACTACGCCCGGCCGGCTCACGCCCCAGCCTCGCCTCCGGTGGCGCTTTCGAGGGCGGTCTCGAAGGCGGCGATGGCGACCTCGATCTGGTCGTCTGCAGGCACGCGCGTGGTCAGCGCCTGGAGGGCGATGTTCGGGGCGAACATCGCCCGCACGAAAGGGTTCGCGCCGAAACGGGCGCCGAAGCGCAGGACCTCGTAGCTGAGGCCCGCGATCGGCGGCAGCAGCAGTATCCGCGCTGCGACGCGCAGGATGAGCCCCTCGTCCACGAGCAGGTCGAAAACGAGGAGGGTGACGAGGGCGATCGCCACCACCACGAGCAGGAAGCTCGTCCCGCAGCGGGTGTGCTCCTTCGCCCGGGTGCGCACCTCGGCGACGGTCAGGGGCAGGCCGGCCTCGTAGGCGTGGATCGTCATGTGTTCGGCGCCGTGGTACTGGAACACCCGCCGAATGTCGGGCATCAGGCTGATGAGCGCGAGATAGCCGACCAGGAGCCCAAGCCGCAAGAAGGCTTCGATCACGACCACCAGGGCACGATCGAGCCCCTGCGATTCGAGGAAGTTCGCGAGCAGCACCGGACCGACGAAAAAGATGCCGACGGCGAAGAGCATCGCCAGCGCCATCGATCCCCACATGACGGCCTCGGGGAATTCGACCGCCTCACCCTCGTCGTCCTCTTCCTCGAAGGCGATGCGGGAGGAGAAGGTGAGCGCGCGCATGCCGAGCGCAAGCGTCTCCCAGAGCACCACCGTGCCGCGGACGAGGGGAATACGGCGCACGCGCCCGGTGTAGAGCCCGCGAAGGGGCTCGACGTGCCGCACGATGTTGCCTTTGGGGTGGCGAACGGCCACGGCCATGTGCGCGGGCGCGCGGATCATCACGCCCTCGATGACGGCTTGGCCGCCGTAGTACACATCCGGTCGCTGGGGCGATTCGCTGGTCATCGCGCGCTCAAGCGGCCCGTAGCAGCAGGGCTGGTGAGCTATTCCGCACGGGGTCGGTCCTAGGCGTCGTCAGCAGCGTCGCCGTCGGCAGCGTCGGCAGCGTCGGCAGCTGGCGCGTCCGCGTCGTCCGCGTCGGGTTCGGCAGGTGCGACCGGCGCGAGCGGGTCACCCAGCGAGAAGCGTCGCTGGAAGCGCTCGACGCGTCCGGCGGTATCGACGATGCGCTGCTCGCCCGTGAAGAACGGGTGGCACTCGCTACAGACATCGATGTGCATGGCGGGCTTCGTCGCGCGCGTCTGAATGAGGCTGCCGCAGGAGCAGGTGATGACCGCGTCTACGTACTCGGGATGGATTTCGGCCTTCACTGCCTGCTCCTAGTCTTCGTTGGGGAGAACGCTGACGCGCTTGCGCCGGCCCTTGGCGTGAGGGGCGAACTTCACCCGCCCCTCGATCTTGGCGAATATCGTGTGATCGCGCCCCAGCCCGACATTCGTGCCGAGATGGAAGCGCGTGCCCCGCTGGCGCAGGATGATCGTTCCGGGGGTCACGAGCTCACCGTCGAAGCGCTTCACGCCGAGCCGCTGACTGTTGCTGTCGCGGCCGTTCTTGGTGCTGCCGAGGCCCTTCTTGTGCGCCATCGCCTACCCCTTCGAGATCGACTCGACCACGAGCCGGGTTAGCTTTGGCTTATGGCCTAGCGTGCGCCGGTAGCGGACCTTGTTCTTGTATTTCATGAAGCGCAGCTTCTTGCCCCGGCCGTGCTGCTCGATGCGGGCCCGAACGGAAGCGCCGGGCACGGTGGGCGTTCCAACTTCGATGTCCGCTCCGTCGATCAGCAGGAGTACGTCGAAGTCGAGCGTATCGCCGGGGTCGCCCGAAAGGCTGCCCAAGTCGAACTCCTGACCTTCGGTGAGCATCAGCTGACGCCCATCGGCTCGCACGATCGCCTGCACGTTGTCTCCAGAATCCCGTCGCATCGGGGACCTTCAGTCTAGGAAGGGCGGTGCCATTCGGTCAACGAGGGGCCCCCGCGCTAGTCCTGGTCGGTAGTCGCCTGGGCGCCGCCCTCCCAGGCGAGGCCGCGCTTGGGTGTGGGCTCGAAGCTCGGCGTTTCGGCAGGCTCTTGTCCGCTTGGCTGCTCCGGCGGGTTCTGCTTCCGCTTGAGGTCCGGTGGCGGCCAGGCGTCGTTCGGATCGCTTTCCAGGAGACGGACGAGCGTCTCGCCTTCCAGTGTCTCGACATCGAGCAGCACGGCCGCGAGCTTGTCGAGGATTTCGCGGCGGTCGGTGAGAAGCGTGCGCGCGCGGCCCTGCGCTTCGTCGATGATGCGCCGAACCTCGTCGTCGATCTCTTCGGCCACCTTCTCCGAGTAGTTCCGCGTCTCCGAGATCTCGCGGCCCAGGAAGACAAGCTCCTCGCTGCGGCCGAAGGTGCGCGGCCCGAGGCGTTCGCTCATGCCCAAGCGGGTCACCATGGAGCGGGCGATGCGGGTGACCTGCTCGAGGTCGTTCGAGGGGCCCGTCGAGGACTCGCCGAAGATGAGCTCCTCCGCGGCATGGCCGCCGAGGGCGGCACAGAGCTGGTCCTTGAACATATCACGGGTGCGGTAGTGCGCCTCTTCGTCGGGGAGGAAGCGGGTGTACCCGCCGGCCATGCCGCGCGAGACGATCGTGACCTTGTGCGGCGGGTCGTGCTTCTCGAGGAAGTGCGCGATCACGGTGTGGCCGCCTTCGTGGTAGGCGGTGAGCTTCTTTTCGTGGGGACTCATCACGCGGCTCTTGCGCTCCGGCCCGGCAATGACGCGATCGACCGACTCCTCGAACTCGTCCATCGCGATGACTTTCTTATTCCGCCGCGCGGCGAGGATCGCGGCCTCGTTCACGAGGTTCGCCAGATCGGCGCCACTGAAGCCCGGTGTCGACTTCGCCAGCGTGCCCAGGCCTACGTCCTCGGCGATCGGCTTGCCCTTCACGTGGACGGCGAGGATGGCTTCGCGGCCACGCACGTCGGGCGAATCGAGCATGACCTTGCGGTCGAAGCGGCCCGGGCGCATGAGCGCGGGGTCGAGGATGTCGGGGCGGTTCGTCGCGGCGATGACGATGACGTTCGTGCCGGTGTCGAAGCCGTCCATCTCCACGAGGATCTGGTTCAATGTCTGCTCGCGCTCGTCGTGGCTGCCGCCGAGGCCCGCGCCGCGCTGGCGCCCTACGGCGTCGATCTCGTCGACGAAGACGATGCAGGGGGCATTCTTCTTGGCCTGGTCGAAGAGGTCGCGGACGCGGCTCGCGCCCACACCCACGAACATCTCCACGAACTCGGAGCCGGAGATGCTGAAGAAGGGCACACCGGCTTCGCCCGCCACGGCTCGCGAGAGCAGCGTCTTGCCGGTGCCGGGTGGGCCTATCAGCAGGACGCCCTTGGGGATGCGCGCACCGAGTGCGGCGAACTTCTCCGGGTACTTGAGGAACTCGACGACTTCGACGAGCTCCTCTTTCGCTTCGTCCGCGCCGGCGACGTCAGAGAAGGTGACGGTCACCTTCGAGCCGGTGAAGAGGCGCGCACGGCTCTTCCCGAAGCTCATCGCTTGGGAGTTCGAGCCCTGTGCCTGCCGCATGATCAGCAGCAGGAAGGCGCCGAAGAGGAGGAAGGGGAAGAGGTTGAGCAGGAGGCCGAGCCAGGGCCCGAAACCGCCGCTCTCCTTGAACTCGAGGTTGACCGTGTTGACGGTGCCTGGCGCCGCGCCGCTTAGCGCAATGCCCTTGTCCGTGAGGAAGGTGGCGACATCCGTGTTCTCCGCGACCTTCGATTTGCGCTCGACGCGCCGGCCATCGATCTGGTCGAAGTAGATCGCGTTGAGATCTTTGCCGTCGACTTCCAGAGTCTCGATGCGGCCGTTCTCGATGTCTTCGACGATCTGGCCGAACGCGATCTCTTCTGTCGAATCGCCACCCGAGAAGAAGGCGAAGCCGATCGCGACCACCGCGACGATCACGAGGAGCCAGATGAAGCCGTTACGAAGCCAGCGGGAGTACAAAGGAAACTCCAGGCGGCGTCAGCGGCCGCTTAGAGACGTAGAACGCTCTTGGCACCGAGTATAGCAGAGGGCCCAGGCCCCTCTGGGTAAGCGCGCCTATACGTCCCCGTCTCCCCCGTGGCCATCGTCACGTCCGCAGGAAACGCGCACGGCGCACGCTCCCCGGCAGACCTCCGCGAGGGTAATTCCGCTAGACTCCGCGCCGTGAAACTCGCGTTCGTCGGGGGCACGGGACCAGAGGGGCTCGGCCTCGCGATGCGCTTCGCGGCGGCGGGCCACGAGGTCGCGATCGGCTCACGCTCCCAGGAGCGCGGCGATAAGGGAGCAGGCAAGGTCGCGGCGGCGGTCGCGATGGCGAAGGTGAGCGGCGGTGCGAACGAGGCCGTGGTCGCTGGCGCTGATATCGTCTTCCTGACGTTCCCGTACGGCGGCCAGGCGCCGACGCTCGCCCATCTGGGCGAAGCGCTCGCCGGCAGGATCGTTTGCGATGTCGTCGCCCCCCTCGAGTTCGTGAAAGGCAAAGGTGCCGTCGCCCTCAACGTCGACGGCAACAGCGCCGCCGAGGAAGCGGCTGCGGCCCTGCCCGCGTCCCGCGTCGTGTCCGCCTTCCAGAACTTGAGCGCCGAAAAGCTCATGGACCTCGAAAAGCCCGTCGCGGCCGATGTCATCGTCTGTGGCGAAGATGCGGAGGCCAAGGCCGCACTGATCGGTCTCGCGAACGAGATCGAGGGCGTACGCGGCGTCGATGGCGGGGCGTTGGCGAACAGCCGCTACGTCGAGATGCTCACCTCGCTGCTGATCAACCTCAACCGCGTCCACAAGACCCAGACCAGCGTCCAAATCGCTGGTCTTTAGGAATCGCCGGTGACGATCTCGATCTTCGGCGTCCCCGGCCTCCCCGAGATCGCGGCGGGCAGCGACCTTGCCGCGATGATCGCCGCAGCGTCGACCGCCGAGGGCTCGCCCATCGCCAATGGCGACATCGTGGTGGTGACCTCGAAGATCGTCTCGAAGGCGGAGGGCCGCACGGTCGAGCTCGACTCCGTCACGCCCTCCCCCTTCGCGCAGCAGTTCGCCGACGCCTGGGAGAAGGAACCGGCGATCGTCGAGCTGGTGCTGCGGGAGTCCCGCCGCGTCGTGCGTCAGGTCGGTCCGGTGCTGATTACGGAGACACGCCACGGCTTTGTCTGTGCGAACAGCGGCGTCGATCAATCCAGTTCGGGTGCCGCTGGCCGCGCGGTCTTGCTGCCCGAAGACCCAGATGCCAGCGCCCGCGGGCTACGCCGGGGCTTCCAGGAGCGGGGCGCCGATGTTGCGGTCATCATCTCTGACACGTTCGGGCGGCCCTGGCGAGAGGGTCAGACGGACATTGCGATCGGCATCGCTGGGCTCGCTCCCGTCGTGAGCTATATCGGTGAGCACGACCCGCACGGTCACGAATTCCTCGTCCAGGCGGTCTGCCGGGCGGACGAGCTCGCGAGCGCCGGCGAGCTCGTGAAAGGCAACCTCAGCCGCGTGCCCGTCGCCGTTATCCGCGGCTACGACTGGGAGCCGGACGACGAGGCCTCGATGCAGGACATCATTCGCGAGAGCGAACGCGACCTCTTCCGCTGAGCGGCGATCAGTAGGCGACCCAATGGACGAAATCGGGGTGAAGCTGTTGCGCGCGGGTGCCAGGCTCCCCCAGCGCGCGAGCGCGCACGCTTCGGGCTTCGACCTCTATGCGTCCCTGCCGGACGGGTCCGTCGAGGTGCGGCCCGAGGGCGTCCGCATCGGTACCGGCATCGCCCTCGAGGTGCCGCCGGGGCTTGACGCCCAGATTCGCCCGCGTAGCGGTCTCGCGAGTCGGGGCGTCATTTCTTTCCTCGGGACCCTTGACGCCGACTACCGCGGTGAGCTTTTCGTCACCCTGCGCACACTCACGCCCGAGATCCATCACGTGGTCGAAGACGGCGATCGGATCGCGCAGATGGTCGTTACCCGCCTCGCGGACGTGACCTTCGCCCCCCGCGACGAGCTCCCGGAGACGCCCCGGGGCGGTGGCGGGCATGGCAGTACCGGCCGCTAGTCCGTTGGCGGTAGGCAGGCCGTGGCCTAGAGTTGAGGTTGAGCCCAAGCTTCGCGCGGATTACGACGATGGCCTACCAACTCGATGCCCTGACCGAAGCCGACCCTCGCACCGACCTCCCGGACTTCGGTAGCGGAGACACTGTCCGTGTCCACGCCAAGGTCGTCGAGGGCGACAAAGAGCGCATCCAGATCTTCGAGGGCGTGGTCATCCGCCGGCGGCGCAAGGGGCTGGCCTCGAACTTCACGGTGCGCAAGATCGCGAGCGGCGTAGGCGTCGAGCGCACGTTCCCCATCCACAGCCCCCGCCTCGACCAGATCGAGGTTGTGCGCCGCGGCAAGGTGCGGCGCAAGAACCTCTACTACCTGCGCGGTCTCACTGGCCGCGCCGCGCGCATCAAAGAGCGCCGCTAGGGCTCAGCGCTCGACTGCCGCCACCAGTTCGTAGAGTGGCTGTCCGCCCTCCAGGACCTCCACCTCAACGCCATCGAAGGCCGCTTCGCAGCGCTCTTCGAGCTCGTTCGCGGAGCCGTGGAAGTCAGTGCCGGTGTAGATGGTCACGATCGCCGCTTCGGCCGCTCCCGCCTCCGCCAGGGCCGCGAGCAGCGCATTCGTGGCGTCGTCCCCGGCCACGACCAGCTTGCCATCGACGAACGCGATGACGTCGCCTGCGCGCACGGCGACGCCGTCCGCGGTGCGCGCGGCGGCCGCCCGGGTCAGCTCCACGCTGCGAGTGGCGGCGCGCGCCTCGGTCAGGATCGCGGTGTTGTCGGCTGCGGAGGCGTCGGCGTTGAAGGCGACCGCAACGGCGGCGCCTTCGGCGAGCGAGGTCGTAGGCACCACCCGGAGGGTGCAGCGCGCGAGGCCGATGGCCTGCTCGGCCGCGGGGATCACGTTCTGGTGGTTCGGGAGCACGATCACGTCGGCCGCGCCGAGCGCGTCGGCGGCCTTGGCGATGTCGCCTGCAGCGGGCTTCACGATCTCGCCCAGCACGTGCACGCTCGCCCCCAGACTCTCGAAGACACGATCGAAGCCCGCGCCGCTGCTCAGCGCGAGCAGAGCCGTGCGGGCGCCCGCGCCGCTGCCTTCGGCGCGGAAGCGGCGGTGCTGCGCCGTCATGTCCTCGAACTTCGGCCGCGTGACGCTCCCGAAGGCGGCAACCTCTGCCAGTAACCGTTCGGGTTCGTCCGTGTGCACGTGTACCCGGAGCGCACGTTCGTCACCCACGATCACGATGGAGCCGAGCCCAGCGCGGCGCGTGTGCTCGCGCACGCCGTCGATGTCGACCGCGTGCGTCTGCGCCTCGAGCACGAACTCGGTGCAGTAGCCGAAACCGTCGGGGCTGTGCCCGGCCAGCGTGGCCAGCGGCCGGTCCGGGACGGAGACTGGCGCGGGTCGCTCGCCCCGCAGCGCCGCCACGAGCCCGCGCAGGATGACGCAGATGCCCTCGCCGCCGGCGTCCGTGACCCCGGCCTCGCGGAGTGCCGGCAGCTGGTCGATCGTCAGCGTCTCCGCCACCTCAGCGGCGGCCAGGGCCGCCTCGAGAACGGGCACGGGCGCTCCGTCCGCGCTTCCCGCCGCGCCCTCGGCCGCAGCGCGGAGGACGGTCAGCATGGTGCCCTCGACCGGCTCCGCGACGGCGCCGTAGGCGGCTTCCGCGGCACCCTCCAGCCCCCGTGCCAGTTCTGGGCCGTCCACGGTTTCGGCCCCGCCGATGCCCGCCGCGAGACCGCGCAGCGTTTGCGAGAGGATGACGCCGGAATTCCCTCGGCCCCCGTACAGCGCCCCCAGCGCAAGTGCCTCGAGCACCCCGCCGGCCCCGAAAGGCTCGGGCAGCGCGAGGGCGTAGTCGCAGGCCTCGCGCAGGGTGGCGGCCATGTTCGAACCGGTGTCGCCATCGGGCACGGGGTAGACGTTGATCGCATCCACGGCCTTCGCGCATTCGGCCAAGTAGTCTGCGGCTGCGGCGATCGCGGCCCGCAGCTGCGCACCCGAGAGCGCACTCTCGGGTGCGCGATTCACTAGTTCGGGCATTCGTTCGGGCATGAGCGCGAGTTCTGATGGCTGATAGCCAACCCGGGTGCTAGCATCGTTCTCCCAGCCTTCCGAGGGAGCGATTTCCGATGGCCAGCGGCGCCTGCGATGTCTGCGACAAGAAGACGATTTTCGGTCGCCACATCCGGCACCGCCACGGTGGGCGCTGGGAGCGCAAGGCCCCGAAGAAGAGCCGCCAGCTGAAGCCGAACATCAACAAGCAGCGTGTCTTCATCGATGGTACGTGGAAGCGCCTGAACATCTGCACCCGCTGTCTGCGCACGCTCTCGAAGAGCGTCTAGCGCCCAACTTCAGCCGCCTGCCGGAGCGCGGCGAGGTTCTCGGCTACGCTCGCGACGGTGTTGTAGACGCTGCTCCCGCAGACGAGCACGTCGGCCCCGGCAACGGCGCAGTGCCCCACGTTTTCGACCTTCACGCCTCCATCGATTTCGATGCGCGCGCGGTGGCCCTGGGTGTCGATAAGCTGGCGCAGCCGCGCGACCTTCTCCAACTGTGCGGGAAGCATCTGCTGGCCGCCCCAGCCCGGGTTGATCGTCATCACCATCACCTGATCCACCTCGGGCAGTGACTCCTCGATGGCCGCGAGGGGCGTGCCCGGATTCAGACAGATCCCCGCCTCCGCCCCTGCCCTTCGAATCTGATCGAGTGTGCGGTTGACGTGGTTCGTCGCTTCGACGTGGACGTTCACGGTCGTCGCCGCCTCCAGGAACGCCTCCACCTGCCGTTCCGGCTCCATCACCATGAGGTGGATGTCGAAGGGCAGGTTCGTCACGCGGCGGAGCGCGTCGACGAGACCGGGTCCGAAGGTGATGTTGGGGACGAAGCGGCCGTCCATGACGTCCAGGTGGAGGAGATCGGCGCCGCCCGCTTCTGCCGCCCGCACCTCATCGGCGAGCCGCCCGAAATCCGCGGTCAGGATCGAAGGCGCGAGCTGGAGCGTGCGCATGGTTCGATTCTAGGCGGTGAGCCCGCGGAGAGACGCCGGGAACGCCAGCCGCCTGCGGAAGCGCCCCTTATACTCCAAGGTGTAGGCGGTTAAGCATTTCGTATGGCCGTGCGTGTTGTCACCGACTCGACTTGCGACCTCGCCCCGGAGACGGTGGCTCGACTCGGCATCACCGTCATTCCCCTCACAGTCCTGTTCGGCGATGAAGCCCTCCAGGACGGCATCGACATCGACGCGACAACGTTCTACGACCGCCTCGTGGCGGCGCCGGACCTGCCCAAGACCAGCCAGCCATCGGTCGAGGCGTTCCTGGCTGTCTACCGCGCGATCGCGGCCGAGGGCCACGAAATCGTGTCGATCCACATCTCTTCGCGACTCTCGGGCACGCTCAATTCCGCCTCGGTCGCGCGCGAGAACGGCGATCGCGACGCCCGTGTCGAGCTCATCGACTCCTACACGGTAAGCATCGGCCTCGGGGTTGCTGTGATGGCGGCGGCTGAACGCGCGCAAAAAGGCGGCTCGCTCGAGGAGGTTGCTGCCGCTGCGCGGAGCGGCATGGAGCGCGCGCACGTGGTCGTGGCGCTGGACACGCTGGAGTACCTCAGGCGCGGGGGCCGGATCGGGCGAGCGGGCGCCTTCCTCGGCAGCGCGCTGCGGATCAAGCCCATCGTGCACCTCGATGGCGGTGAGGTTGCGCCGCTCGAGCGCGTGCGCACCCACGCCCGCGCGATTCGGCGGATCGAAGAGATCGCGACCGAGGATCGCACGATCGAGGCACTCCACGTGGTCTGGACGGGGGACGACGCGGCCGCCGCTACGCTGCTGGAACGCGTCCGTCCGTTGCTCCCGCACACGCAGCTCGAGGTGGCGCATATCGGCCCCACCGTGGGCACGTACGTGGGCCCCAACGCGACCGGCATCTGCACGGTGCGCCGGGAGCGGTAGCGTGGCGTCCGCGCCCTCCGAGGTCGCGCGCCTGCGCCGCGTGTTCGAGCTGGAGCTCGAGCGCGATGCCGATAACCGCACCGTCGTGGGCGGGCTTGACCGCATGCTCATCCAGATGGCCGAAGACGGGCTTCTGCCGTTGGGCCACCCACTGGCCGAACGTGTGCGCGCGCTTCCCCGCGGCGGCTACCGCTCACTGGAGGCGGCCGATCGACGGCGCTGGATCGAGGCCACGTTGGGGGCGATGGGTGGCGCGGGGGCGCCAGCAGCGAGCGGCCCCAAACGGCCCGCCGCGCCCGCGCCGAAGCGCCCCCTGGCCCCCGGCGATCCCGTGACGAGGCTTCCTGGGGTCGGGAAGAGTGCCGCCACGCGCTTCGAGAAGCTTGGCGTGACGACCGCCGGCGAAGCCGCGCTCTTCTTCCCGCGGCGCTTTCGCGACTTCACCGACGTCCGGCGGATCTCCGAGCTCTCGCCCGATGGCACTCCCCAGACCGTCGTCGGCACGATCCTTTCCGCGGGCCAGATGCGCTTCGGGCGCCGCGTCCGGGGCAGCGAAGCCGTGATCACCGACGGTTCGGGCTCGCTCCGGGTTGTGTGGTTCAACATGCCTTTCGTCGCCCGCGGGCTGAATGAGGGGGAGCAGCTCGCCGTCTCGGGCAGGGCGCGGGTCTACCGCGGCCGCCTGCAGATGGACAACCCCGAGTACGAGCCCTTCGATTCGGAGATCATGCGGCCCGGGCGCCTCCTCCCCACCTACCCCGCGACCCAAGGCCTCAGCCAGCGCGCGATTCGCCGGGCCGTGGCCGCGGCTGTCGAGGCGCTCGCCGCGAAGCTCCCCGATCCGGTGCCGGCCTGGCTGGCCAAGGACGAGGAGCTCGCGCCTTTCGCGAGCTGCGTGCGCACCTTCCACGCCCCCGAATCAGGTGAAGACGTGGAGAAGGCTCGGCGGCGCCTCGCGCTGGGCGAGTTCCTGGCGATCCAGGTGGCCGTCCTGCTCCGCCGCGCCGCCTGGCAAGGCACTAGGCGCGCGCCCCAGCTCTCGCTGGGCGGGCACCTGGACGGCTATCTCGCGTCGCTGCCCTTTGCCTTCACCGCGGCGCAAAGCCGCACGCTCGGCGAGATCCTGGACGATCTCGCCGACCCGGTACCGATGCTCCGCCTGCTCCAGGGCGATGTGGGGAGTGGCAAGACCGTCGTCGCCTTCGCGGCCATGCTCGCCGCCGTCGCCTCTGGCCAGCAGGCGGCGATGATGGCGCCCACCGAGATCCTCGCCGAGCAGCACTACCGCTCGCTGATCGAGATTCTCAGCGGTGGCGAGGACTCGGCCTTCGAAGGCGTCTTTTCTCCGGCCTGGCTCGGCCGGCCGCTGCGGGCTGTTCTGCTCACGGGCTCGCTTACCGCCGCGGAGAAGACGCAGGTCCGCGAGGACGCCGCCCACGGTGGCGCCGACATCGTTATCGGCACGCACGCCGTGATCGAGGACGCGGTCGAGCTCCCGCGGCTCGCCCTCGCCGTGATCGACGAGCAGCACCGCTTCGGCGTCGATCAGCGCACGAAGCTGCGCCAGAAGGGCGGGAATCCGCATCTGCTCGTGATGACGGCGACCCCCATCCCGCGCACCCTCGCCCTCACCGTCTACGGCGATCTCGAAGTCTCGACGATCGACGAGCTACCGCCCGGCCGCAAGCCCGTGAGCACCGTGTGGGTGGAGCCGAACGAACGGGACGAGGCCTATGACGTTCTTCGCGAGCGTCTCGATGAGGGTGAGCAGGCCTTCGTCATCTGCCCGCTCGTGGACGAGTCCCAGGTCCTCGACGTGCGTTCCGCGGAGGAGGAGTACGAGCGGCTCGGCGCGGGCCCGCTCGCGGCCTACCGCCTCGATCTCCTCCACGGCAGGATGCCCGGCCGCCAGAAGGACGAGGTCATGGGCCGCTTCAGCGGCGGCGAAACGCAGGTGCTCATCTCGACCAGCGTCGTCGAGGTAGGCATCGACATCCCTAACGCCACGACCATCGTGATCGAAGGCGCCGAGCGCTTCGGCCTGAGCCAGCTGCACCAGTTCCGTGGCCGGGTCGGGCGCTCCGACCGCCAAGGCTACTGCCTCCTCTTCAGCAGCGAGGAGGACCCCGGCCCGGAGGCGCAACAGCGTCTGCGGGCGATGGAGCGCACCACCGACGGCTTTGAGCTCGCGGAGATCGACCTCGGGATGCGGGGCGAAGGCGAGGCCTGGGGCATGGCCCAGAGCGGGGCCAACACGATGCTCCGCGTCGCGCGTTTGAGCGACCGCGATCTGCTCATCCGGGCGCGGGCGATGGCCGCCGAGCTCCTCGCCCGCGATCCGCAGCTTCAGCGGCCCGAGCATCGCGGCCTAGCCGCGACGGCAAAGCCGTTCCTCGAAGTCGCCGCCGAGGCGAACTGACTCAAGCTAGCTGTAATCAGTCCAGCTAGGTGTGTGGTCAGCGCAGCTGGGCGGGGCGATGCTCGCGGTAGGCGGCCATCAGCCGTTCGCGGTCGGCGTCCGGCAAGTGCTTCACCGCCTCGCGTACGGTTACGCCGGACGCGCGGCGGGTGCGTGGCGCCAGCCACGCGGAGACGAGCGCGGGTCGTTTCTTGCTGACCTCGCGGAGGAGCCAGTCGATCGCTTTGCGGGCGAAGTCGCCTTCGCCCCGCCGCAGGGCCGGAAGCAGTGCCAGCATGGCCGCACGTCGCACCCAGAAGTCGTGGTCCTGGGCCCAGCGGTCGAGGGTCGAGTCGCGGGGTGTCGCTCGAGGAGTGGCGCCAGCACCGTGGTCGCCAATGAATCGATGAGCGCCCACGTCTTCGCCTCTCGCCAGAGCGGTTCGATCGCAGCGACATCCCGCGGTTCCAACAGCGTGTTGCGAAAGCCGCGCACCTGCACCGCCGCCGCCCGCAACTCGAACAACCCGTTTCCCGACAGCTCCTCGGTGAGCCCGAGCAGGTTCGCGAGGTCGGAATGGTCGCGCAGGGCGGTCTTCGTCACGCGCCGCAGAGCCGGGACACCGGTCCCCCGGGAACTCGATGTCGCTCTTCAGGTAGCGCTTCTCGCTGGCCGCGCGTTTCGGGTTCGCGGCCGCGCGCAGGCCGGCTTCTATTTCGCCAGCTACTGCCGTCACGAGTCCACTGGCCACAGGGCGACGATCGTATCAGCGCCAGAACCCACTCGGGGGTTCGCCCAAGCGCGCTCGAACGGCCGGCTCGGCTACGATCGATGCGTCGCGCAGGAGCGGTGGCGCATGAAAGTCTTTGAAGCAACGGCTGAGGGTGGGCACGAGCAGGTGCTCTTCGCGATGGACGCGGACTCAGGCCTGCGCGCGATCATCGCGATCCACTCGACGGCGCTCGGTCCGGCCCTGGGCGGAACGCGCTTCTATCCGTACCCCTCAGAGGAGGACGCGCTCGCCGACGCTCTCCGCCTCTCGCGCGCGATGACGCGCAAAAACGCGGCCGCGGGCCTCGACCTCGGCGGTGGCAAGGGTGTCATTCTTGGTGACCCACGAACGGCGAAGGGTGAGCGCTTGCTGCGCGCCTACGGTCGCGCGATCGACTCGCTCGGCGGGCGCTACATCACCGCAGAAGACGTCGGCACGACGCAGGCGGACATGGAGATGATCGCGCGCGAAACCGCTTTCGTAACGGGCACCGGCCAGGATGCGGGTGGTTCCGGCGACCCCTCGCCGGCAACCGCGCGGGGGCTGCTCGCCGCCATGCGCGGCGTCGCGCGGTTTCTCTGGGGCGCGCCCGCGCTCGCGGGACGGCATGTGGCCATTCAGGGCGTGGGCAAGGTCGGTGGCGGCCTCGCTCGGCTTCTCGCGGAGGCCGGCGCGCGGCTCACGATTGCGGATGTGAACGAGACAGCGCTGCGGGCTGTGGCGACTGAGGTCGGCGCCGAGGTTGCCGGCGCCGGCGCGATTCATGCCACCGCGTGCGACCTCTTCGCGCCCTGCGCGCTGGGCGGGGCGCTCACCGCGCAGACCGTGCCCGAGCTGCGCTGTGGGGCGGTGGTGGGAAGCGCGAACAATCAGCTCGCCGATGACGCGATCGCGGTCGATCTGGCGGAGCGTCAGGTCCTCTACGTCCCCGACTTCATCGTGAACGCCGGCGGTGTCGTGAACATCTCCGAGGAAGTGGGCCAGGAGTACCGCGCAGAGCGGGCCGATCGCCGCGTGGACCGGCTCGAAGCGACCACGCTGGACCTCCTCGAGCGGAGCCGTGCGCGCGGCGTCACGCCGCTCGTGGAGGCCATCGATCGGGCCGAGCGTCGCATCAGATCGGCCGGCGGGCTGCGTCTCCAGGAGCGCAGCCGCAGCCGCACGGCGAAGCCGATCTGAACCTGGGGGACTAACCGTATCTGCTACACTGGGCACTGCTTCTCCGAGGAGAGGTGGGCGGCGACGCCCGCCTTTTTTGTTGATAAGGAACTGAAGACTAGGGACATGAAGAACGATTTTCTGCTCGCGATCGGTCAGCTCGCGGCCGAGAAGAACCTCGCTCGCGAGGTGATTTTCGAGGCCGTCGAGGCTGCCCTTGCTTCGGCCTACCGCCGCGAAGGCGAAGAAGGCCCCGAGGTCCACGTCAAGATCTCGGGCGAAACCGGCGATATCAGCGCGTTCATCCAGAAGACCGTGGTCACGAGCGTGGAGGATGACGATCTCGAGATGACGCTCGATGAGGCGAAACGCTACAAGGGCGACGCGGAAATCGACGATGTCCTCGAGTTCGAGGTGAAGCCGCCTGAGAACGCCGGTCGAATCGCCGCCCAGACCGCCAAGCAAGTAGTGCTGCAGCGCCTGCGCGAAGCGGAGCGCGGCGCCGTCTACGAGGAGTACGCCGATAAGCAGGGCGAAGTGCTGCTGGGCACCGTCCAGCGGGTCGAACCCCGCCAGGCGATCGTCGAGATCGGGCGCGGTACCGAGGCCCTCCTCCCCGGCAGCGAGATGGTGCGCAACGAGCACCTGCGCGCGGGTGAGCGCGTGAAGGTCCTTCTGCTCGAGGTCAACGACGAGACGAAGGGTCCGCAGGTGATCGTGAGCCGGGGGCATCGGCTGCTCCTGCGGCGGCTCTTCGAAGTCGAGGTGCCAGAGGTGGCGCAGGGCCGCGTGGAGATCAAGGCGATCGCACGCGAGGGCGGCCACCGCAGCAAGGTTGCCGTGCACGGCCGCCTCCCCAGCGTCGACCCCATCGGCGCGTGTGTGGGTATGCGTGGTTCGCGCATCCAGAACATCGTCAACGAGCTCGGGGGCGAGCGCGTGGACATCATCAAATGGGATCCAGATCCCGTGGAGTTCGTCACGAACGCGCTCAGTCCCGCCCAGGTGCTCGAAGTGCAGCTGGACGAGGAGGAGCGCGAAGCCGTGGTCGTCGTTCCCGATTCGATGCTCTCACTGGCGATCGGCAAGGAGGGCCAGAACGCGCGGCTCGCCGCGAAGCTGACCGGCTACCGCGTGAGCATCCGCAGCCAGAGCGGCGCGGAGCGGGAGGAGGACAGCATCGTCGAGGCGCCCTCGGCCTTCGACGCCTTCCTGCCGGGCACCGAGCCCGACCTCGATATCCTGCAGCTCGCACAGGCGCCCCCACTGCCCGAGATCGCGGAGTCACGGGCACCGATGGTTGCCCCTCCCGCCGCCAGCGTCGAAGAGGCGCCTGCACTCGTCGAGGGCGAAGAGGATGTCGCCTTCCCCGCTGCCCTGGCGGAGATGGAGATCCCCGACGAGGAAACCCGCGAGGCCGAGGACTACGGCGAGGAAGCGCGGGACGAGGACGACGGCGAGGAGTACGAAGTGCCCACCCTGGTCCTCCCCGAGGAGCGACCGACCGCGATTCGCTTCGCCGAAGACGTGCTCCCTACGCGGAAGGAAGAGCCCGAGGCCAAGAAGAAGCGCCCCCGGGGCCCACGCGTCCAAGACGAAGAGGAGGAGTACGAAGAGGAGATCGACTACTCCGGTCGCATCCATTGACCGGAGATGCCAACTCTTCGCCGCGAACCCCAACGGACCTGTATCGGCTGTCGCGAGATCGGCGGCAAGCGAGGCTTCGTGCGGATTGTCCGCACCGCCGAGGGCCGGATCGTGGTTGAGACGCGCGAGCGCCTCAACGGCCGCGGCGCCTACCTCCATCGCCAGCGCGCCTGCTGGGAGCAGGCGCTCGGAGGCGGTACCATAGGCCATGCGCTCCGGATGTCGCCCGACGCCGATGACTTGGCCGGGCTCCAGCACTACTTCGAGACGATTTCGGCCGACGGCGCGGAGGAAGCATGACGACCACACCATCGTCGAGCGCGCCAGCGCCGAGCGCACGTTCGGTCACGATTCCGGCCGCCCTGACGGTCAAGGACCTCAGCGAGCTGCTGGGGATCACCGCGATCGACACGATCAAGCGGCTCATGACGCACGGCATCATGGCGGCCGTGAACGACACGATCGATTTCGCTACCGCCTCGCTCGTCTCGAACGAGCTCGGCATCTCCCCCCAACCCACGCCTGCGGCCGGCGCTATCGCCCCGGCCCAAGCCGGGCCCGAGCCCGAGGGGGAGCCTGCTGCCGAGGAGGAAGATGAAGGTGCGCTCCCGCGGCCGCCGATCGTCACCATTCTCGGGCACGTCGACCACGGCAAGACGAGCCTGCTGGACGCCATCCGCGAGACGAACGTCGTTGCGGGCGAGGCCGGTGGCATCACCCAGCACATCGGCGCCTACCAGATCGAGCGCGACGGCAAACCGCTCACGTTTATCGACACGCCCGGCCACGCTGCGTTTACGGCGATGCGCGCGCGTGGCACCCAGGTAACAGATGTCGCGATCGTGGTCGTTGCCGCAGACGACGGGGTGATGCCCCAGACGATCGAGGCGATCAACCACGTGCGCGCGGCCGATGTTCCCATGATCGTCGCGATCAACAAGTCGGATCTGCCCGCTGCCAACCCGGACCGCGTAAAGCAGCAACTGACCGAACAGAGCGTCGTCGTCGAGGATTTCGGCGGTGACGTCCTCGCGATCCCGGTGTCCGCCACCACGGGCGCCGGCGTGAGCGACCTGCTGGAGTCGATCGACCTCGTCGCGGAGATCCAGGAGCTGAAGGCCAACCCAGATCGCCCCGCGGCCGGGGTTGTGGTCGAGGCGGAGCTCGATCCGCGCCGCGGACCGCTCGCGACCATCCTGATCCAGAGCGGCACCCTCCACCAGGGGGACGCCCTCGTGAGCGGCCTCATCAGTGGCAAGGTCAAGGCGATGTTCGATGAGCGTGGCGAGCGTCTGACAGAAGCGGGCCCCTCCCGCCCCGTCCGGATCATGGGCCTCGAAGACGTTCCTGCCGCCGGGGATGTCATCACGGCCGTCGCCGATGAGCGCACCGCCCGCCGTCTCGTCGATGAGGCGCGACGGAAGGCCGAGGGCGAGGGTGATGGCCGCCGCGGTCGTGTGGCTCTCGACACGCTCTTCCATGAGGTCAGCGCGGGGACGGTCAAAGAGCTCCTGTTGATTCTCAAAGCCGATGTCCGCGGCAGTGGTGAAGCGATCCGCGGCGCCCTCGAGGTGCTTGGCACCGGCGAGATCAAAGTGAAGGTGATCCACTCCGCCACCGGTGCGGTGAGCGAGTCCGACGTCATGCTCGCCGACGCGTCGGAGGCGATCATCCTGGCCTTCAACGTGAAGACGGAGACCTCTGCGACGAAGCAAGCGGAGCTGACCGGCGTCGAGATCCGGACCTACGACGTGATCTACGCTCTCCTCGAGAGCGTCGACCAGGCGCTCGAGGGCCTCTACGAGCCTGTGTACGAACGGGCGATCGACGGCCACGCCGAAGTGCGGCAGCTCTTCCGATCGAGCCGCGTGGGCCGGATCGCGGGTTCGTACGTCACCGACGGCACCCTCCACCGCAGCGATCTCGTTCGGGTCCTTCGTGCTGGGGAGGAGGTCGCGGATACCACCTGTGCGGGCTTGCGCCGCTTCACGGACGATGTCCGCGAGGTCCAACAGGCCTTTGAATGCGGCATCATTCTCGAGCGCTTCGACGACTACCAAGAGGGCGATGTCCTCGAGTTCTACCATCAGCAGCGCGTGAACTAGCGCGGAATCGCGATGAGCCGGCGCACGAGCCGCGTCAGCGAGCTGCTCCGGCAGGAGCTCGGCGAGCTGGTCCAGCGCTCGCTCAAAGACCCACGCGTCGGCCAGGGGCTGGTTTCGATCACCGAGGTCGACGTGAGCCCCGACCTGCGCACGGCCACCGTCTTCATCTCCCACCTTGGCAGTGAAGAGGAGCGCGAAGATGCCCTCGCCGGACTCGCGAGCGCGTCCCCGTTCCTGGAGCGGGAGCTGAGGCGAAGGCTGCGGATGCGCCGCACGCCCTCGCTGAGTTTTCGCTTCGACCCTTCGATCGAGCGCGGCGCTCGCCTCGCCTCGACGATCGCGGACCTCGCGCGCGATCGTGACGAAGGGCCGCCTCCCGACGAGGAGCCATGAGCCGGCGCCGTCACAGCGAGTCCGATCTGACAGGCATCCTCCTCATCGACAAGGAACCCGGCTGGACGAGCCACGATGTGGTTGCCCGCGCGCGCCGTCTCACGGGGCAGCGCCGGATCGGGCACACCGGGTCACTCGATCCCATGGCCACGGGCCTGCTCCTCCTCTGCCTGGGCCCGGCCACGCGCTTGGTCGAGTACATGATGGCGAGCGAGAAGGTCTACGAGGGCGAAATCGCTCTGGGCCACGAAACCGACACCGATGACGGCGAGGGCACCGCCACCCGCCGGGCCGACCCACCTGACCAGGATGCGGACCTGGAGGCGGTCGCGCGCGAATTTGGGGGGGAGATCATGCAGGTGCCCCCCGCCTACAGCGCAGTCAAGGTCGAGGGCCGGCGGGCCTACGCAATGGCGCGCGGCGGCGAAACTCCTGAGCTGAAGCCCAGGGCCGTCTGGGTCCACGACCTTCGCCTCGAGCGCCGCGGCCGCGACCGGTTGCGGGTCGCGGTGCGTTGCGGACCGGGGATGTACGTCCGCAGCCTCGCCCGCGACATCGGTCGCGCGATCGGATCGGCGGCGCATCTGGCCAGCCTGCGCCGGACCCAGAGCGGCCCCTTTAGGGTCGCCGATGCCGTTCCGATCGAGTCGCTGGGCGCCTTTGCGGAGGCAGGCGAACTCGACCGGGTGGTGCGCCCCGCCGATGAAGGCGTCGCCGAAGCGGCGGCCGCGATCCTCCAGCCTGAACAGACACGACTGCTCACGGGAGGCCAGCTTGCCTGGAGCCGAGGCGGTTTCATCCGTCCCGCCGCCCTGGCCCGGCTCTACGGCACGGACGGCTCCTTCGTGGGCGTTGGCGAGGTCGACGAGCCGGGCCGTATCCGCGCGTTGAAGGTGATCGGGCGGGGGTAGCCGGCCCCGTGGCGCGGCGATTCGCAGGCTTGACCAGCGAGGCTAGGCAGCTATCATCGTTTCTGGGCGTATTGCGCAGTTGCTTAAGCGCAAGTACAAATTCGCCCTCGGCTCCGCCGAATAGGTGTCGTGCAACGATGGAAGCCTACTGCCTCAAATGTCGCGAAAAGCGCGAGATGGAGAACCCAGCCGCGATGACCATGAAGAACGGAAAGCCCGCCACACAGGGCACCTGCCCGGAGTGCAGCACGAAGATGTTCAAGATCGGGAAAACCTAAGAGCCTCGATCTGCGTTAGTCGCCCGCGCGGCTGGCCGCGTTCGTCAGTCCTGGGCCAGCACCCCTAGGAGAGCCTGGTGGATGTGGCCGTTGGTTGCGACCGCGTCGTCGGCCGCGCCCTGCGCCCCCGCCCAGGAGCTGAGCTGCCCCCCGGCCTCCTCGATGAGCACGGCGAAGGGAGCGATGTCCCAGCGGCTCAAGATCGGGTCGATCATCGCCTCTGCCCGGCCCGCGATGACCGCAAGGTAGCCGTAGCAATCGCCCCACGAGCGCAGCATCCGCGCTTCCTGCGCAAGTCGTTCGAAGCCGCGTGGCGCCCGGCGCTGCAGGCTCGGCGACGACGTCGTGAGCACGGTCGCCTCCGAGAGGGAGGCCACGCTGCTCACTTTCGTTGGCGCACCGTTGAGAAAAGCGCCGCCGCCGCTCGCCGCCCAGGCCGTCTCTGCGACGGCGTGACAGGCGACGACGCCGACAATGGGTGCTTCGTCCCGTTCTAGCGCGACGAGCGTGCCGAAGAGGGGCACGTGGTGGAGGAACGTCTTGGTCCCATCGATGGGGTCGATCACCCAACGGTGGCGGCCGTCTCCAGGTGTTTCGCCGAACTCCTCGCCGAGCACGCCGTAGTCGGGCGTTTCGCGCTGGAGGAGCGCTCGCATCGCTTCTTCCGCGCGCCGGTCGGCCAGGGTCACCGGCGTGCCGTCCTCCTTGAGCTCGACGGTGAGGTCCTGCTCGTACAGGGGCATCACGATCTCGCCCGCAAGCGCAGCCGCGCGCCGGGCGAGATCGAGGAGTTCTGCGAGTTCGGCGTCCACCGCCCGAGTCTAGCGAGGCGGTGCGTTCCGCGTGCGCTTCCGCGCGCTGCGGGCGAGCGCTACAGTGCCCGCGCCTCATGGACCGCCACTCGATCCTCCGGCCCGGCAATCTCCTCATGGTGCAGGAACGGGAGCGGCTCCTTGCGCGCCTGCTCTCCGCCAGTGGCCTCGGGCCGCTCGAGGAGCTGCGCGCCTTCGAAGCGGGCTGCTCCACCGCCTACAACCTGCGGTTGCTCGTGCAGTGGGGCTGCCGCCCGGAGCACCTCGCCGGCATCGACCTCGATCCGGACGCAGTCGCCTACGCCCACTCGCGCTCGCCGGAGATTCGCATCCACGAGGGCCAGGCCCAAGCGATCGCGGAGCCCGACGGCGCCTTTGACCTGACGTTGGCCTTCACGCTGCTCAGTAGTGCGGGCGGGCCTGAGCCCGCTCGCGCGATCGCCGCGGAGCTCGTGCGGATTACGCGCGTGGGGGGGCTCGTCCTCGTCTACGACATGCGTCGCCGCAGTCCAAACCCTTCCGTGCGGAGGGTGAGCCGTGCCGATATTCAGTCATGGTTCCCTCGCTGCCCGATCCGCTCGCGTTCGCTCACGCTGGCGCCTCCGCTTGCGCGCGCTGCGGGCAGCCGCGCGCCCTGGGCGTACGGCCCCCTGGCGGCACTGCCGTTCCTGCGCACGCACGCGCTGCACATGATCACCGTGCCGAGCTCGGGGTGATGCCGGCGAGGGATCAGGGCGATCGAACAACCGTGGTCGCCTACACTGATTCGCGATGACTTTCTTCTCAGGGCGTCCAGCGTGAGCCAGGGTGTGACTACCGCCACGACCGCCGGGGCCCCCGACGCCGCCCTGCGGGAGCGCTTCCTCTACGAGATGCTCCTGATCCGGCGCTTCGAGGAGAAGAGCGCCGAGATGTACACCCGCGGCAAGATCCGTGGCTTCCTCCACCTCTACACGGGCGAAGAGGCCTGCGCCGTAGGCGCGATCAACGCGCTTCGCCCCGACGACAAGATCGTCACGCACTACCGTGACCACGGCCACGCCATCGCCCGCGGCGTTGAGCCCCATCGGATCATGGCCGAACTCTTCGCGCGCGTGGACGGCACCAACCAGGGCCGGGGCGGCTCAATGCACATCTTCGATGCTGAGCGCGGCTTCCTCGGCGGCTACGCCATCGTCGCGGGCCACATGCCGATCGCCGTCGGCCTCGGCCTCGGCGCCACCATGCGCGGCCAGGATTGGGTCACGATGTGCATCTTCGGCGACGGTGGCGTTGGTGAGGGGGAGTTCCATGAAGCGCTCAATCTCGCCTCGATCTGGAAGCTCCCGGTCGTCTGGTTCTGCGAGAACAACGGCTACGGAATGGGGGTGCCCTTCGACGCATCGCTCGCGAACGATGTCTACAAGATCGCCGCGGCCTACCAGATTCCGAGTATCCGTATCGACGGCATGGACGCCCTCGAGGTCTACCACGCGACCCAACTCGCCGTTGCCCACTGCCGCGAGGGGAACGGCCCCTACTTCATCGAGGCGATGACCTATCGCTACCGCGGCCACTCGATGGCGGACCCCGAGCTCTACCGCACCAAGGAGGAGGTCCAGGCCTTCCGTGAGCGCGACGCGATCCAGCGACTGAAGCGTTCGATGATCGCGGACGGCCTGCTCGACGACGCGGGCTTCCAAGCGCTTTCGGCGAAAGCGGACGCTGAGGTCGACGACGCCGTCGCCTTCGCCGATGCGAGCCCCGAGCCCGGCCTTCACACGCTGCGTGACTACGTCTCCAAGGAAGGCCTCGATGGCTGAGCTGCGCATGCGCGACGCCATCCGCGAGGCCCTTCGGGAGGAGATGCTGCGGGACGAGCGCGTCTTTCTCATGGGCGAGGACATCGGCGCCTACGGGGGCTCGTACGCCTGCACCCGCGGCCTCCTCGATGAGTTCGGCGCCGAGCGGGTGCGCGATACGCCGATCTCGGAGTCGGTCATCGTCGGTGCGGGGGTTGGCGCCGCGCTGGCCGGCTTCCACCCGATGGTCGAGATCATGACGATCAACTTCAGCCTCGTGGCGATCGACCAGATCGTGAACAACGCTTCGAAGCTGCACTACATGAGCGGCGGCCAGGTGAACGTGCCGCTGGTTCTGCGGATGGCGAGCGGCGGCGGCAGCCAGCTGGGGGCGACGCACAGCCACAGCTTCGAGGGCATGTTCGCGCACTTCCCCGGTCTCAAGGTCGCCTGCCCAGCTTTCCCGGCAGACGCGAAGGGCTTGCTCAAGCGCGCTTTCCGCGACCCCAATCCGGTCGTCTTCATCGAGCACACGGCCCTCTACGGTTCCCGCGGAGAAGTGCCCGACGATGGCGATCACCTGATCGAATTCGGCCAGGCCTCGATCGTGCGGCCAGGAGCGGACGTGACGGTCGTGGGCTACAGCGGCAGCGTCCACCAGGCCACCCGCGCCGCCGATCTCCTCGCCGAGGAGCACGGCTTGAGCGCGGAGGTCATCGACCTGCGCACGCTGCGTCCGCTCGACATCGGCACCGTGCTCGAATCCGTCCGCCGCACGAACCGCGCCGTCATCGTCGAGGATGACTGGAAGTTCGGGGGGTTTGGCGGGGAGCTCGCCGCCCAGATTATGGAGCAGGCGTTCGACTGGCTCGATGCGCCTGTCGCCCGGGTTGCCGGTGCGGACGTACCGATGCCCTACAACCGCAATCTCGAGTTCGCCGCCCTCCCGTCCGAAGAGGACGTGGTCGAGGCCGTTCTCGCGATGCTCTAAGGGGGCGGCCGATGACCAGCGAAGTCACCATGCCCCAGATGGGCGCGGATATGACCGAAGGCACGCTCGTGCGCTGGCTGAAAGTGGTGGGTGACGAGGTCGCCCGCGGCGAGGTGATCGCCGAGATCGAGACCGATAAGGCAACCGTCGAGCTGGAGGCGTTCGAAGGTGGGACGCTCCGCCAACTCGTCGTGGACGAGGGGGAGACGGTTCCTGTCGGGGAGATCATCGCCCTGCTCGGCGACGAGGGCGAGCCGCTACCGGCCGTCGCGCGCAAGCCAGCGGCGGAGACACCTGCCCGCCGGGCGATCGACGGTGCCGTCGCCTCAACTGATGGCTCCGTTGCCGCCACCGGCGCGCCGGCGACCGGAGCGTCGGCCACCGACGCCGCGGAGCTCCCCGCCGGGCGAGTGCGCGTCTCCCCGGTCGCGCGGCGGATCGCCAGCGATGCCGCGGTTGATCTTGCGACGGTCGCCGGTTCCGGTCCCGACGGCCGCATCCTGCGCCGTGACGTCGAAGCTGCGATCGAGGCGCGCGACGCCGCGCCCCCGGGGGCACCTACGGTTGCCCCGACCGTCGGCGCGGCAGCGCCCGCCGCTCCTCCCCTGCCAGCCACGGAAACGGCGCCGGGCGCAGGTCCGGGATCGGCCCCCGACCGAGTCGACCCCCTGACGCGAATGCGCGCGGCAATCGCGCGCAACATGACCGAGTCGAAGCAGCAGCAGCCCCACTACTACCTCACGGTCGACGTCGATATGACTGAGGCGATGGCCTTCCGCACGGCGATGAACCGGGTGGCGAGCGACGACCAGCGCGTCAGCGTGAACGACCTGATCGTCAAGGCGTGCGCCCTCGCTCTGGGCCGCCATCCCAAGTTCAACGCCTCGCTCACGGACGGCGGCGTTCAGTATCACGCGGAGGTCGACATCAACATCGGCATCGCCCTCGACGAGGGCCTGATCGCGCCCGCCGTCCTCGACGTGACGGCCAAGCCGCTGGGCCGGATCGCGCAGGAGACGAAGGCCTTGGTCGAGCGTGCCCGGGCGGGCCGCCTTCGCGCGGAGGAGTACTCCCGCGGTACCTTCACGATCACGAATCTCGGGGCCTACGGGATCGAGACCCTGATCGGCATCATCAACGCCGGCCAAGCCGCGATCCTGGGCGTGGGCAGCGTGATGGAGCAGCCCGCCGCCCGCGATGGCGAGGTCGTCGTGCGCCAGCTGATGAAGTTCGCGCTCAGCGCCGACCACCGCGTCAGCGACGGCGCCGAGGGCGCGCGCTTCCTCAAGGAGATCCAGGAGATCTTGGAGAACCCGGCGAGTTTGGCGCTGTAAATCAGCTCCACGAGGTTCTAATTCCCGAGAAGCTTGCGGAAGGTACCTTTCAGCCGCGATCCCCGGGATTTAATGGAATTCCAAGTGATCCATGGAAGATTCGCGATGACAATCTTCAATCCCATTTTTCGAATGACCATTCTCTGGTCCGCAATTCTCGAGTACTTCCTAGGATGGACTAAAGCTAGCGGGGCGTTGGGGGAACGCTCGTACTCCTTCTTCAAAAGCGGATATCTATCGATATCTGTAAGTCTTACGAACAGGCAAATATTTTATGCGTACCACCATTCGACTTTAGGATTATCCCAGACCCTATGGCGTAAACAATCTATCCCTACATATCCTCGATGTTCAAAATATTGGGCCCAGTATCCAGGCCATTGCTCATTGATGTGATGCCTTCCGCCTTGAAAAGGGATGGCTGCGGAGAAAAGCACCACCGGTCCATGTCGGGTTAAGGAGTCTCCGAAGGTCTCGGCACTGCTCTTGGGAAGATGCTCGGCAACCTCTAATGAAATGACCAGATCAAATTCCTTCTTGAGTTCGAGCGGTCGTCTCAGATCGACCGATTGAAACTTCTGCTCAGGAATCTGCAGCATTTTGGGATCAACCCAGTTGCCATCTGCGCCCCCAAATATCTTCTATCCCCAACTCCAAGAAAACTTTAATCCACGTCCCGATTCCTCAGCCGACAGCCAAAACCTGTTGCGGCTGCACAAGATCCACCACAAGCGGAAGGATCTCCCGTGCAGACGAGACTGAACCGGGTGCATTTCGTTGTTAAAAGGTATCAGAATACCCAATGGTCTTGCCTGGTAAATGCATAGCAGCACCACACACCTATCGGGGTGTGCTCCATCGGGTTCAGAGATCGGCCCGAGCAGAGCGTGGGACTCGGGAACGCTTGGGAGAGTTATACCCTAGTGGGACTGGGTTGCGGTGCGACCCCTCCGAGCTCTCAGCGGGACGAGTACCTCGAGTCGTTCAGCGGAAGGCTGGAGGCGAATAGCAGGTCCCGTTGGCGGAATCCAACCGTGGGATGGCGGATCGGAGCCGCTGCCCGCTGCCCGAATCTGGCCACATATCCTGGCCGCTATCCTCAGCCGCCGATGATCAGCGGCTTGCCCATCACGTAGAACGGGGCGCCGCCGGGGCTGAACGTCATCTCCGTCACCACTTCGAAGCCGAGGCGGCCGTAGAGTTCGTGCGCGCGGCTGTCCGTGCGCGTACTGAGGACGCATGACGCCTCGGGTCGGCCCTGGAGGAGGGTCCGGACCAGGAGCGCGCCGATACCGTGGCCCTGAAAGTCGGGATGGGTGGCGATCTCGACGAGCTCGTAGGCATCGCCGAGCCAGCGTTTGACCTGGACCTCGCTGAGCTCGCGCGCGACCGCGTCGCGCCACCACTGGCCGCGCTGGCTGCGGTAGCCGTAGGTCATCCCGACCACGCCGTGCGGCGGGACGAGCTGCGCGCCCGCCTCGTCGAGCGCGATGAAGCCCCGGTAGCCGGGTCGCTCGCGATGGAGTTGCCGCAGGCGGAAGCGAATCTCCTCGCCCCGGTCCGGATCGCTGTAGGGGGGCAGGGCGAAGGCTTCGGCGTACACGTCGATGGCCCCCTCGAACAGGGGGCCATCCTCAGGAAGCGGTTCGATGCGCCAGCTCATCCCCGATAGTGGATCTTGGCGCCTACGCGGTCCTTGTTCAGTCGCTTGTTCAGGTGCAACCCCTCGAGGATGAACTCGATCCCCGCTGCCACCTCACCGGGCGAGCTCGCCTCCACCGTCTGGAGCGCCTCGGCCAGCCCCTCGATATCGCCCCCGAGGCTCTTGTAGTCGCTGCTCGCGGTCATCTCGCCGACCTCGGCGGAAACGCCCGCCTTGAACCGGCTGACGACCGGCTCGAGGTCGCCCAGGTTGTAGAGCCGATTGAAGACGGCGACGACCGCTCCCTGGATCAGCTTGTCGATGATCTGCTCTTCGCGGCCGTCCTCGATGGTCTCGAACTCGACCTTGCCGCTCAGGGTGGGAACGACGAAGGGGAGGTCGCTCACGCGCGGCACGACTTCGTCTTCCTCGTTGATGATCGAGCGTCGCAGGGCGTTCGCGAGCATGCTCTCGTAGTTCGCGATGCTCGCGCGCACGCTCACGCCGGAGCGCTGGTTCACGTCGGGGCTGCGTCGTGCGAGCCGCGTGATCTCCGCGATGATCTCCTTCATGTAGGGGGGCACGGCGACGGCGAAGTCGGCCGGAACGGGCGTGTGTTCCGCTTCGACGATGTCCATCTCGTGCTCGATCTTCTGGGGGTAGTGCGTGCGCACCTGGGCGCCGTAGCGGTCCTTCAGCGGCGTAATAATCCGGCCGCGATTCGTGTAGTCCTCGGGGTTTGCGCTCGCGACGACGAAGACGTCGAGGGGCAGGCGGATGCGATAGCCCCGAATTTGGACATCGCGCTCTTCCATGATGTTGAGGAGGCCGACCTGAATGCGCTCCGCGAGGTCGGGGAGCTCGTTGATGCAGAAGATGCCGTGGTTCGTGCGGGGGACGAGGCCGTAGTGAATCGTGAGCTCGTCCGAAAGGTAGCGCCCCTCGGCGACCTTGATCGGGTCGACCTCGCCGATGAGGTCGGCGATGGTGATATCCGGGGTTGCGAGCTTCTCGCCATAGCGGTCGTCGCGGTCGAGCCAGATGAGTTCGGCGGCATCACCCTGGTCCTCGACGATCTGCCGCCCCTGCATGGTGATCGGGTCGAGCGGATCCTCGGGGATCTCGCAGTTGGCGAGCACCGGTAGCGACTCGTTCAGCAGGGCGGTCAGCGAGCGGATGATCCGCGACTTCGCCTGCCCCCGCTCGCCCAGGAAGATGATGTCCTGGCCCGCGAGGATCGCGTTCACGATGTGGGGGATGACGGTTTCGTCGTAGCCGTAGACACCGGGGAAGAGTTCGTCCCCGCTGCGAATCCGGGCGATCAGGTTCTTGCGCATCTCGTCGCGCACGGACAGGGGCTCGTACCCCGAGGCTTTTAGTTCACCGACAGTGCGGGGTCGATCGGCCGTAGTCACTCGCTCGCGCTCCTCTCCCGAAGGCTTTTCGGGGGCGTTGGTGTGTTACGACGAGCGTCCAGAGGCGGAGCCGACGCGCCGTCCGGGGGGTGTGTCGATGCCCAAACCATTCGCGTATTTGCGAGCGGCCACACCCCCGCTTGGGTCCAATGATAGGGGGGGTCGGAGGCGTGTCAACCGAAGCTGGAGGACCTTCGGAAGGGGGCTAGGAGCGCTCGAAGAGCCCGAGTTGCTGCCCCGATTCCGCAGGCAATTCTCCGCTCACTTGGTCGGTCAGCTCGTTGATCAGATCAGGGGTGTCGTTCTTCACGCTGTTGACCCGCTGCGATACCGGGCGGGACACGAGGTAGGCTTCCGGCGCCGGTACGAGCAGTGACTTCAGCGTGTCGACGTTTTCTTCGCCCGCGAAGATCCAGTCGTCGACGCGCTCCTCGGGCAGGATCACGGGCATGCGGTCGTGGATCTGCCCCGTCATCGCGTTCGGCGGGCAGGTGACGATCGTGAACGTCGCTTCCCACTGATCGGGTTGCGGCTGCCACCACTCGTAGAGCCCGGCGAAGGTCATGGGCTGTCCGTTCGGCCGGTGGAACCAGAAGGGCTGGCGGTTCTCTTTCGTGCCGGTCCACTCGTAGTAGCCGTCGGCGGGCACGATGCAGCGCCGCTTCTTGAACGCCTCGCGGAAGAGTGGGCGGGTGTCGACACTTTCGGCGCGCGCGTTGATCCCGCGCGCCGCCTGCTTGCGGTCTTTCGAGTCGTACTTGACGAGCCCCCAGCGCGCGGGCACGACCTTGCGCTCTTCGAGTTTGTTCCGGACAACGAAATGCGGGTCCGTGGGGGCGAGGTTGTAGCGCGGCTGGTAGGCGGCCCCAAGGTCCTCGACCTGCACGCCGAGCGCGTGCGCGATCGAGGCGACATCGGCAGCGGCGAGGGTGAAGCGTCCGCACATGGGGCCAGGGTAGGGGAGCCGGGCCTGCGGGCCCAGGTCGGTCGCCGCCTCCGTGGACGAGGTGTTCGTAGGCGAGGACACGACGAAAGCCCATCTGTTCGTAGAGCGGGAGCCCCATCGCAGAGGCGCCGAGCCAGGCGTCCTCCGCGCCTCGCCGCTGTCCCGCCCTCGACGCCCGCCCAGCTCATCGCTTCGCCGAACCCCTGTCGCCGGTAGGGCTCCTCAACGGCGACGTTGTAGACGCCGACGAGATTCCCCGTCGTTACGGCCATCGAGCAAGCGACGGCGACGCCATCGAGCGTTCCTAGGAGCAGGTCGAAGCCGAGCGCTCGCGCCGTCTTCGCGATGCCCACGCCGATGTCCCGAAGGTCGTCCGGCCAGTTCACCGCACCGTACCGTTCCGTCTCCGCATCGCTGTCAACGGTGGAGATGCGGAGTGGCCCTGCGTAGGCCGGCGGGGCCGGCCGCCGGAGGAAGAGCGCCGGCTCCGTGACTTCCGGCTCGAAGCCGCGGCTTTCGAGATGGGCGATGAGCGCGTCGTCGTGCGGCTCCCGTAGCCGGAAGTTCGGCCGCGAACCACGCGCCTCAAACCAACGAATCGCGGCATCGAGATCGCCCTCGCTGGCCGCCCCCACGGTCGCCGCCGCGTTTCCTCCCTGGAACCGCGGCTCGCCCGTCGCCACGAGCAGCCACGGCCCGACTCGCTCGACCGCGGAACGTTCCGTGAGTGCCCCGACGCGAGGAATGGCCGCGAGGAAGTTCTCGTGGATCGCTTGATGAATTGGGTCTTCGGACACTCCGCCAGGTTACCGCCCGTGCGCCTGACATCGTTCGGCGAGCCGAATCTCAGGGTGGCGAGCGTCTGGGCTGACTGCCTCCTGGCGCGGGACTGGGGGTAAGTCGGGGAGACACAGGGAGGCTAACAATCACTATAGGGTTGCAGAGGGGCGGCCAGAGAACATATGTTCTCTGGAGGAGGCGCACTCGATGACAGACGACGGCATGAGCGAAGCCCCGGTCTACCCTATCTACTTGGATTCGGACATGGTCGTCTCGCTCCTGGCATCCGTCGAAGGCGGGGTGTCCTTCGAGGCGGAGGTCAAGCGGACCGCGGGAGAGTCCCAGACTACCGACTCGTCGAAAGGGGGGAAACTCGGAGCCGGTGGCCTCCTCTCCCCGATCCTCGCTCTGGAACTAGGTGGGAGCCGACAGTCATCCGGTGTTGCAGGGTCGGAGACAGTCGTTGGCCTGGTACGGCGCCAAACCGAGGCGTCTTTGTTCAATCAGCTCCGAAGCAGACTCCGGGCCGAGAACCTAATTCGGTCGATCGACTCCCCCAGCCTCGTGCCAGGCGATTTCGTTGAGATCGATGGTCATGTCCGAAGGTCGTCGCTTGGGGAGGCACTGAAGGCGCTAGAGCGGTTTTTCAAGTTCGCGGCGACGACGGGTGCAGCCCAGGCGCCTGCGGCTGCTGTGTCCCGGGCACAGCGGCGGAGCAAAGGTAAGCCCGCTGCTCCACCCGCCGCAGTACCGAAGGGATCTTCTGACAAAGACGAGACTCTCGCTATTTCCCGAGCGCTCGAAGAGGATCTCGCCGACGCGCCATACGAGGATGTTGTCTTGGAGGCCGCGGGCGGCGCACATGCGATCATCCTGCTGCGTCGTGATGTTGCGACCGCTCAAATCTTGGAATCGCTCAGATTTGGGCGGTTTAAGGTTCTTGGGAAGGTCACGGAACGCCATCTTGAGGGAGAGTCCGTGAGCCTATTGCGGCGCTCGTTCTCGGCCTACCTCCCTGATGCGGTCTTGGAAGAGGCTCTCGACGAGCTCCAGACGAGTGGGGCAATCAAGCTTCCGGTCGCCTCGGTCGAGGTACCTGGTCCTTCGCTAGAGGTCCTCCCTCTGGCGGTGTTCGTCTAGGGTCGCTACCCCCTCACCGAGCCGCTAAAGCCCACCTGCTAGCATGGACGCGAGGACGCCGCGCCCCATGACCGCCAGCGAGACCCGCCCCAAACGCTCCCGCCAGATGCTCCCCGACTACCTCCTCAGCGAGGAGCAGCTCGAGGCGATGTACCGCTACATGCTGCTCTCGCGACGGCTGGACGAACGCATGATGACGCTCAACCGCCAGGGCCGCGCCGACTTCGTCATCGGGGGGGCGGGGCAGGAGGCGGCCCAGGTCGGGGCGGGCATGGCCTTGCAGGCGGGCGTCGACTACGTCGCCCCCTACTACCGCGACATGGGCGTGATGCTCGTGCTCGGCATGACCCCGCGGGAAGCGATGCTGAACGCCTTCGCGAAGCGGGACGACCCCAACGCCTTCGGTCGGCAGATGCCCTCGCACTGGGCGAGCGTGGAGCGCCGCGTCCTCACCCAGTCGAGCGTCGTCGCCACGCAGCTCGTGCACGTCGTTGGGGTCGCGCTGGCGGCGAAGATGCGGGACGACCCGATCGTGGCCCTGGCCAGCTGTGGCGAGGGCAGCACCAGCCGCGGCGACTTCCACGAAGCGCTGAACTTCGCCGCGATCCATAAGCTGCCGGTCATCTTCTATGTCGAGAACAACGGCTACGCCATCTCCGAGAGCACGGAGAAGGAGATGCCGGTGGCGCATGTCGCCGACCGCGCCGCGGCCTACGGCATCCAGAGCGCGGTCGTCGACGGACTCGATGCGATCGCCGTCTACCAGACGGTGCGGCCGGCGGTCGATCAGGCGCGCCGGGGCGCTGGGCCGTTCCTGATCGAGGCGAAGTGCCATCGCCTCTGGGCCCATTCCAGCGACGACGATCAGACGCGCTACCGCCCGCGGAAGGAGCTCGAGGACTGGACGCAGAAGGACCCGGTCGGCCTTTTCCGCGCGCGCATCGAGTCCGACGGGCTCTTCCCGAAGGAGGACCTCGACACGATCGAGGCCGAGGTCGAAGCGGAAGTGCGGGCCGCCGCGGACTGGGCGATCACGCAACCTGACCCCGCTCCCGAGGACGCCCTCGGCTTCGTCTACCGTGAGACCGCCGATGGCTGAGGTCAGCGTGATCGAGGCCATCCGCGAAACGCTGGACGAGGCGCTCGCTGCGGACGATCGCGTCTTCCTGCTGGGCGAGGACCTCGAAGCCGGTGGCGTCTTCCGCGCGACCGATGGGCTTGCGGGGAAGCACCCCGGCCGCGTCATCGATACGCCCCTCGCCGAATCGTCGATCATCGGGATCTCGATCGGGGCGGCGCACTACGGCCAGCGGCCGATCGCGGAGATCCAATTCGCCGACTTCATCCACGCCGGCTTCGACCAGCTCTGCAGCGAAGCCTCCCGCTGGTCGTACCGCACGCGGGGGGAGCAGTACCTGCCGATGGTCGTGCGCACCCCCTGGGGCGGCGGCGTCCATGGCGGCCAGCACCACTCGCAGAGCATCGAGGCGTATTACGCGCACATGCCCGGCCTGAAGGTGGTGGCGCCGGCGTTTCCGGCCGA
>CAUYXJ010000018.1:0-35895 GCA_963577065.1 Dehalococcoidia bacterium | reverse complement strand
AGGCTCCGTGCCATCCCGACCTCCAAGGCGAGCGCCGATGGTAGCGCGCCGGTGCCCCTGAAGCCCGTCACCTCCGTCGCGCATACGCCTGGATCTCTGCCTTCCCGTCTGGGGAGAGCCTTGAGGCCCCACGGGCAGCCTTCAATCAGATGGGATCTATTTTGCGGTCCCACAGGTGATCCCTGCGGTCATCCTGCTTGCGACTGGCGCCCTCCGTTCACGTCCGGCTACGCGCACTCGTGAGCCGCGTCCCTTTTCGCTGGGAGGGCCATGTAGGATCGTCAGCGCTAGCGTGGCCCCGCTTGCATTCCGTCGGAGGGGAACCGCTGCGGGACGAGATCGTGGGATGGATTGGGATCGAGTAGCCGCCTCCGAAACCGAATCCCGCTGCCGACACTTTGGCAGTTGTGGGAGCTCGGAATCGAGGTCTCCATCCTGCCACTGGTCTTCGCGCCCCGGCGCCTAGGGATCGCGGGATGCCGGGTCCTGGCGCGTCTTCTCACGCGACGCGGCTCGAAATACCGGCAGGAGCTGCGGGAGAGGTTGCCTCGCGAGATCCCCCGGGCACTGGCGCTGCCCCCATCGCAAGTGCTTCGCGAATCCGAAGCGATGATGCTTTACGAACGGGTACTCGTCCTCCGGGGCGCGCTGCTCCCGTGGTGGACGGGGACCATCCGCTTGAACGGCATCGAGCACGTGCACGCTGCGCTGGAGGCAGGGCACGGCGCGATTCTCTGGGTGCACGAGTGCCTTGGGAGCAACGTCTCGGTCAAGCAGGCATTGTTCGAGGCAGGGCTTCCGCTGGCGCACCTGAGCCGGCCCTCCCACCCACTCGGCGTCCGCTTGGCCAACCCGCTGCTGCGCCATGCGGAAAACCGATTCCTTGCCGAACGGGTCGTCATCGATGAAGGGCGAACCGTTGCGCCGCTTCGCCGCCTGCACGTTCTTCTCTCCAAGAACCGCGTCATCTCTGTCACAGTCGCGAGCACTGCCTCCCGCGTTCGGTCGTTTCCCATCCTCGGCGGCAGCGTGCTGCTGCCCGACGGACCGGTAAAGATCGCCGCTGGGACCGGCGCGGCGATCCTTCCCGTGTTCACGGGGGGGTCAGATTGGCTACGCGTCGTCGAGATAGGCCCGCCGTTGCCGGTGACCGGGTCCGATCCAAGTGCCCTGCGCGCCTGCCAGCAGGCCTCGGTGAACTGGCTGGAGGAGCGGATTGCGGAGCATCCCGCGGCCTGGACCGGCTGGCGCAGCCCCCCGTACCACGCGGTGTTCGTGGAGACCGACGAGCGACGGTGAGGCCGGAAGCCTCCGCCAACCCCGCACCGACGGCGCCGAGCCTGAGAGCGAGCCTCGTTGCTCTCCGATCTCGCTGCCCTGGCACTTCACCGTTTCCGACCGTGCGAAGGTAGCGAGCGCTCGCCGATAGCTGCGAACCTCCGGCGCCAGGTCGGTGTGCACTAGCACTCGGCGATGGCGGAGGAGTGCTGGTGGGGGCGTAGTCCGCCGCCCGACCGCGTTCGCATACCGCGGTGAGACGTGCATGCGCTGCTCGCGCACTGTACGTTCGCGCTCAAGCCGCGAGGCCGAGAGAAGCCTCCGGGGGCAAGGGAGACGAACGTATGCAGGCAGTGGGCGTGCTCGAGTTCGGAGGTCCGGAAGCGTTGCAGGTCGTCGATCTGCCCGAGGTCCATGCCGGGCCCGGTGAAGTGCGGCTTCGGGTGCACGCTGCCGCGGTCAATCCGACCGACACCTTCGTGCGCAATGGCGACCGCGCCGAGGCGCTGCGAAAGGATCCGCCGCCGTACATCCCCGGGATGGACGCAGCCGGCGTGATCGACGAGATCGGCGCTGATGCCGTGACCGATCTGGCCGTCGGGGCTGCAGTCATAGCGATGGTGATCCCGACCGGCAGTCATGGGGCGTACCGGGCGAGCATCGTGCTGGCCGCTGACGCGGTCGCACCGGCGCCCGCGGGCGCCACCCACGTTGAGGCGGCCACGCTTCCGATGAACGGGCTCACGGCCCGGCAATCGCTCGACCAGTTTGCGCTGCAGCCAGGCCAGACGGTGGCCGTGACCGGCGCGGCGGGATGTTACGGCGGCTACCTCGTGCAGCTCGCAAAGGCGGAGGGGCTGCGCGTGATCGGCGACGCGTCTGCCGCGGACGAACAGCTCGTGCGGGACCTCGGTGCCGATCTCGTCGTGCCGCGGGGGGACGACATCGCCACTCAGATTCGGAAGGTGGCCCCTGACGGCGTCGATGCCCTCGCCGACGGCGCCGTCCAAAAGGAGCTCGCCGCTGGAGCGGTCCGCGACGGCGGCGCCTTCGCCTCCGTGCGGGGTTGGGGCGGCACCGGTGAGCGTGGCATCGCCTTCCATCGCACCTCGGTGCGGGATTACGACCATCGCGTCGATCTGCTCGACGGGCTGCGTCAGCAGACCGACGACGGCCTTGTCACCCTGCGGGTCGCCGCCACCTACCCGCCGGAGCAGGCGGGGGAAGCGCATCGCCGCCTCGAGGCGGGCGGCACGCGCGGCCGCTGTGTCATCGTCTTCTAGGTGCGCTGGCGCTGTCGGTCAGCAGATTGACCGCCGGCAGGCGGGAGAGAGCTGATGCAGAAGCTGGAGACGTTGGCGGCCGACATCGCTGCGCTGCTGGTGGACCGGGGCGAGACCGTAGCGGTGGTCGAAACGACCGCTGGGGGGCTGGTTTCGGCGGCGCTGCTCGCCGTGGCGGGGGCGTCGGCGTATTACCGCGGCGGGGCCGTGACCTACACAGGGATCGCGCGGGACGTGCTCCTCGGGATCGACCTGAACGAGCACCCGGGCGTGCGCTCGAGCAGCGAGCCCTACGCGCGGCTGATCGCTACGGTGATTCGGGAGCGGCTGGGCGCGACCTGGGGGCTCGGCGAGACGGGCGCGGCGGGGCCAACGGGGAATCCGTACGGTGACGCCGCCGGCCACACGTGTATCGCGGTGGCGGGGCCGGCCACGCACAGCGAGACGCTGGAGACGGGCGAACTGGACCGGCGCGCGAACATGTCGCGCTTCGCGCGTCGGACGCTGGAGGTCTTCGCCGAGGTGTTGCGGGCGGCGCCGTCGTTGCACTAGTTGGCTCGGGTCTGCCTAAGGTCATCGGCGCCGTAGAACCGATTCGCTGCGCCCGGTCATCCCCCCAAGAGTCGCCGCCGCCTGCTCGCCGAAGCTGGCCGGCGGAGCACCGGCGCCGCGTCCTCAGGGGGCCGTATCACGCCGCCGCTGGGCGCCTGACCCCGATGGTTTCGGGCCATCGGCTTCCCGCGATGATCGCGAAGGTCGATCCAGCGGTGTTGGCCCCTACTCAGTTCCGCGCGGCATGCCGTTAATCGGCCTGAGAAGCCCCCGCTACCGCGGGTTGGCGGAGGACAATCATGAGAATCATTCCCTGGCAATTGAATCGACTGGGCCGCGCGTTTGCGCTTGTCGGCGTGCTCGGTATCGCGACCGCCACCCTGGGGTTCGCCGCGTCGAACACGGTTCCGGCGAGCAAGGCCGGTGATGGCACCGGCGCGGTGAGTGGCTACATCATCACCAACATCACCTATACGCTGGATGCTACGGATTCGGACGAGATCGACCTCGTCGAGTTCGATCTGGACATAGCTCCCGCGGCCGGGGCGAATATCGAGCTTCGCCTCGACTCCAGTGGCGGTGGCATCTGGTACGCCTGCACGAACATCACGACGGCGATCGACTGCGACACGACTGTGACAGCGCAGGCAACGGTGCTCGCGACTGACCAAGTGCGGGTCGTCGTCACCGACTAGGGCTAACCCCCCGACCCCTCTGCTCCGAGGACGAAAGGCCCATCCCTCCTGCGGGGGATGGGCTTCTTTCTGCCTCGAGCAAAGGCCGACGCGCGGAGCGATGCCATCTTCGGCGGGTTGCGACTCAGGGCGAACCCTGATGCCCCGAGGCAGCCGGGGCTCGCACACTGCCCCTAGGGACTCCGGAGGGGCACCCGTGCGGCATGCTGCAAGGCTCACCACACCCTCGACGCTGATGGGGCTCGCTCTGGTCGTGCCGCTCGGGTTTGTGCTGGTGGGCTGGACGGCGGCGAACACCGTCGGCGCCTCGAAGGTGGGCGAGGGCACGGGCACGACCAGTGGCTACAACATCAGCAACGTCATCTACACACTGAACGACGCGAACCCCAGCGATCTCGACCAGGTCGACTTCGACCTCGACTCCTCACCCCCGGTCGGCTCGACGATCCGCGCCAAGCTCGTGGCCGCGGGTAACGACTGGTACGCCTGCACCAACGTAGCGTCGCCGTGACCTGCGTGACGACGAGCCCACAGGCGCTCGCAAGTACGGCGGACGAGCTGCGCGCCGTCGTGGCCCAGTAGGACGGCGACCATCATGCCTCGACCGCTCCTCAGAGCTGGCGCCATCGGCATCGCGTTGGCTCTGTTCGTGGCCGGGCTGGTGCTGCTCGGCCCCCCTGGCTTCGGAAGCCCACTGAGCACGGCGGTCATCACTGGCAACTCGATGGAGCCTGCGCTCGAAGAACGCGACCTCGTCGTTCTCCGCCAGCAGTCGACCTACCGGGTCGGGGACATCATCGGCTACGAGCACCCCGCACTGGGGCTCGTGATCCACCGCGTAGTCGCCCGCGAGGTCACAACCGACGGCCTCCGCCTCACGGCTCAGGGCGACAACAACTCATGGATCGACTCCTTCCAGCCCGGATCGGCCGATGTCGTGGGGGCGGTCTGGTTCGGCGTCCCCGTTCTCGGGCAGCTCTTTAACGGACTGCGAAGCCCTCACATTTTCGCGATCGTCGCCTCCACCGCGGCACTAGCCATGGTGCTCGGACCAGCAGGCCAAGCCGACCTAAAGAACCGCCGCAGGCGCCGAATAGGGGGCGGCGGAGGGTCGTCGCCGCCGGCTAGGACGGCATCCTGGCGCCAGCGCGCGGCCATCTTGCTGGGCGCCCCGGGACTGGTCGCCTTCGGCTCCCTCGCCGTTCTCCTCGTCAGTTCGGCACTGGTTCTCGGCTACGCCCTCCAGCGCGACAGCGATGAGCCCCTGGTCGTGGAGACGCCCTTCACGCACACCGGAACGCTTACCTACGCAACGCTCAATCCGTCGGCCATCTACGACGACGGGGTGGCCTCCTCCAGTGCCCCGATCTTCTGGGCGCTCACCGACCGCGTCGCCTTCAACTTCGACTACCAGATAGAGATCGCGGACGAAGCGATCGTCGGTGGCGCGGGTGCGCTCTACGCAGAAATCAGCAACCCCAGCGGCTGGACGCGACGCCTCCCGGTGACAGCCGCCGAGAGCTTCGCTGGGACCACCGCCTTTCACTTGGACGGCGTTCTCCTCGCCCCCGATATCGAGGCGGCAATTACCCTCTTCGAACAGGAAACGGGACTGACCTACGCCGTCCACGACCTCTCGGTGTTCGCCGAGCTAGAGATCGCGGGCAGCGTAGACGGTCAGGAATTCACTGACGCGATCGCACCTGCCCTCAGCTTCCGATTCAGCGAACGAGGGCTCGAGTTTCTCCGCGGGGAGTCCGAGGCCAGTCCCTTCGACTTCCGCGCCGGGGGCGTGATTCGAGTGGAAGAGACCGTCGCCGCGACCGCGAGCATCGCTTCTGTTGCGCTCTACGCGGCGGCGCTGGGGCTGGTCGCTCTCTTCGCGCTCGTGCAATTGGCGAAGCGCTCGGACGCGATCACGCGCATCCACGCGCAGTACCGTTCGCGCCTGCGGGCCGGCCATCTCCGCGATACGAGCCTCGAGACGACTCCCCAGGTGCGGCTCGACCGGATCGAAGACCTCGTCGCTGTCGCTGAGCAGGCCGGGGTGCCCGTGGTGTGGGAGGAACGCGACGTGGCCCGCTGGTATTTTGTCGTCCTGCCCGAGTGCATCTACCTCTTCAGCCTCGCGCCCGAGGATGATGTGAAGCTGCTGCCGAGGCAGCGGGCGGCCTAGCCCATGCGGCGGCCCGCGATCCGGCTACTCCTCGTGCTCGTCTTCGTCTTCGCCCTCGGCAAGGTCGTGGTCGGGGTAACGGCCTCGAACACGGTTCCCGTCACCAAAATCGCACCAAAATCGGTGAGCTGTCGCAAACGATCGATGCCGATGCGCTTGCCCCGCCCGGCTGCACCGGTTCGTATACCACCCTCTCCACCGGCGGCGGCACGATGACCGGCAGCGGCGGCAACGACCTCATGCTGGGCAGCGATCTCGTGGACACGATCGATGGCGTGGGTGGTGACGATTGCATCGTCGCGGGCGACGCTGCCGACACCATCACCGCCGGGCTCGGGAACGACATCGTCTTCGCGGGGGGCGGCAGCGATATCGCGAACGGCGAAGGGGGTGACGACACGGTCCACGGAGAGGAGGGCGACGACACCCTCGACGGTGAGACCGGCGACGACACGCTCGAAGGTGGCCCCGGCGACGACAGCCACGACGGCGGCGCCGACACGGATGTCTGCACCGGCGGCGGCCAGCCCGGCGATACCTTCGATGCCTCCTGCGAGACGCAGAACCCCTAAGGCGGTCAGGGACTCGTGAACTCATGGCCCAATTCGCCGCTCCGCGGTACCGGAGGGGTCTCGTGGCCACGCTTAGGCGGTTCGCAGAACGGTCTCCGAATCCCGGAACTTCCGCGTCAGCGCGTTTGCGGACCAGACCGCGTCGCTCACTCTGATTCCTGGTGCTGGCGGCACTTTCGAGGCCAAGGGCGCGGGCGTTGGCCTGACCGCTACGGCTCCCGTCGTCCGCAGGCAAGGACCACTTCCGGGCCGGCAGCTTCCCCATGATCTGCTCCAGCCCGTCGCGCCTCCTCGGCACCTCCTCCCCTTCCCTGGCTAGGTTCTCCCTCACTCCACTTGGCTGACGTCTTAGGGGTCAACGGCTCGTTGACGCCGGTGTTAGGCTCCCGTTGCTCCGGATATCACGCGCGTCTGACTTGCGGATGGGGAGAGGGCAACTCAACAAATGCCGCCGGACGCGATTGGCAGGTACGAGCTAAGAGGCGAACTTGGCCACGGCGGCCATGCAAGCGTCTATCGAGCCTACGACCCGCGTTTCGGCCGCGAGGTTGCCGTAAAGGTCCTGCGCCGCGAGCTTCTCGCGGATGCCCAGTTCCGAAGCCGCTTTGAACGTGAGGCTCGGGCAATCGCCTCGCTTGAACATGCGGCCATTGTCCCCGTCCACGACTTCGGTGAACACGACGGTCAGCCCTATCTCGTGATGCGCCTCATGAGGGGTGACAGCCTCGACCATCGCCTCGCCCAAGGCCGGTTGGCGACGCAGGATGAGGCGCGAATCCTCGAACGTATAGCCTCCGCGCTCGATGCGGCCCACGACGCCGGTATCACCCACAGAGACGTCAAGCCTGGAAACATTCTCCTCGACGACCAGGGAAACGCGTACCTGACGGACTTCGGCATCGCCAGGTTAATGGAGGCTTCCACGATGCTGACGCAGGCCGGGGTTTCACTTGGCACTCCGGCCTACATGAGCCCCGAACAGACGCGCGGCGAGGCGCTTACCCCCGCATCCGACGTCTACTCGCTCGGGGTCGTCGCGTTCGAGATGGTGTGTGGCCGGGTCCCGTTCCTGGGCCACGATCCCGTCGCGATGGCGCTCCAGCATCGGGAGGATCCGGTTCCGGCTCCTCGGACACTGAATCCCGGGCTATCCGAAACGGCGGAGACGTCGATTCTGAAAGCGCTCAACAAACAGCAAACGGATCGCTTCGCCACCACCTCTGCGTTCGCCCTTTCGTTTTCCGGGGCGGTCGAGGCTCAGCCAGCCCTTTTGGAGACCGAGCTGACCGAGGACGCTGAACCGACTCAGTCGGTTGCGAAGCCGTCAGAGGCGGTTGGGGCTACGCCCCTCGAAAGTACCTTGGAAGAGGCACCATCGGAGGCTTCTACCGAGAGGGCGGCCCCTCCAGAGCCCGCATTCGAGATAATCGGGGCGAAGGAGTCTGTGGCGGTAGAGCGGTCCCGAGCGCCAGAACGGGCGCTGGCCGAGGCCTCGCTCGAGACCGCGCCTGGACCAACCTCGGACCTGCCGGCCTCCGCGCAAACTCGGGTCGAGGGGCGTGACGGAGCGCGGCCCGTCTTGGCTGAGGGACCAGCGGCGTGTCGCGAGGTGCGCCCCCTGGAGGTGATGGTGGCGGATGGGGTCCTGGCGCAGTGGGTGAGGAGGCGGTACCGGGGGGCCGCTGGCTGCTCATTGGAGTCGCGGCGACCGCGGTGATCGTCATCGCGATCGTGGGCTTCCTTCTCGCACGTGGCGGCAATGGCGAGCCGACGGGACCCGAGCTCGCCGGGGCCGATGCCACCGAGACGGCCGCGCCCACCGAGCCGGGAGGGGCATCTCCCTCCCCCACCTCGTCTCCGACGCGAACGCCCAGCCCCACGATGAACGTGGTGGCGCCCACCGCCACCCCAACCCCCACGCCGACACCACAGCCCGCCGCCCCAACCCCGTTCACTCCGACGACCGTTCCACCGATGCCAACCCTCGCTCCGTCGCCGACTCCACCACCCGCTACCGAAGTCGCAACCCCCGCACCCCCCTCCCAACCCGAGGGTTTCCAAGTTTCCGGACGGGCCGCCGTGGACGCTGGTGCTCCGCCGAACGGGATCAACGTGGCGATCATTGCCGCTGAAGGGGACTTCCGTGTGGATGCATTCACGGACGAAGGAGGTTTCTTCACCGCCACTGTTCCCGAGGCGGGTCAGTATCGCGTGACTATTGTGGGAGCCTCGTGCAGCGGGAACACGTTTCCGGCCGGGATGTGCAAAGGTCCTGCATCGTTCTTCCAGATTGTCGGGGATCTTGTGGTCGCCGTGCCCCAGAGTACAGAGGTGGTCTTCACTTACGAGGCATCAACCATCGTACTAACGGGCGAGGCCGTGGGGGCAACGCGCGCTTACGGGCAGCGAACGGGCGACTCAGCTTTTGCGTCGTCGTCAGTTGACGCAGGCGGCGCGTTCGCCCTAGGGCTTGGACCAGGAACGTGGACCCTTTGGGCACAAAGTTTCAACCCTGCGAGATCGACCACAACACAAGCGGTAGTGCTGGACCCTGCGTCGGCGCCGCCAGTCATCAATCTTGACTTCCCACCACAATGAGCGCCGAGACTGTCCGGAGAGTGGCTCCGCGCCTGCGCTGCAGAAGCGAGCATCTGGGCGCTCAGCGAGAGGAACGCGCCTGAACTCCAGGCTTTCACAACGCAAGCGGGTAGAACGAGAACAGCTGCGGCTCGAGTCAGCCAGGCCAGGAGTTGGGCATCCCATGGGCCGGAGGCGCCGCCGGAAGGAAGCCAGTGGACGCTGGGCCCAGGCCGAATGGGATTTTCATGCCAACAGGCGCGGCTGGATGAGGGCGGCGTGTCCCGGTCTAGCTACGACGCGTGCTGGGCGACGAGCGCCCGCGCTTTGTCGCCGACCGCGGGCAGCGCCGCCTGGAACGCGTCCTCGTCCAGCGCGGCCGCGACCTTCGCGTAGCCTGCTCGCTCGACCATGGCCCGCAAGCGGCCCCGCTCGAAGCACTCCAGCGTCCAGGCGAGCGGATCGCCGACCGCGGTCGCGTCGAGCATCACGCGCTCACCACTATCCTGCCCCGGCGCGTAGTGGTAGTGCGGCGCGTTCGTGAAGCAGTCGAAGCGCAACAGTTCGGTTTCCTGCCCGTCTACTTCCGCATAGATCTGGATGGTGAGCCCCGAGTCGCCCGGGATGTCGCTCCGGTAGCTCATGGCGACATCTACCGCGCCCGCGGACACCAGGGTTGCGTCCTTGTCCACGCTGACCCTCCCCCGTCCTGCGACCCCATCCGCGAGATGCTCGCCTGGCGGAGAGCAGTCTAACGACTCGCCCGGCGGAGCAGCAGCCTAACCGACCGTTGGCGAAGGCGTCGCGGTCGACGGTGGCGTTCGCTTCGCCATCCCCCACTCGCGAGAATCCCTCTGCCGGTTGCTCTCTCGAAATAGCCTGGTAACCGACGAGCAGCTCACCGCGGTTGTTAGCTCTAGCGCCCTCCTCCGCCTCGATCGGCGTCGACGGCGGCGGCGAGTTGGCATCCCGATCATCACGAGCAGTCCGATGATGAGGTCGAGGAACGAGAGGAGCCCTCACAACGCATGCGCTCGGCTAAGCCCTCGGGCCTTGGAAACCTGAAAAAGCACAAACAGGGTAGCGCCAAGAAGAATGCAAGGCTGACGATCGCCGGAACCACGTCCGCAGCCTTCCGCTCAACCTTCCGGTCATCCCCAAAGGCCTGTCCTGCCGGTGCCCAGGGCGAATGCGGCGATGAGCTCGACCAGCAAATCGCCAAGCAGAAGAGGATGACCGAGCCCCACCACGTCCTCCATAACCACCCCCTCGCCTCGCCATCAGCGGGTCTCCTTCTGGATGGGGGTCGAAGCAGGGGTTCCAGGCCTGCATCGATCGTCGGCCTGCTCGTCCCGACTCGACGCCGCTTTGTAACGGTGGCTTTGCTCATCGGGTGACCCTTGCCACAGCCGTTCCGCTCGTGTTCGGTAGTTGGCCACCAAGAAAGCTGGAACCTGACGCCCCGCCGCCGAATGATTCGGGCTCGGCGTCACCGCGTCGGTTCAAGCGTGAGCCATCGAGTGACCCGAAATCGCATCGGGTTCGCGGAATCGAGGGCAAGCGCGCGCGTCACCGTGTCGCGTTCCGCGGCCCAATTCTTGACTCGTGCCTTTGGCTGCGGCGCGGCAGCGGGTCGGCCACACGTTCGTCCTAGCTACGAGCACCCGAACCTGGTTGGTCAGGCCCAAGAGCGAGCGCAGTCTCAGATCGGCCGGTCTGCGGGCCTGTGGCGGAGGTAGCCATCTGGATGAACCTTCGCACCGCACGCAGCTCGCCTAGTTCATGAGAAGCCGCTCGAATTCGTCCTCGGGAAGGTCCTCCGGGACCTGGTGATCGGCGCCGAAGGTTCGGTGCTGAGGGAACCCGGTGACGACGCTCATCTTGCCCATATTGACGAGCTGACGGACGGCGCGATCGACCGCCCGAGGATCGTGGAGGATCGGCAGCCCGAGGCGCGTCTTGAACGCGCTGCGAGCCTGTGCGACCGGCCCGCCGAAGAGCTCCCGCTCGCGCAGCCGCAGCTCAACCAGGGCCGCGTCGAAGCTCTGCTGGGGGAAGCGCACGTAGAGCTCCGCGAGCAGCTGGGTCGATAGCGTGTCGTTCGCGCCGGACAGCACCAGCGGGACCTCCGTCGTGTGCCCGGCGGGCAGGGGCGCGTCCCAATAGACCCAGCGGCCGTAGAGCTCGCGCAAGCGTTCGCCGAGCGGCGTTTGCGCGGTCCAGCGATTTCGGGGGGACGAATCCTCTCCGGCCGCCGACTTCGTCAGCGGGCGGCAGAGCTCTTCGAGCTCGATCGCAATCGCCGAGCGCGGATCGCTCAGGTCGCAGCGCTCATCGCGGGGTTCGACCAGCAAGAACGAATTCGCATAGGAGGTGCCCCAATCCACCGCCAGCCGCCGCTCGTCGTCGCCGAGCTGGCGGTGCGACAGGAGCATCGTGAGCTGACCGTCGTCGACGCTTCGTCGGGCCCGCAGGTAGCGCTGCCAGGCAGGCGAGCCGTCCACGAACACCGGGGTCCCGTCCCTGGCCCAGGGACGCGTCTCGCGGGGTACGTCGTAGACCACTCCCCGCGCGGTCCCGGCGAGGTCCTGCAGCGCTCGTAGCAACACCGCCTGCTCAGCACTGGGAGCAGCGCCATCGAGCCGGCTGGTTGGTTGGCGCCTGCGGAAGCGTTTCCACATTCGCGTGGCCTCCCCGGGAGGGTACGCGAATGTGCATGCGTGCTGGTAGGGCTCGTGTCCGCGAAGGAGGCCGCTGCGGGACGGCGGCCGGACGGGCCCGGCGGTCCCCGGGCGTGTGGCGGCGGAGACTCCGCGCTCGGCGCCGTTGGGGGCGGCCCGCGAGGCTGAGCCAATAGGTAGACTGCGTCGCCAAGCGCCCCTGGGCGTTGAGGAGAGCAGGACCATGACCGCACCCACCATCGACCTCAGCGATCGCCTCGATGCGGAGCACCGGGCAGTGTTCGACACACTCCCGCTCGATCCGCGCGACTGGTCCGACATCCCTGCGCTGCGAGCGCGGATGGCCGAGATGGCGGCGGGCCTGCCGCAGCCGGTGCTGCCGCCCACCGTTGCCATCGAAGACCGCAGCGTGCCCGGTCCGGCCGGCGAGCCAGCCGTCACGGTCCGCCTCTACCGGCCCGCGGGCCTCGCTCCGGGGTCGCCCGCGCTCTATTGGATCCACGGCGGCGGCATGGTCCTCGGTAGCATCGCGATGAACGACGCCTACTGCGCCGGCGTCGCCGACGACCTGGGCGTGCTCGTGGCGTCGGTCGAGTACCGTCTCGCGCCCGAAGATCCCTTTCCGGCCCCCCTCGAGGACTGCTACGCCGGCCTCGCCTGGTTCGCGGCGTCCTCAGACTCGCTCGGCATCGACCGCGGCCGGATCGCCGTCGGCGGGGCCAGCGCGGGTGGTGGGCTCGCTGCGGGCGTCGCGCTCGCGGCCCGTGATCGGGGCGAGGTGCCCCTCTGCTTCCAGCTCCTCGTCTACCCCATGCTCGACGACCGCAACGCCACCGCCAGCAGCCACGCGATCACCGATCCACGGCTCTGGAACCGGGAAGCGAATCTTGCGGGCTGGGGCGCCTACCTCGCCGGAAACGCGGGCGGCGAAGGCGTCTCTCCCTATGCCGCCCCCGCTCGGGCGACCGATCTCGCGGGCTTGCCGCCGGCGTACATCAACGTCGGTGACCTCGACCTCTTCGTGGACGAAGATGTCGCCTACGCCCGCGCCCTGGGCGCGGCGGGTGTCCCCGCCGAGCTCCACATCTATCCAGGTGCGTACCACGGCTCGAACGGTTCCGTGCCGAACTCCGCGCTCTCGCAGCGTTGGCTAGCCGATGAGCGAGCGGCGCTCGCACGCGCCCTGAACGGCACCTAAGGAGGCTTCGAGATGGATCTCACTGCAGACCAGGAACAGTTCCTCCGCGAACACCACTTGGCCGTGCTCGCCACCGGCCGGCGCGATGGCTCGCCCCAGATATCGTCAATGGGCTACGTGTACGACGGATCGCACGTCCTCATGTCGGTCACGACTGAGCGCGCGAAATGGCACAACGTCGCCCGGCAGCCGAAGGTGGCGATGGTGGTGAACGAGGGCCAGCGCCAACTCGTGCTCTACGGCACCGCGGAGCGCATCGCCGAGGACCCCGAGCGGGTGACCCTGACGCGTGCGTTGCGAAGCGCCTTCGGCATGGAGGCCGATGATGACCACGCGGCCTTCGCCGCCCAGCTCGACGCGGACAAGCGCGTAATCCTCCGGATCACGCCCGACAAGGTGACGATGAACTAGCCGGTCGCCGCCAAGTCGGAATCGTTCGCAGCGCATCTAGCCGGTGGGCGCGTCGCCGGCCGGAGTAGTCTGCCCTTGGAACTGGCTGAGGCTCTCGATCGGTTCCCCCTTGACCTCCTCGACAATGAGCTGGCAGATGGGGAGTCCTGGATAGAGGGTGAAGGACAACGGCCCGAGGCACATCATCTCGAGGGTTATTGGGCCATCCCAGCCCGCATGAATCGTTGGCGCGGTGAAATGGACGAGAAGGCCAAAGCGCGCTCGCGAACTCTTGCCCTCGATGCGCGCTGCTAGTGCCGGCCTATCTACAGCAGTGCCAGCGAGGTTTTGCGGTAGCGGCAAGGAGATTCGTTCGAGGGTCTGCGCGAGTACCAGTTGGTTGCGTTTGAGCTTGTAGCCCTTTTCGGGATCGATTTCCATGGAGTCGGACAGGACCATTAGGGTATCGGCTATATTCCCCTTCTCACGGAGATCAATCGCAAGCTGCGCCTGCTTCGGGACCTGAAGAACCGAGCCCAGCCTGAGGTCAAGCGACGAGGTCCCGAAGGGGGACGGGGTACCAGTGCCATCGCTGACACGGGGAGAGGGCTCCGGCTCCAGCACCAATCGTCCGTCGTCGAGAGCATCGAAGATGGCGCTATTGCTGAGGATCACGAATCGCGCAATTAGGCCGGCTGCAGCTGGTGGGTAGGGATTGACACTGTGTAGCCCGATCCGATGTCCTCACCTCGGAGTTTCACGAGCGAGAGGCCGTTGTCGGCAAACAAGAGCCTCACCTCGATCGTGGCTTCCTCCTCAGATACATCCTCAAGATCCTCGGCCCAAACGATGAGGGCGTAGGTCTTGCCCTGGCTATCCTCCACTGTGAAGACGCGCTCGTTCGGGAACATCCCCGCGCGGATCTGGCCGCGGAGTTTCATTAATTCCATCGCTCACCTTCTTCGCGAGATCAGAACATGTGTGCGAGCAAGTCGTCAAGGTCCGGTGGTGGCTCCCCTAGGCGCCGTCAACGCCCGTGAGGCCGTAGCGGGGGTAGGGCCCGAAGGCGGCGCACTCGAAGTGCGCCGTCCCGACCTGGTCACCGCTCTTGAGCCGCACGAAGCTCTCCGCGAGCACGGTCGGGAACTCCACCTCGTTCCCGTCGCTATCGATGATCTTGACGGGGTGCGTGCAATCCCAGACTTCGCCTTCCTCGTGGTACTCGCCCCGGTAGACGCCTTGGCCCAGGCGATCATTGAAGCCGCTGAAGTAGCCGCCGCCCTGGCAGTAGACCCAGCCCATGTCCTCGATCTCGAACTCGCGCCGGATGCCTTCGGCGTCGGTCATGGTGAAGGAGCCGCCGCTGATGCGACTGCTCCCTTCGTAGAACGTCAGGTCGTGAGTCACTTCCGTGACGGCGACCACGCGGTCGGCGTGGAGGATCTCGCCGGTCATCTTGTTGCGGGAGCCGTCCGCGTTGGCGATGGCGCCGGACCACTGCACGCCGTCGGCGTCCTCTACGAACTCGTAGAAGCCGGCGTGGTCGGGCATCGTGTACAGCACCCAGTTGCGTAGCCCCCGGGGGCGCGGCGGCGAGGGCGCCGGGGCGCCGTGCAGTGGCGGGCCGCCCCGTCCTCGGAGCACGCCCCAGGAATGGTTGCGGAACACGCCCGACCGCTCCGGCGTCAGCTCGAAGCGCCTCCCGGCGACCTCGATCCACCCCTCCGCGCGCCCCGCCACTTCGTAGGTCATCCGCTCCATGAGCAGCCAGCCATCGATTCGGTTCGAGCTGAGCGGGCCGTGGTAGGGCTGACCAACGGTGCGGCAGACGATGTCGCAGCTGATACCGAATTCATTCTCTTCGAGCACGAGCCGGATCGACTCCATCGGTTCGAGCAGCTCGATCCGCAGCGGTCCCGCCTGGTAGCTGAAGTCGGGCCGCAGCCGTCGCGATACCCGGAAGTTGTGCTGCATGCCCTCGTGGCGGATGCAGACGAATCCATCCAGCACGTCCGTGTTCTGGTAAAGCCGCACCGTAGAGACGAGCGAGACCTCACCGTCCGTGTCGCACAGGCAGATGTAGTGACCGTCGTTCCAGTGCTTGTCGGAGGTGTGCACCCCGGCAAACGTCTCGGCCGTCTGGTGGAAGGGGTATTCGTCCGCTTTCGTCAGCATTGGCTTCTCCTCAGGCTGCGTTCTTCGTTCGTTGGCTACCGCGCGGTTGCAGCTCGCGCCGCGTGATTGTCCAGTTCGCGCCGCGCTCGGTACGTGCCCTGACATCCACGGAGGCGGCCCAAAGCGTGAGGATCGTATCCCGGTCGCCCGCGAGGCAGTGCGTTGCCTGTACGCCGGTCCGCACCTGCGCCCGGTCATTACGGATGTCAACGATCTGGTTCCCCATCAGGTGTTGCGTCACCCCGAACGGCTTCAGCGCGTTCCGAACGTAGTCGGTAGGCATCACCGCCGCGTTGCGGCTCTCGCGTCCTGAAGCCGACAAAGATGAGATCGTCCCCGAAGCACGACCGGATTCGCTCGAAATCGTGGCTATCCACCGCGCCGCCGTCACGAAGGAACAGGTCCATGATCGCGAGCCTGTCCAGCTTGTACGCGAGGTCATTGATCATCGGCGGCCGTCGGCCCGCAACCCTACACGACCGCGTACTCGGCCGATGCCGAAGGAGCATGCGCTCCGACGCCCGCACTCCGTCGCCTCGCCCCGGACGCGCTGGCCGTAGCCGGTTCGCCCGCCCTGGCATGGCAGCGGCGGCGTGCTCTGTCGCGCGCTGCACTTAGCGTTGGCCTCGCGCCCAAGCGACGCGCTCGTCGACATGACGTTCGAGGTTGTGCTCGACGGGCACGAACCCATTGGCGAGCCAGAACGGGGCGCCGCTGTAGCTGCCGGAGAGCACGTACAGCGTGCAACGTTCGTAACCCTGCGGCCATGCCCGGGTCCAGCAGTGCGCGACCCACCCCGTCGTTCTGCGCTTCCGGCTGGACGATGCCCTTGGACAGATAGACGTTCTTGTCAGGGTTCAGATGCGGTGGGACGAACCCTTTGCGCATGAAGCTCGCCATCCCCACGGCCTCCACCCCGCGAGGGGCCACGAAGTGGGGGTTCTCGTCGCCCTCGAGAGGGGAGCCGAGGAAGCCGCGGGGAAACGGTTCGTGCTCCGGAAGCACCGGCCAACACATGAACATCGGCGAGCCGAGGTGGTGCAAGCCCAGTGTCCGTGCGAGTTCGGCCACCACGCCCACGTCCTCCCTGGCGGCGGCGTGGATCCCCGCGGCGTCCGACCGTGCCCCGTCCACCGGCCCCGTTCCCTCGCGGCCGGCCGCGCTCACGTGCCGTCCGAAACCGAGATTGAACCGCGCCTCCTGCGCGCACTCGTCCCCCGCGATCACGCCGACCGAGTGGTGGAGTACCCCCTGCGCCACCCGGAAGTACCCCCGCGCCACCCACCCCCTCCGCCAGCTCACGATAGAGCCAGCGATAGATCGCGTTCGCGTCCGCCGGCCGCGCGACGGCGTGCGCGCGCGCGCCGATGCTCACCGAGCGAGGCGCTGCCAGCTGACCCATGTACCTGTCCGGCGGGGCGCCCGCGGCCCGCTCGCCGAAGGCGAACCCGACGAGCTGGCCCCCTCCAGCGCAACTGCGCCATCGGCCCGGTCGTTCTCCAGCTGCTTCGTGACGGCTGTGCGCGTGGCCTCTTCGCTGGCCCGCGGGGCGTCGAGAACGGCCTGCCGTTCGCGGTCTCGCCGGTGGGTTGGCGCGAGGAGGTCTGCCGCTGCCTTGAGGTCCGCTCGCTCGAACGCTCGTACGCTGATCCGGGTCATCGCTCCTCCCCGTCGCCGATTCGATGCTATTGGCCTCGCCGTCGTGGCGTGCCTTCTCTAGGCTTGCGCTCGCGCGAGGAGGTGCGAGATGGATCTGGGCTTGGCCGGGCGGAGGGCGATCGTCCTTGGTGGCAGCCGTGGTATCGGTCGCTTCACGGCGGAAGCGCTGCTGGCCGAGGGTGCCAACCTCGCGATCTGTGGGCGTGGCGCGGAGGGGCTCGAGACCGCGCGCGGCGAGCTCGCCGCAAACGCAACCGGCACGGTTCACGCCGCCCCTGCCGATCTCGCCGACCCAGATTCGACCCGCGCCTTCGTCGCTGGCGCGGTCGAAGCCCTCGGTGGGCTCGACATCCTCATCCACAACGCGACTGGCCAGGCGGGGCAGGACGCCGAGGGCTGGCGCAGCAACTTCGACGTCGATGTGATGGCTGCCGTGCACGCGATCGAGATCGCGCAACCGGCGCTGGAGGCGAGCGATGGCGCGAGCATCACCTTCATCGGCTCGACGGCGAGTAAGCAATGGTTCGGTCGTTGGTCGTCGTACGGCCCGGCGAAGGGCGCGATGCGCGTCCTCGCCAACGAGCTCGGACAGGCCCTGGGGCGTAAGGGGATCCGCGTCAACGCCCTCTCACCGGGGGCGACCTGGTTCCCCGGCGGCGGCTGGGACCGGACGCGCGAGGCCAACCCCGACCTCTACAAGAGCGTCGAGCGCAGCGTGCCCTTCGGCCGTCTCGGCACCGGCGAGGAGATCGCGCGCGCCATCACCTTCCTCGCCAGTCCCGCCGCGAGCTGGATCAACGCAGCCCACATCATCGTCGACGGCGGCCAAGGGAAGTTCGTCGATTAGTCAGCGGCGCTGGCCGCGGCGATATTGCGGCGGTCAGGCCGTCAATGTCGGGCGAGGTCGGGCGATGCCCGCTCGACCAGCCACTTCGTGCCGGGGCGTATCCCGAGTGGCACTGACTTCGTCAGGCTGCGCCTGACCTCGGGACGCTACGCCGGAGTTTCGCTGGCGGTCTCCGAGCGTTTCACGCTCTCCTCGAGCTGCTCCCACAGTTTCAGGAATCGTGCCAGCTCGTCCGGGTCGTCGCCGTCCTCGACCGCGACTTCGATCTCCCAGCCGGAATCGACGAGCGCGCGGGCCGCGCCCTCGACATCGCGGAGCCCGGCGAGTTCTGGTGCCGGCTGCTCCCGCCGGCGGCGCTCCCGCCGGCCGATCCAATAGCCGAGCTGGGCCGCGACCCCCGCTCCCATGAGCGCTCCGCCGATCACCGCGAGTATGTCCACCGGGGCTCCCCACCGACGCGCACTTCGCGGGGCGTCTGGCCCCGGACACGGCTCACGCTAGCAAAGCCGGGGAGCTATGTCTGCAACGCCTAGACGCGCTCTTCGCGCCCCGGCGTGCGCGATTGCGGTGGCGACCGCATGGTCGGCCCCGCCTCGCGATCGCGGATCAGGAACGCGACGGCCACGCCCAGGGCGCCCAGCGCGAGGGTTGCGAGGAAGGCCTCGGCGAAGGCGTCGATCGCCGGGCCGGTCGCGCCCGCCGGTCCGAGCGCGGTCTCGTGGTGGGCGAGCCGGCTCGTAAGAACCATTGCGCCGAGCGCGACGCCGAAGCTCTGCGCGACCTGCCGCGTGGCGTTGAAGACCGCCGTCGCGCGGCCCGTCTCGTTCATGCCGATCGTGGCGAAAGCCTCCGTCTGGAGCGGGATCAGCATGAACCCGAACCCCATCCCCCGCAGCAACATCACCACGCGAATGGTCGAGAGATTACTGTCCAGGTCCATCTGCACCAGCGGGATCGTCGTGAGACTTGCGAGTACGAGGCCCCAGCACAACGAGCCGTCGCGGGCCGACCCGTGGGTACAGACGCGTCAACACCGGCGCCATCACCATCACGCCCATCGTCTGCGGGAACGTCACCAAGCCGGATTGGAGCGGGCTCAATCCGCGCTCGAGCTGGAGGAAGAGCGTCGCGGAGAAGCCCATGAACGCGATCGACTGCGTCGCGTTGGCGACCGAGAACATGCGGTTGAGGAAAAGGCGCACGTCGATCAGGGGATCCGCCTGCCTCCGTTCGAGGACGACGAAGGCGACCAGGCTCACCATCCCCGCACCCCCCAAGCGGAGGACGCGGAGGTCGTCGAAGCCGCGGCTGCCCGCCTCCGAGAGGCCGAAGAGCAACAGCGCGAGGCCCCCTGAGGCGAGGAGGAAGCCGGGTGCGTCGAACCGGCCCGGCCCACGCTCGCGATGCTCCCGCAGAAAGAGCACCGAGAGCACGATGCCGGCGACCCCCACGGGGACGTTCACGAGGAAGATCTACTGTCAGGCGAGGTGATCGAGGATCAGCCCGCCCAGGAGCGGCCCGCTCGCCGGCGCGATCGTTGTCGGTACGACAAGGATGCCCGCCGCGGCGGCTCGCTCCGGCCGGGAGGAGCTGCGGAACACCATCGTCTGCGCGACGGGCATCAGCAGGCCTCCGCCGATCCCTTGGAGCGCGCGGAAGAGATCAGACTCTCGATATTCGAGGCGGCCGCGCAGAGCGCGGAGACGGGCGGCCGCGCAGAGCGCCGAGCCGCGGTGAAGAGGGCGAGCGCAATCACGAAGAGGCGCCTCGTGCCCGAAGGGATCACCCGCCCAGCCGCTGACCGGGATGAACACCGCCACGCTGATCAGGTACGCGGTGACGACCCCCTGCAGCTGGCTGGTCGTGGCGTCCAGCGCCTCCGTGAGGACGGGCACCGCGACGTTCACGATCGTGAGGTCGAGGAGGTTCATGTACATCCCAAAGACGCTCACAAGCGCGACGACATATTTGCGCTCGAGCCGCAGATCCGCCTCGCCGCCCTCGCCCAGCGCGGCTGGCTGCGATTCGCAGGCGCCCCGCGGCGGCCGCGCAATCACGGCGGGACCGCAACCAGCCATTGCCTCCGTGGCGAGAATTGCCGGGACGGGTCGCGAGACGACGACCCCCGGGGGGGGGGGGAGAAAAAGCCGCTTGGACGACGCGGCGAAGAAAACCGCGTTACGGATGATTCCCTACGGGCGGTACGTGCTTGGGGTAGGCGAGGGCGAACGGGCGACGGTCTCCGCCGTGAACTGGATGACGTAGGGATCGTTCGAGCCGCCCCTCGTCGCCGTTGGGGTGAAGCAGGACGCCGGCACCTATGACCTGCGCAAGGAGACCGGCAAGTTCGCGGTCAGCGTGCTCGGAACGGGCCAGAAGGACCTCGCCTTCGCCTTCTTGCGCCACGTCGAGCCGGACGACGGCAAGTTCGGCGACTACACGTGCGAGACCAAGACCACCCGCGCACCGCTCATCGCGGATGTGCCCGCATGGTTCGAGTGCGAGGTCGTGAATTCGGTCAAGGAGCGCGACCACGCTATCGTGATCGGCCGCGTCGTCGAAGCGGGCGTGCGTGACGGAGTCTACGTGCTCACGCCCAAGGAGTGCGGCGTCAACTACGGCGGCGGAGGTTCGTCACTCCGGCTCGTCCCGGGCGGCTCGGACACTTCGGGCGTGAGCTCCCGGGCAAGGCCCTCGAGGAACTGACGGATGAGCATCCGGATGGAGCCGCCGACAAAGCGCCCGCCGAGCCGTGTGAGCGCCCCGTGGACGGTGAGGTCGCCGCGGTAGCGCAGAAGCGTGCTCTCGCCGTCTTCGCTGAGCGTGACCGTGCCTTGGCCCATTGCCGTTCCCTCGGCGGCGGCGCCCGAAAGGCGCAAGTGGTACGAGTCTGGTTCGTTCACGTGCGTGACGCGTGCGAGTCCTCGAAATCGCCCCCAGAAGCCACGGATCTCGATGAATGCGACGAGTTCGAAGGCGTCCTCGTCGATCCGTTCGAGGGACTCAATGGCGGGCAGCGCCAGGCGCAAGGTCGCGGGCTCGAAGAGCGCGGTCCAGACGGCCTCGCGCTCGGTCTCGAAGCGGTGCTCGCCCTCGATCTCCACGGTCGTCGCCTCGGCGCGGTCCGCGCTGGCGGGCCATGCTACGCCCCGCTCCGGCCGCTATGATGCGCCCTCATGCTCGACCGTTTCAAAGTCCCCGACGAGATCGCCGTCCGCGTGGCCCCGGCTACTATGAAGTTGGCTGTCGAGCGCATCTTCGAAGCGCTCGGCGCACCCCTCGCGGACGCCGAGCGCTGCGCCGAGACCCTGCTCTACGCGGATCGTCGCGGCATCGATTCACATGGCGTGAGCAACATGATGCGCGCTTACGTGGCTGGCATTCGCGGCGGCACGATCAACCCCAAGCCGAATTGGCGCATCCTCCGCGAGGCTGACGCCACCGCTACGATCGATAGCGATGAGGGCCTGGGCCTGACCGTCGGTCCCCAGGCGATGGACCTCGCCATCGAGAAGGCGCAGCGTTGCGGCATCGGTGCCGTCGTCGCGACGAATGGACGCCACTTCGGCGCCGCCGCGTACCACGCGCACCGCGCCCTCGCGCACGACATGATCGGGATCGCGACCACCGTCGGGGGCAAGCAGGTCGCGCCTACCTTCGGGTCGCAGGCGATGGTTGGGCTCAATCCGCTCGGGGTGGCGGTCCCCGCGCGAAACGAAGCGCCGTTCGTCTTCGACGCATCGATGAGTTCGGTGGCGGGAAACAAGATCCGCCTCGCGCGGCGGCTCGGGGCCGAAGTCCTCCCCGGTTGGATCGCGGAGGCCGATGGCACGCCGATCATGGAGGAGCGCGCCGTCCCCGACGACTTTCTGATGCTGCCCGTCGGCGGCACTCGCGAGATCGGTTCGCACAAGGGCTACAGCTTGGCGGTCATGGTCGATGTGCTCAGCGGCGTTCTCGCGGGCACCGGCCCCGGGCTTGCGCCCCGGCAGGGAGGCGGGCACCACTTCCTTGCGTACCGCATCGACGCCTTCACCGACCTGGGCGTTTTCAAGGATGACATGGATCTGTACCTGAAGTCGTTGCGCGAATGCCCCCCCGCGCCCGGTGAAGAGCGCGTGTACTACGCCGGCCTGAACGCCTCCGAGACGGAGCAGGAGCGGATCGAGCTAGGCATCCCCTACCATCCCGAGGTCATCGAGTGGTTCCACGAAATCCTCGGGGAGCTCAGCGTCGCGGATGATCTGCCCCAAGGCTGACGGGTCACGATCTCGCCGGCGGCGGCTGGCATCGCCGCCACGGATACCCAGGAGGCCAAGATGGAGATCTCGGGAAAGGTGGCGCTCGTCACGGGCGGTTCTTCGGGGATCGGTCGTGCGACGGCGCTCGCGCTCGCGAACGCGGGGGCCAAAGTTGCCGTCGCCGACCTCGATCGCGCCGGCGGCGCGGAGACCGTCCGCGCGATTGCAGCAGCGGGCGGCCAAGCGCTCTTCGTCCAGGCTGATGTCTCAACCGTTGCGGGCATCGAGGCGCTGTTCGCCGCGGTCGGTTCGGCCTACGGCGGCGTCGATATCGTCCACAACAACGCCGGCATCATGACGGGTGACACGCCGGGCTGGCCCGACGTGGGCGTCGAGAAGATCTACCAGGTCATCAACGTCAACGCCGTCGGGGTGATGCTGGGGACGGCGGCGGGCATCCGCGCCTTGCGCCGTCGAGGTGGCGGCGTGATCGTCAACACCGCCTCCGTCGCTGCACTTGGGCCCATGCCGAACGACCCGATGTACGCCGCCTCGAAGGCCGCGGTCGTGAACTTCACGGAATCGTGCGCGGGTCTCGGCGAGTCCGAAAACATCCGCGTGAACGCCGTCCTCCCGGGGATGGTCGATACCCCCATCATCGCGAAGACCGGCGATGGAACAACGCCTGCGAAGTGGCTCGAGCCGGCCATCGCTGCCGCCACGATGTTGCAGCCCGAGGACATCGCCGAAGCCGTCCTCGGCCTGATCCGCGACGACGCGAAGGCAGGTGCGGCCGAGCTCGTGACGAGCGCCCCCTAGCCGGCGGTGGTCCCTGGCGGCTGCATCTCATCGCGCCGGCGCGCGCGGGATCTCGATGCGGGCGCTGCCGAAGGTCGCGAACGCCGTCACGTTGAACGCGGGCCTAAGCTGGCGCCAGACACTGTCCCGGCGGGCCATCGTCACCTCCCAGTCGCGCGACAACGTGCCCTCGACCTCCGCCAAGGGAACCCGGACTCCGTAGCGCAGGAGCGCCGGCTTGCCGTCGGCATCGCCGGGGACGACGAGTGCGTCGAACTTCAGCATCGTCGCGTCGCAGCGACGAAGGGCGCCCATGCGGATACGACAGAGCTCGCCGTCCTCGTCCGCGATCGTGGCGCGGATCTCCCCGTCGCTCACGACGAGGTCCACGGCGCCGCTGCGGCGTGAGCCACCGAAGGCTTGGCGGACGGCGGCAAGCTGGTCCGCCCCGGGCACGATCGCGTCCACCAGCAGATTCCGAATCTGGACGTGCTCGCGCATGCCGAGAAACAGTCCGGCCTCGCGGTACGGGCCCGCGGGCGAATCCGGCGCGTCGACGATGATCACTTTGGCGTACGGGGGCACCGGGCGAATCAGCCCCTCGGGCAGGAGATCCAGCATCTGGTGCTTCGAGAGCTCAAAGGTGAGGCTGACGACGCGTGCATCGTGCAGATCCCAGCCGCCCTCGCCAGAAGAGATCGGGGGCCGGTCCGCGATGGACGCGACCGCGCGTGTTCCGAAGTCAGGCACGGCCCGGCCGCCCCAAGGTCACGAAGGAGCCCGCGGCGCGATTGCGAAGGCGAGCGCTTCGCCGAAATGGCTGGCGAGGAACGTCGGGAGTGCGCATTCGCGCCATTCTACGTTCGCGGGGCCCGCCGACTGCCAGGCCGCGAGGCCCGGGGCCGCGCCCGCGACGAGGCCGGTGCCGCCTTCGCCGCCGGCCTTGCTGAACGCGGCCGCCCTCGCCGCGGCCACGGTGTCGAAGCCGCCGACGAGGCGCGCGGCCAAGCGCACCCGCAGGAGCGCGTACCGTTCTTCAGGCAGGCCGTCCGGCGCCTCGACGAAGGCTTCCGCAGCCGCCTGTTCCAGCCGTTCCGATTCAGCGACGAGCCACATCGCGGTCGCTACCCCGGCGTCGTCGAGCCATTCGGTGGCCGCCTCGGGATCCATCGAAGAGGTGGCGATGCTCGCCGTCAGCGCTCCCAGGCCCAGGAAGCTCCGGCCGACGTTGAGAACGTGGACACGGTTCGGGTCGATCTTCTCGTGCGCCAGGTCGTTGCGTCCGCCCGCGGCGGCCGTGAACGCCGGCGAATAGCCGTACGGGCCGACGAGACAGAGCACGGGCTCGGGGCCGAGTTCCAGCGCCTCCCGGAAGGCGGCCATGTAAGCGGCGCGCGGAGCCGGATCGCTGAACGCCCGCTTGGCGTCATCCGGTGCCACCACGGTGACGCCTGCGAAGGCGTCCGGCGCCAGCCCGCTCGTGTAGTCCGTCACGAGCCGCGCCGAGACGCGGCTCACGGTCGGAGGCCGAAGAGCTGCCCGGCTTCGCGGCGGAGCTCCGCGCGGAAGTCCGGATGCGCGATCGCGATGAGCTCCGCCGCTCGCTCCCGAGTGCTCTTCCCGAAGAGCCGCGCGATCCCGTATTCCGTCACGATCGTGTCCGCGAGCGAACGCGGGATCGTGACGACCGTGCCGGGCTCGTGGGTCGCCACGACGCGCGAGGTCGTGCCCCCGAGCGCGGTCGACTTCATCACCGTGATCGCGCGGCCGCCCTCGGAGTACATCGCCGCGTAGTGGCTGTCGGGCTGGCCGCCCGTGCCGTTGATCATGCGCGAACCATGCACGGTTTCGGCGTTGATCTGTCCCTGGAGGTCAATATTGATCGCGCTGTTGATGGAGTGCACGCGATCGTTCGCCGACATCACCTTCGGGTCGAGCACGAGATCCGAGGGGTGTAGCTCACAGCGCGGGTTCTCGGCGATGAAGTCGAGGTCCTCGGGCGTGCAGCCCGCCCAGCCCGCCGCCACCGCCACCCCCGGCCGGAACTGCTTGGCGGCGTCGGTCATGATCCCCTCGCGGATCAGACGGGTCCATCCGGGGATGATCATCTCGGAATGCAGCCCCAGGTCGTGCTTGCGATCGAAGGTCCCCGCTCGGACGAGCGAACTGCTGGGCTCACCGACGCCGATCTGGAGGTTGGCGCCGTCCGCAACCACCTCCGCCACGTTCGCCGCGATCGCGCGCGATTCCGCGTCTGGCTCCGGGATCTTCCCCAGGCCAGGCCCGATCAGCGCCGGGTCCAGTTCGTGGAAGCGCGCCAGCGTGCGGCGGAGGGTGCCCCGCAGCCAGCGCGCGGGCGTGGTGTCCAGCAGGTCGAGCAGGGCGGCGCGACGAGCGGCGTCCGCCAAGCCTTCGACCTTGGCCCGCATCTCGGCATCGCTCGGCCCAGGGTCGCCCTCGACCAGGTAGTCGATCTCCGAGACGTGCACGGTGCAGTCGCCGTAGAACATCGGGAAGGTGTCGTCGATCTCGGCGATGACGGTCCGGCAACGCTCGACGTAGGCGCGCTTGTTGAACATCATCGGGCCGAAGTTCACGTAGCCCTTTTCGTTCGGGCGGCTCACGCGCGTGACGAAGACATCGGGGAAGGCGCAGTCGTCCGGTCGTTCGATCTGCTTCAGCTCGGTCGAGAAGAGGTTCGGGATATACGACGCGTGCCCGGAGTCCGTGGCGAAGCGGGCGAAGTCACCGACGAAGATCTGGAAGTCGACGGTAAAGCGGTCGTCACCCGCCTCCGGGGAGAGCCAGCCCGGGTCCTGTCCCGGCGTGGTGAGCCGGATGCGCACCTCCGTGAGATCCCGCCGTGCGGTAATCGCGTCGAGGACGTAGTCGAGGGAGGTCAGCGAACAGTAGAGGACGTCGCCATCCCGGACCGCGGCCGCTGCCTCCTCCGCGGAGACCGTGCGATACGCGCTCGCCACGCCGCTAGGCCGTCGTCACGGGCGCATCGGCGAAGGCGGGCATCACTTCCCTCGCGAAGAGTCGCATCGATTCGAGATTCTCCTCGTGCGTCGACCAGCGGCCCCCGACGCCGATGTTGAGCGCGTCGACGCCGAGCTCCTGCCAGTCCTCCACGGCGCGTGCGACTTCGTCGGGGGTGCCCACGAGCTTGCCCACCTGATCGGCGCCGAGGGGTGGGCGGAAGGCGGCCCCCGAACCGAGGGAATGGGCGTGGTAGGCGGGGCTCGGGTAGGTCGAACCCATCGTCATCAGGTACGAGCTCAGCGGCCCTGCGAGCTGATCCTCGGGCTTACCCACCATCTTCTTGGCGTAGTCGGCGTCGGGGTGGCAGAACAACTGGCCCTGCGCCCGCACCTGGTTGTTGATGGTCAGCCCGATCGGCTCCGCCTCCCGTGCCGCGCGCCGGTAGTCGGCGATCAGGTCGGCGTATTTGGGGATGCCGCCGAGCGTGACGCCGAGCATGCCGATGCCCTTTTCGCCCGCGAGCACCGCCGTCTCCGGGCTTTGCACCGCGACCCAGAGGGGAGGATGGGGTTGCTGAACCGGTTTCGGGAGCACGTTCCGGGGCGGCATCGAGAAGTGGCGGCCCTTGATCGAGAATTCGTCGCTCGTCCACATCTTCACCACCGCGCGCGTCGACTCCTCCCACATCTCCTTCGTGTCGTCCGGCTCGACGAGGAATCCCCCGAGCTCAGTCCAGGTGGCGCTGCGTCCCGTACCCAGCTCCACCCGCCCGTTGCTGAGGATGTCGAGCGTGGCGATGCGCTCGGCCACGCGTGCGGGGTGGTTGATGTTCGGCAGCATCAGGTAGATCCCGTGCCCGAAGCGGATCTGCTTCGTTCGCGCTGCGCAGTAGGCGAAGAACATGTCCGGCGCGGACATGTGCGAGTACTCCTCGAGGAAGTGGTGCTCGACCGACCAGACGCTGTCGAAGCCGAGCTCGTCCGCGAGCTCGACTACCTCCACGGCTTGGTGGAATACGCGCGATTCGCTCATCGCGTCCCACGGCTTCGTCACCACGAAGCCCACCGAGAGTCCGAACTTCATGTGCGGCCTCCGCCCGCCCCGCGGGCCGCGCGCATCTTGCCACGAAGAGGTGCGAGCGGTCAGGTGAGGGCAAGACGCGAAAGGAGGCGCTCCCCGGGGAGAGCTCCTCCTTCACCACATCCTTGGCCCGACATTATTCGTCGGTGCCGGCTGGAACAGCGTCCAGCTGTGGCGCTGGGCCCTCGACCCGCAGGTCCGGGAGCCACTCGAGGAGGCCGGATGAGCCTGGTCTCCGCCCAGCGTTCACTCGGCCAGGCTGAGACAGTGGGCGACCTCACCCTCACGGGCGCTCGTGAGACGGCCGAGCGCTTGGTCGGCGCCATCGGGCTCTCCCACATGACGCCGCTCCCGGCAGGCTAATGCCTGCGCTTGTCGTGACGACGCCCGTTCACGATGCCTCCCGGAGGACCCGCGGAAACGCCGCCTTAAGCGGCAGGGCGGAGCTCATCCAGCTTGTCGGCTCGTGCTTGCGGGAGCATTGAAGCGTCGGGATTCATGGCTGGCTAGGAGGGCGAGGACCTCGGCGAGACAACGAGCGATGACCCCGTGGAGGGGGGCCGTCGCCTGTCGAGGCTGGAGTCGAGGCCAGACAACGACTGCCGCCTAAGCCAGTTCCGGGCCCTATCCGCACGCGAAAGCGCGGAAGCGGCTCTGCTTGCACGAGCGCGGCCCGAGGGGCTGCACTCCGCAGCTCTGCTAGAAGCCGAGCCGGGCCGCGTGGCTGACTCCGGCAGACTTCAGCGCGTCAGCCACGTGCTGCGTCTCGTGCTGCAGGTAAAGCCAGAGCAGCTGGCCAAGGGACATGTCCGATCCCAGAACCTTATAGGTCTTGGTTAGGTCCTCCTCGCTGAAGCGCTGGATATACATCCAGACGACACCGTGCGCCGTGTCCATCTCGATCGGCAGCATTTTCGCGTCGAGCGCCTTGAACTTGGCGATGCCTTTAGCGTTCCGCTCGTCCGCCGGAGGCGTGAACTCGCCGCTGGCAAGCATCGCGCGGATATCCGAGGCGGTGTTGTGGGCTGAATCGACGATGTGCCGGAACGCGTCTCCCACGGTCCAACCCTCATAACCTGGCGCCTCAAAGTTGGCCGCCGCCCGCGTAACGGCCGCCTCGCTCTCCGCCCATTGGGTGCGTAGCGATGCGAACAGTGCGTCTCGGGAAACTGGTGCGTCGGCGGTCATCGTGGTCCTCCCTGGGAAGTGCGCCCCGCATTGTGTCTGATCGCGGCAGGCGGGTCCAGAGAGGATCGGTCCTCAGCGGGCGGACACTCCGTTCTTGTGGGGCACGGTCAAGCGGGCGAGGAGGTCAGTAGGCGCCGAACTCAGGTCGGAGGCGCGCAGGAAGAGTCGACGTTGCGGGCGCCGCGCCCAGCCAGGACATCGTCTGCGTGCACGGTGCGGAAGTCGATGCTGAAGTGCGTAACGTCGGAGGTGTTCGGAACCGAGGAGTGGAGCTGCGCACCCGAAAACAGCAGCACGCCGGCCGGTGGAACCAGTGGCCGGAGGTCGGGGTCGAGATCGAGCGGCTCTTCCGGGTGGGGCTGGGCTCGGGTATCGCTCCCAACCTGTGCGGAAGCCGCCTTGCGCCCCGTCCGCGTCCAGCGCTCGTAGTCGTAGCCTGCGGACCCGTTCGCGACCGCTCGCTCCCAGTACTGCGGGTGGAAGGCGATGCCGTTGTTCTCCGCCATCTCGAATACCGGGATCCACCAGTTCACTTGGGCCAAGGGGGCGGCGTACCACGCGTCCCGGTGAGGATGGAAGGCGTACGCGAGACCCGACGTCAGGTAGTTGCTGTGCGTGGAGGTGCGCAGGCGGGGGACGTCGAGATAGGTCGACTCCAGCTCGCAGCCGAGGTCTTGGAGAATCTCTCGGAGCAGCCGCTTCGACTCGGGATGGTTGATGAAGTTCGGCTTCAGCGCTGCGAGGACGGCGACGTAGGCATCCACCGTGAGATTGTCCTGGGCCGTCCGCGGATCGCTTCCGCCGAAGGCTTCGTGAATCAGCTCGCGGGCGAAGTCACAGAGCGCCTCGACGCTGCGACGCGGCGCGAGCAAGATCAGATTGCCGTCGAAAACGTGTGCCCGTCGCTCGTCGTCGCCGATGGTGGGATCGGTCAGGATCGCAGTCATGGGAGCCCTCACAGTTCCACGCTGATCGTGTCGATGGTGCGCTGAGCGGAGGTGGAGGATCAGTTCTCGGTCAGTTGTGGCGGCTGCAGAGCCCCGAGGCCGGGGACCTGCCGTTCGATCCAGCCACGGCCCCGGAACGCCGCGGTCTCGCCCACGATCTTGGCCAGGGCCAGCCGCTCGTTGAGCGGGAAGCCCGAGCGCAGGACCATCTCGGCAGCCTCGACAAAGCGCCAGCGCGCCCAGATCCAGGGGACCAGCGGCCGCCGTCCCGGTTTGTTCGCGGCGATCATCGCCTCGTAGTCACCCATCGTGTCGAGGTGCCCGCCCGAACCCGGACAACTGCGCAGGAAGAGTTCCGTCTTGCCGGTAGGCAGCAGCCGCCCGGCAAGCGCCATCCGCGCGATGAACGTGATGTCGGACGCGGGATACCGGCCCTGGAGCGGGGTCGCGGCCATCGCGGAAGCCCGCATGACCGCCGAGAGCAGGACCGGTGTGAGTTCGGGCCGTTGTGCCAGGAGCTGCATCGCCTGCCGAAAGCGTGACGTTCGTTCGCCGTCCATGGTGGGGATGAGCCCAGAGCTCGGGTCCAGTACGGGGATCGCAGGGTCGTCTTCGAAGAAGTGCGCCTCGCTGAAGGCGAGCACGGCGCGCGGATCACGCTCGAGCACATCGATGCCCGACTCGATCAGGGTGGGAGCGCCCAAATCGTCCGCCGCCCACCACTTGAAGTACTCGCCCTGGGTGAACTGGAAGATCTGGTTGAAGTTCGCTTTGATGCCGAAGTTTTCGCGATTTCGCATGTAGCGGAAGCGGGAGTCTTGCGTGCAGTGATCGCGACAGATCTCTCCGGTCGCGTCCGTCGAGGCGTTGTCGGAGATGATCGCCTCGAAGTCATCGAAGGTCTGCGCCGAGATCGCGCCGAGGGTCTCACCGATGTGCGACCCCTCGTTGTAGACCGGGATGCCGATGCTGAGCTTTGGGGTGGACGCCATCGTCGCCTCCATGCGGACCTCTCCGAGGTTGGAGCACGGTCGTGGGCGGGCGGTTGAGTGGTGGTCTTCCCGTGTCGCGCTCAACCAGCGCTCCACGAGGCCTTCCTATTCTTCTTGGAGGACGATTCCCCGGAGGTTGGCATGCCCGCCGTCGACGTTGTCATTCCCACGTTCGAGCGCCCCAGCGGCCTCAGGCGCTGCCTCGAGGCCCTCGCCAAGCAGACCTTCGCGGACTTTGCCGGCACCGTCGTCGACGATGCGAGTGCAACGCCCACCGAGGCGGCCATTCCCCTCGCGATCCGGGATCGGCTCGATCTCACAGTGGTGCGCCTCGAGGAGAACGGCGGCCCCGGTCGCGCCCGAAACCGCGGCGTACGCCAAGGCCACGCGCCCATCATCTGCTTCCTGGACGATGACATCATCCCGGCCCCTGACCTCGTGGCCCGCCACTACGAGTCCGTTCGCCACGAGCCCGCGCTCGTGGCTATCGGCCCGATGGTGGAGCCGCCCGGCGCTGCCTCGCCGCCCTGGATGCGCTGGGAGAGTGAAGGACTGGAGGAGCAGTATCGGGCGATGGAGGCGGGCGAGTTCGCGCCCACCTGGCGGCAGTTCTATACGGGCAATGCCGCGCTTTCGCGTGCCGCATTCGAGGCGGGCGGAGGCTTCGACGAGCGCTTCCGCCGCGCCGAGGACATCGAGCTCGCCTTTCGGCTCGAACGTGCGGGATGCCGCTTTCTCTTCGATCCGGACGCACGGGCTACCCACCAAGCCGCGCGCTCGGCGGCGACCTGGCTCGCCATCCCCCGCGCCTACGCCCGCATGCACGTGGCCCTCGATCAGCTCCATCCGGAGAGCGATTGGCTCAAGATCGTTGACAGGGAAGGTGGTTGGCGCGGACGGTTCCTGCGCCGCGCCGTCTCCCTCGGTCCGTTGGCCGGGACGCTTGCTGCTGCGGCCACCTTCGCGTCCCTTCCGGTAGCCAACGTGGCGGGCGGCTGGGTCGCGCACCAGCTCGTGGGCGGTGCCTACGCGCTCGTCTACTGGTCGGAGCTCGAGCGTGCGCAGCGCTCCGGACGAAGGATGGTGCCGGGACCGGCGATCACGCCTGCGCCTATCGCCGCCCCCGCCTGAGCCAACCCGCCCGCCCGTACAATGCGCCCAGTTCTCGCAGGCGTTGGCCCGCGGGTGGAGCGCGACCGTGAAGCTCGGAATCAGCATTGGCTATTCAGGTGCGCAGATGCGCCTACCCGTCGAGAAAGTCCAGACCGCCGAACGCCTCGGCTACGACTCCGTTTGGACGGCGGAAGCTTATGGCTCCGATGCGGTCACCCCGCTCGCGTACCTTGCCGCGGTCACTGATCGCATTCGCCTCGGCACGGCCATCATGCAGCTCGCGGCGCGCACCCCGGCGAACGCCGCGATGAGCGTCGCGACCGTCGATGCGATGGCGGGGGGCGACCGTTTCATCGCCGGCCTCGGGGTTTCCGGGCCCCAGATCGTCGAGGGCTGGTACGGCGAGCCCTGGGGGAAGCCGTACTGGCGCCTGCGTGACTACGTCGCGATCATGCGCAAGATCTTCGAGCGCAAGCGGCCTGTGATGCACGAGGGCCGGGAGATCTCGCTTCCCTATGCGGGCGAAGGCTCTTCCGGGCTGGGCAAGCCCCTGCGCTCGATTCTCCACATGAACGCCTCGCTCCCGATTTGGCTCGGCACGGGGACCGAAGCGAATGTGAAGCTGACCGCCGAGGTTGCCGACGGCTGGCTCCCGCTGGGCTATGTGCCCGGAGAGAAACTCGCCCGCTTCCGCCCCTGGCTGGCCGAGGGCTTCCGTCGTGCCGGGGGCGGAAAGGGTATGGACGACTTCGAGATCCAGGTCGGCGCCGGGGTGCGCATCACCGACGACGTCAAGGGCGCCCTGGAAAAGATGAAGCCCAACACCGCGCTCTATGTCGGCGGCATGGGTCACCGCTCGAAGAATTTCCATAACGACAACATGGTGCGGCGCGGCTACGGTGACGCGGCGGCGCGCATTCAGGAGCTCTTCCTTGCGGGCCGCAAGGAGGAAGCGGCCGCAGCCGTCCCCGACGAGTTCCTCGACGACACCGCGCTTATCGGTCCCGTGGAGCGGATCCGTGAGCGCTACAAGCTCTGGGCCGACGATCCCATTACCGGGATCACCGTCTCCACCGATCAAGTGGAGGCGCTGGAGCTGATGGCTGAGCTGGCTGAGCTCGCGCCGGTCCCCGCTTGAGCCCCATGGCCCGGAGCGAGGTGGAATCGTATGTGTGGGCGATCGAGGCCGCCGTCGAAGGCGTTTTCGCTTGTCTCGAGGGGCTCACCGAGGCAGAGCTCGCTTGGCGCCCGCCCGTCCTCGATGACGGAGCGGGCCCGGGCGCACCGCCGGGTGAGGGCGGCGGGGGCAACACGCTCTATGCCCTCGCTGTTCACGTCATGGGGAACGCCGAGCAGAATTTCGTCGAGTTCTACGCTGGGGAGCCCGTGAGCCGCGTCCGGCGCGCGGAGTTCCTCGCCGGCGGCGAGACCGCCGCGCCCCTACGGGAGCGGTGGACCACCGTCCAGGCCCGGCTTCGCGCCGCCGTCACCGAGACCGATCCCGGGGAGCTCGAACGTGAGCGGGACCATCCGAACCGTGGTCGTATCAGCGGCCGCGAGGTACTCCTCACGAGCATCGCCCACGCAAGCGAGCACCGCGGCGAGGCCCAGCTCATCCGCGATCTGGTCCTCGCCGAGCGAGCCTCGGCCGGCTGAGCACGCCCGGTGTTGGTCGGCTCGCTGGCGACGATCCTAGCCACGTGACATAACTATCGAGCGCGGCGCCGCTCCGCTGCCCGTGCGCCGCCACACATTGTCGACAGGTCCTCGACTGGTGGCACCTAGCGTTCAACCGTGCGGAGGCTTTCGCCCTCGGTGGTTTCATGATCGTGCTCGATGTCGCCGCTATCGCTCTTGCGGGGCTGATCGCGCTCCACGGTCTGTGGTGGACTGTCCTTGCGCTGGCCGCCCTGCCGCGCCCGCGTCCCGCCCCCCGGGCCCCGCGCTCGTGGCGGCTCGCGGTGATCGTTCCGGCGCATGACGAAGAGCGCCTGATCGGGCGCTGCCTGGCTTCCCTGAGGGCAACGCCGTGGCGTCCGGCGCCCGAAATTGTCGTCGTCGCCGACAACTGCAGCGACTCCACCGCGGCGCTCGCGCGTGGCTTCGATGTCACCGTGCTCGCGCGTGATGATCGCACCAAGGTTGGTAAGAGCTACGCCTTGCAGCATGCCCTGGCTGAGCTGGAGTCCCGCCCGAGCCCTCCCGATGAGGTGGTCGTCGTCGACGCCGATAGCGTTGTAGGGCCCGCGTTTTTCGAAGGCCTTGCGACGGCGCTGGACGGAGGCGCCGCCGCTGCTCAGGCCTACTACGAGGCGGAGCCCGCGGTTGCCCCGACCGCGAGGCTCAGGCGCCTGGCGTTCGCCCTCACGCACTGGGCCCGGCCGCTCGGCTCACGCCGCCTCGGCCTTGGTACCGGCATCAAAGGCAACGGTTTTGCAGTGCGGTGGGAGTTCGCGCGCCTCGCCCTCGGCGCCGACGGCCTTGCCGAAGACGCCGCCGCCACGCTCGCGCTCGCTCGCCGCAGTCAGGTCGTAGCGTTCGCCCCGCACGCCACGCTCGCGGCGCCGATGGCCGCCTCGGCGGCCGAGGCGCGCCGCCAGGAGGGGCGCTGGGAGCAGGGCCGGCTCTCGCTCGCTGTTCACGCTCTCACGATTGCTGCTGGGCAGCTCTGCCGGGGGAGGTTCGGTGCTGCTGCCGCCGCCGTGGAAGTCGCGACCCTGCCGCTGAGCCTGCTTGGCTTCGGCGCGGTGATCGCGTTTGGTCTTGGGCTCGCCGGCGTCGGGTCCCTGCCGCTCGCGTTGGTCGCGCTCGGTTCGCTCGCTTCGTTCGTCCTCGTTGGCCTCGCTGCGGCGCGTACACCCCTTGATCAGCTCGTGGCGCTCGCCTCGCTGCCTGCCTTCCTCCTGAACAAGCTGCGGCTCTACCTGGGTCTCGTGGCGGGCCGGGGTCCGACGGGCTGGGCGCGGACCCGCCGCTAGCCCTGGTCAGCGGCCTGGATCCGGCCCAAGAGATCCGCGTAGTCGCGGCGCCCGACCGGCCGCACCACCCGCCCCAGCCCGGTCCACTGGTCCCACTTCCAGTTCCCTGTTACGCGCGGCTGCCCGGCTGGCTCGACGAGCGGCTCGCTCTTGCTGGCCAGCATCAGGTGGTAGTGCTCGCTGAGCGGAAGGCCCTCGTTCACGATGCCGATCCAGTAGTGCAGATCGCTCCCATTCGGGGCGAACGTCGTGCCCAGGTAGCGATAGCGCCCCTCTACCGGTGGCGAGGAGCTGTTTTCGTAACGGACGCTCCCACCGAATCGCTCGCGCAGGGCCGCCCCGCCGAGGGCGTACAGCCGGTTCGTGCGCACGGCGTCGTCCAGGTCCACGGACTCGAGGCCAAGCACGTCCCGACGAACGAACTCGCCGAACTCGTGCGCGACTCGATCGGAGTCGCCCGTGAGCGCCCCAGCGATCTCGAGCCACCCGAGCGCGGCGCTGCCCTCCTCTGGTTCCAGCGGATCCAATCCGACGAGGATCAATGCGCTTCCAGCGTTGTCTCGCTGCGCTCGCAGCCGCTCACGACTGGCGCCGCCCTCCACCTCGACCTCCACCAGCGCTTCTGCCCCGCCCGCGAACGTGACAATCATGTCGGCGACCGTGGAACCCCCCGCCCGAGGCTGAACTGCGACCGCGCTGATGCGCTCGCGCGGGCATCCGGCCGCGGCTGCGAAGAGCGCCGCGAGCGGCTCGTTTCCCACCTGCAAGAGGTAGGCGAGCCCGCTCGTGCAGTAGTTCTCGAAGGGCGACGCGTTGCCCCCGGGGCGGTACGCGGACAGCGAGGTAAAGAGGTTGGTGTCGTCCACGGCTCCAGTATCGCCTCCCCGCTTCGGCCCACCAACAATCTCCGGGCCGGGGGAAAGGTTACGCAAGCGTTTTCTGGCGGAACTCCCCCGTGCCGCCCCCTACATCGGGGTCCCCAGTGGCTCGACCGGGGGTTTCCCCCGGTGTCCCGCAATGCGGCCGCGCCGGAACCTGCTGGATGTGGCGGCGTGGGGCGAAGGCAGCGCCCGGCATCGCCACCGCAGGCCGGGGGCGGACCCTTTCCCACCGCTACCTCCCGTGGCGACAACCCCAAGTTTTGTGGCGGGTCCGCCCCTCGGCTTCAGCCCCCTCCGGCCACCATCGCCGGTTCCCGCGTTTGCTCGAGAGTCCGCAGGATCTGAATCAGCAGCGACATCCAGTCGGTCCCAGCCTCCTCTCGGGGGATGCGCACTTGCTCGGGGCCAACGCGGATGCCCGGCAGCTCGAACGCAGCGACGGCGCGACGGTGCCGTTCTTGGGTGCCGCCCCGTACGCGAAGATGGAAGCTCTCGGGACTGGTCGAGATCCGTTCGATCCCGGCCCGCTGCCCGGCCGTCTTCACGAGGGCGATGAACAGCAGGTTCTCGACGAGCGGGGGGGGCGGGCCGAAGCGGTCGCTGAGCTCG
>CAUYXJ010000017.1:0-37559 GCA_963577065.1 Dehalococcoidia bacterium | reverse complement strand
CGTAGTTGCAGCGGAGCCCGGAGACGTGCGTGCCGTCCACGCTCACCTGGAGGTCGCTGTGCTCCGCAAGTTCGGTGTGCGCCCCGGGCGCGCCGGAGCAATCGGCTGCCTCTTGGGCATGCACGGAGCCACCATTCCCGCTCCCCAGGTCGGAGAGCGCGAGGGCACCAGCCGCGATCCAGGTACCGAGGACGAGCACCCAGGCGGCTACCCGCGCTCCCGCCGCGAGCCGCGTCAGCCTTCGCATCGCGCCAACTCTAGCACCTCACATAAGCAGCCGACCGCATCGCTGTCCGGCAGCGGCGGGCCGGGCCGCTGGCCCCTTCCCGCGCGCCCGACGGCGCCAAGTGCGCGCCGATCCGTGTGCCCTGCGCCGGTAGATCCGAGCGACGCCGGCGAAGCCTCTGAGGTCCGACGCGATCTCGAAAAAGATCTTGTCAGCCACGCAATCTGCTGATCGCGGCAAGCGGCCGGCACTCGCGCGTGGGTGCTCGCTTCGCCCTACTCGCTCGGATCGAACACCAGGGGCAGGCTCTCCAGTCCGCGCACCACGAACCAGGCGGGCCAGCTCGGCTCGTGCTTCGCTTCGTCGACGCGGATGTTCCCCAGCCGTTTGAGGAGCTCCGCGATCGCCAGCCGTCCCTCGAGCCGCGCCAAAGGCTGGCCGGGGCAGAAGTGCGGCCCGTGTCCGAACGCGACGGAGTGGCGCGCATTCTCCCGTTCGAGCGCGAACCGCCCCGGCTCCTCGAAGTGCTCCGGATCGCGGTTGGCCGCGCCATACATGAGCCAGACGATGGAGCCGGCCGGGATGCGGACGCCGTCCACCTCAGCGTCGCGCTTGGCGTAGCGGAAGAGGCCCTGGACCGGGGAGGCGTAGCGTAGGACCTCGTCGATGAAGGCAGGGATCTCATCGCGGCTGTTTCGGAGCCTCTCTTGGAGATCGGGCTGCTCGGCGAGGATCTGCATCGAGTTGGTCAGGAGGTCCGCCGTGGTACCGGTGCCCGCGCCGTAGGTGACGCTGGAGACGGCGACGAGCTCCTCCAGATCGGGCAGGCGACCGTCGGGGAAGTGCGCCGTCGCCAGTTGGGTGAGGATGTCGTCCTGGGGGTTCTGCCTGCGTTCGCGCATGTAGTCGAGGAACTGCTGGTCCGTGGGGCCCAGGCCACCCCCTCCGTCATCGTCGTGAGCGGCGGCGTCCTCGTTGCGGATGCGATCGCGCATCGCCGCGAATGCCTCGCGGCTCGGCGCGCCCGCCACGCGGCTGGCGCGAAGCTGCTCCTTGAGCGCGTCCTGGACCTCGCGGGGGATGCCGAAGAGCTCGGTGATTACGAAGAAGGGGTAGCGCGAGGCGAACTGCGAGACGAACTCGACCTCGCCGTCTGCAGCGAATGCAGCGACCATCTCCGCGGCCATCTCCTGCAGCCGCGGCTCGATCTCCTGCTGACGCGCAGGCGTGAACAGCCGGTTGAGGACGCTCCGCAACTCTTGGTGGCGCGGGGGGTCGGCGGTGAGAACCGGGATAAACCCGAAGGCGGTTTCGCTCCGCCATTGCTCGAGGTCGGCGGTGAGGTCTGCCTCGCCGAAGGGGCAGCCTTCAGGGCGGGCAGGGATCAGGCCCTCGGCCCACGGCCCATACGCCGCTGGTGCGGCAGAGAAGTCGTCGGTGTTCCTGGAGATCTCGAGGATGTCGTCGTAGCGCGTGACGAGGAACACGCCCTCGTGCGGTTCCTGCACGATCGGTCCAATCTCGCGAATAGCCTCGTAGAACGGGTGCGGGTCCGCCCGGACGGCAAGGTTCGCTTCAAAGAAGCGGGCGTCTTCGAGGGTTGGCTTGGCGCCCTTAGCGCTCATCGGAAGCCTCCTGGCCGTCGAACGTAGTCGAACGCTGAGCGGGACGCGCCAGCGTTCGCTCGGCAGCGTAGACGAAGAACGGCGCGATGCACGCGCTACACCCTGAGAGCGGCGTAGTGCCCGGAGTGGATCGCCATCTCGAGCCAGCGTGGCGCCAGTGCGTCGCCGACGACCTCGACCCCACCCTCGTAACCTTCGATGGCCTCGGCGAACTCGGTGTTCGGGATGTTCCCCGACATGAGCACGACCATGTCTCCTTGCACGCGCTCCTCCCCTCCCGAATCGAGGTTACGCAGGAGGACGTCGGTCTCGGTCACCTCGGCGAGCTGCCCGCGGGGAACGAGCCGGAAGCCGCTCGCGTGCCCGGTGAGGCGACGCAGCGCCGGTTCCTGCATCAACGCCCCGGCGACCGCCGAACCCAGCGACATGTGGCGCGTCACGAACGTCACGCTCGTGCCCGCCTCGAGCAGCTTCTCGGCGACGCCAATCGCCGGGTAGTGCCCGACGTCGTCGAGGACGACCGCCTTCTTGCCGAGCGGCGCGCTGCCCTCGGCCACGTCGTAGTAGGAACAGACGTGCTCGAGGTGGAGCCCCGCCGGGGGCTCCATCGGACGCAGCGCCTGGAAGCCGTCGACGCGCGGCGTCGAGCCGGTGGCGATGATGACGTTGTCCGGGCGTTCGTTCTCGAGCCAGTCAAAGGAGCGGTGCCAGCGGTCCCACTGGCCCGCGTCGACGGGTGTGTTGAGGTAGACGTCGACCTCGAGGTTGCGCACCTGGCCCTCGAGCCAATCGACGATGCCGCCGATCTCCTCGCGATGGGGCAGCTGGCGCGCGACCTGGACCTGGCCGCCGAGCCGGTCCGTGCCCTCGTAAAGCGTGACCTTGTGCCCCTTGAGCGCCGCCACGCGAGCGGCTTCGAGGCCCGCGGGACCGCCACCGATGACGAAGACCCGCTTCGGCGCCTCCGCGGGCGTGATGTGGTCGTCGCCGAAGCGTCCTTCCTGCCCGGCGCCGACGTTCACGGTGCAGCCGAAACGCATGAGCGGGCCGGAGCGGCCACCGATGCAGCCTTGGTTGCAGCCAATGCAGGGCCGCGTGTCGGCCTCGCGCCCCTCTTCGGCCTTCTTCACGATGTCGGGGTCGGCGAGGGTGGCGCGCACCATCGAGACCATGTCCGCCTGACCGGTGGCGATGATCTCCTCCGCCTCGGCGATGGTGATGACCCGGCCCGTCACGACTGTCGGCTTGGAAAGCGCCTTCGTGGCAACCGTGCTCCGCTCGAGCTCGTACCCATGCGGCTCGTGCATGCCGCCGATGAACTGATCGAAGGTGTAATAGCTGCCGACCGAGACATCGTAGAAGTCGAGCTGGCCATCGGCTTCGAGGGCGAGCGCAATCTCGCGGTTCGACTCCGGGTCGATGCCCCCCGCGACGCCTTCGGCGCCGGTCAGGCGGATACCCAGCGGGTAATCGTCGCCGAGCTCCGCGCGCACGGCCGCGATCACCTCGCGCGGGAAGCGCATGCGGTTCTCGAAGGAGCCCCCGTAGTCGTCCTCGCGCCGGTTCGTGACGGGAGACATGAACTGCGTGAGGAGATAGCCGTGAGCGCCGTGCAGCTCGACACCGTCGAGCCCACCCTCCTTACAGTGGCGCGCGGCGGTGACGTAGCCCTCGATGACCTCGTCGATCATCGCTTTCGTCATCGGGAGCGGAAGGACGGTCGCAAGCGCCCCCATCACGCGCGAGGGGGCCCACGGTGGCTCCCCGCTGAGCGTCACGCCGTTGTTCCCGGAGTGCCAGAGCTGCTGGAAGAGCTTCATGCCGTGGCGATGTGAGGCCTCCGCGAGTTGTTCGTAGTCGCTGACGACCTCGGGGCGGAAGGCGAGGATCGGAGCCGCGCAGGTCGGGTGCACCGAAGCGACCTCGAGGATGGTCAGCCCCACGCCGCCCTTCGCCCGTGCCTCGTGGTAGTCGACGAGGACCTGGAGTCCGCCCGCACTCAGTCCCGTTCCGTGGGCCGCGCGGATGATGCGGTTCTTGATCTCGAGCTGGTTGATCGTGATCGGGCTGAAGACGTTCGGGTAGGGCATCGTTCGCTCCTAGGAGGTCCTGGAATCCTAGTCCCTCCAGCCGTCTCCGCCGATGACCGCAGCGAACGGCTTGCGGACCGCCACGCTCACGAGCCGTCCGCCTCCATCATCACCATGCCCTCGTCGTTGCGACCGCGCACCGAGGTCAGCTCGACGACGATCGCCTTGCCCAACCGCTCCGGGTCGCGCTGCTGCTCGAGTTCGGGCGAGTTGTCCCAGACGACGCGATCGACCTCCGGGTCGTCGTCCAGCCGCGCTGTGCCTGCGAACTGGTAGAAGCGCCGCTCACCCATGTTCGAGTAGATCAGCATGATGTTCGGATGCTCGGGGAGCGAGGCCACGAGCGTGCTCGTCGCCGGTGTTCGCGACCAGAAGGCCAGCGCTGAATCGCCGAGCGCCTGGGCCGTGCCGCGAAAGCTGACGGTCGGCTCGCCCGCGTTCGTTACTCCCACAACGATCACGGGGTGGGTTTCGACGAAGGCGTTGTTGACGTCACGCTTGATCGCGTCCGTGAGTTCAATCATCGGGCCCCCGGCGTTAGGTGATCCGGCGGCAAAGGATACCCCCACGGACCGGCCCCAAGACCCAGGCGGATCGGTGCGGGCCCGCCAGCGCGAAGCAGCCCCCAGCAAGCGACTCCGGCGGTCTTCGCGACGCTGATGGTCGCGCGGTAGCTGACGTCCGGCGGGCCCCTACCGCACCCGCCGGCGCGTCGCACCGAGTGCGCCGAGCAGGCCGCTGAGCACCAAGAGTGCGAGGACGGTGGCGATCCCGATGGATGGACTAACGGCCAGGCCGCTGCCTGTGTCCGGGGGGAGCGGGGCGGTACGCGTCGAATCGGGCGTGCCCGTCGCGGCGGCTTGAGTTGTCCCGGTCGGCGGTGGGCTGGTCGCGGTGGCCGTCGGAACGGGCGTCGCCGTCGCGGTCGGCGTGGCGGTAATCGAGGTGCCGCCGCCGCCCGCGGTCGAGATCCCGCGGTAGTGGCTGGGATCGGAGTCGGCGCGGTGCCCGATCGTTGAGTTCCCGCGCACGTGGCCGACGTTCACGTAGCGACCTTCGACGGCGACGCTGCTGTCGCTGCACGTCGTCGAGGCGCCGGGCGCGAGGGTGCCGATCACGCAGATCGGCCCGCGCACGTCGTCCGTGACCGCGACATCCGTCAGCGTGAGGTTGCCCGTGTTCGTGACGACGTACGTCCAGGTCACCGCCGTCCCCACCGGGATGAGGTTCTGCGGGCTCTGGGTGTCGGCGTCGACGCCGTTCGTCGCTTTCTCGATGTCGATCTCCGCGACCGCCCCGAAGTAGTGGCTGGGGTCGCTGTCGCTGACGACCTCGTCGAGGGGCGTGAGGCCGGTCACCGTGGCGACGTTCGCGTACTGGCCGGGGAGGGCGACGCCCGTGACCGCCGCACACGTCATCGACTCGCCCGCCGCCAGGGTCGTTTGCGGGCAGGCAATCGGCCCGATTTCGTCATCGCTCACGCTGATCTCGTCGAGGTCGGCGCTGCCGGTGTTGGTGACGACGTAGGTCCATGTGACCGTGCTGCCGACCGCGACCTGCAGGAGGGGGCCGGGCGGCGCATCCGCGTCGAAGCCGTTGGTTGCTTTTTCGATGCTGATCGATGGATCTCCCTCGCTATACTTGGCCACGAAGATGTCTCGAGAGCCCGCGCTGGTGAGGGTGATTTCGTTCGTCTCCCCCGCGCCAAATGTCGCCGAACCACGGAACGAACCCGTGACATAGCTATTTCCCGCACCATCCACTCCGATGCTATTGCCGAAGTCAGTACTTGTGCCGCCCGCCCGCTTGGCCCAGTCGAGATCCCCGGGGGCGTTGGCCTTGGCCGCGAGGGGGGGGCTGGGCCAAGAGCGTGGCCAGGGCCACGAGGAGTAGCGCCGGCGCCAACCAGAACCACTTCGGAATCGAACTAGGCATGCGCTCATCCCTCAGGATCGTCACCGACACTCCGGAGCAGGGGCACACCGGCGGCCCGAGACCGCCCACCCGCGTTGGCGGGACCGATGCTACAGCGGGGAGAGGCTAGCGACCAACTCAACTGCGCACGCGCGTAGGCGGATAGCTAATTTCCGCGCCATTCGGCACCACCGGAAAGAGACCGCGGTTGCGCGCCGAGCCGCTGACCGCATCGCAGCCGGCCGCGCGGTCCCGAGGCAGAGCCGCTATCATCGCCCCCGCGCCGGTCGCGAGCAGACGACGGCGCAGCGCAGGAGTTCGTCAATGCCCATCGCAGTTGGAACCCAGGTACCCGCCGACCCGGCGGGCTTCGTGCTGAGCGAGCAAGGTCCCGCGAAGACGACCCTCGGTGAGGTCACGGCGGGCAAGAAGATCGTCATGTTTGGTGTCCCCGGGGCGTTCACGGGCACCTGCACCAATGAGCACCTGCCGAGCTACCTCCGCGAGGCCGAGGCGCTTGGCGCGAAGGGCGTCGACGGCATCGTCTGCCTTGCGGCGAACGATGTCTTCGTACTCGACGCCTGGAACAGCCAGCACGGTGGCCGTGAAATCACGATGCTGAGCGACGGCAACGGTGAGATCGCGGCTGCGCTCGATCTCGCCGTCGATCTCGGAGCGGTGGGCTTCGGCCGCCGTGTGACCCGCTTCGCCGCCGTGATCGACGACGGTACGGTCACGTCCCTCGACGTCGAGGAGAATCCGGGAGTGTGCTCGGTGAGCGCCGCCGGGGCGATTCTCGCGAAGCTCTAGCGCCCGGCGCCCCACCGAACGCGAATCTGAAGCGGTGCAGGTGCAGCGCGACGTCGCCCCTCGATGACCTCGGCTGGCGGGGTCCCCGAGGGAGGACCGCTCGGCGCCCGTGCGCAGCGGGCGCGCTCCGTGCCCTCACGCGATCGACGGCACGAACTTCGACACCGCACCTTCCAGGATCGACACCGGTCGCCTAGACTCACGCTCCCATCCGTCTGTCCATGAATCGAGGATGCTTATGTCGAACGACGCCAACCCCGACCGCGCGCTCTACCTCGAAATGCTGCGCAAGATGCTCCTAATCCGGCGGTTCGACGAGACCGCCGTCGAGCTCGTCGAGCGCGGCGAGATCGTCGGCATCGTGCACACGTACATCGGCGAAGAAGCCGTCGCCGTGGGCGCCTGCGCCGCCCTGAACGACGACGATTACATCACCGGCAACCATCGTTCGCACGGACACCCCATCGCGAAGGGCGGCGACGTCGACCGGGCGATGGCCGAGCTCTTCGGCAAGGCCACGGGCTACTGCAAGGGCAAGGGCGGCTCGATGCACCTCGCCGACTTCAGCATCGGCATCCTCGGCGAATCGGGGATTCTCGGCTCCGCGCTCCCGGTAGCGGTCGGCGCGGCGCTGGCCTCGAAGCTGCGCAAGGAAACGAAAGTCGTGATTCCCTTCTTTGGCGATGGCGCGAGCAACGAGGGCGCCTGCCACGAGACGATGAACCTCGCGAGTGTGTGGAAGCTCCCAGTCGTCTTCGTCTGCGAGAACAACCAGTACGCGGTGACTACGAGCTACCAAGAGTCGGTGTCCGTCGAGAACATCTCCGACCGCGCGTCCGCGTACAACATGCCAGGGGTGCTCGTGGACGGGCAGGATGTCGTCGCGATGTACGAAGCCACGCGCGCTGCCGTCGAGCGCGCGCGCAAGGGTGAGGGCCCCTCACTGGTCGAAGGTCGTACCTACCGCTACCGCGAGCACTCCGAGGGCATCAATCGCATCCTCCGTGAGCCGTACCGGAGCGAGGAGGAAGTCCAAGCATGGCTTGAGCGTGACCCGATCAAGCTGCATCAGGAACACCTCCTCGAGGCCGGCGTGGCCAACCAGGCGGAGATCGATGAGATCGCGGAGGGCGTCGAGACCGTGATCGCGGGCGCGCTGCAGTTCGCCCGGGAGAGCCCGTTACCCGAGCCCGAGGACCTGTTCGACGACCTCTTCACGAATCCGATTCCGATCGAGCGGAGCTAAGGAAGGCGGACGCGATGACCGAGAAGACTTTCGCCGTTGCCCTGAACGAGGCGATCAAAGAAGAGATGCGGCTGGATCCGTCCGTCTTCGTGATGGGCGAGAGCATCCGCGGCGGCATTTACGGCATCACCGGCGGGCTCCACCAGGAGTTCGGCGACGACCGCGTGCTCGATACGCCGCTGTCGGAGACCGGGTTCATGGGCGCCGCCGTGGGCGCTGCCGCGGTGGGCATGCGCCCGATCGTCGGTTCACTCTGTGCCTTCATGTGGGTGGCGATGGATCAGTTCGTGAACCAGGTGGCGAAGATGAAGTACATGTTCGGCGGCCAGGCCACGCTGCCGCTCGTGTACCGCGTCGGCGTTATGTATGGCAACAACTCCGCCGCCCACCACACCGATCGCCCCCACCCGATCTATATGAACATCCCCGGCCTCAAGATCGTGATGCCGACTACCCCGGCGGACGCCAAAGGGCTCTTCAAGACCGCGCTGCGCGACGACGACCCCGTCCTCTTCTTCGAGGACAACACCCTCATGGGCGTTCGCGGCGACGTGCCCGACGAGGACTTCACGATCCCGTACGGCGTCGCCGATGTGAAGCGCGAGGGCAGCGACGTCACCATCCTCGCGGTCGGCGGCATGGTCCCCCGCTCGCTCGCGGCCGCCGAGCGCCTCGAGGCGGACGGCATCTCCGCGGAGGTACTCGATCCGCGCTCCCTCGTGCCGCTCGATAAGCAGGCGATCCTCGACTCGGTGGCCAAGACTGGTCGTTTTGTCGCGGTCGACTCCGCGCACAAAACCTGCAGCTTCGCGAGCGAAGCCTGTGCGATTGTCGCGCAGGAGGGCTTCTGGTCGCTACAGGCACCGCCGCAGCGGGTGGCGACGCTGATGGTGCACCCACCCTTCAGCCCGGCGCTCGAACCGCTGATGTACCCGGACGAGGAACGCATCATCGCGGCGGTCAAACGCACATTCGAATAGTGGCTGCAGCCGTGCCACACGGCGGGAGGTGAGCGGTGGCCGAAGAGGTGGTGCTGCCCCAGTGGGGCATGAACATGCGCGAGGGCACCCTCGTCCGTTGGCTCAAAGCCGAGGGCGACGTGGTGAGCGAAGGCGATCCGCTCGCCGAGATCGAGACGGACAAGATCGAGTCCGAACTCGAATCGCCCGTTTCCGGGGTCCTCCGGCGCGTGCTCGTTCCCGAGGGCGAAACGATTCCGGTCTTCACCACGATCGCCCTCATCGGCTCTGCCGACGAGGAGCTCGCGGCCGTCACGCCTCCTCGACCCGACGCGGCGGCTCCCGTAGCTGCTTCCGCGCCGACCCCCGGAGCGGCCGTTACGGTCCAGGTGGTCCCCGCCGCTCGCCGTCTCGCGGGCGAGCGCGGCATCCCCCTAACCGATGTCACGGGAAGCGGCCCAGAGGGCCGCATCCTGCTGGCTGACGTCGAAGCGCACACCGCGAGCCCAGCGACGGCGCCCAAGGCCCCGTCCGCGACGCCAGCCCAGGTCGTCCCGGCCGCGCGCCGGCTGGCGCGCGAGCACGGGATCGAGCTCGACACCATTGCGGGGAGCGGGCCGGGCGGTCGTATCACGCTCGATGATGTCGAGCGCGCGAGGGCCGCGCCGGCGGCCGAGGGCGAGGCGCCGCGCGCCTCACCCGCAGCGGCTCGCCTCGCCAGCGAGCGCAGCCTCGATCTGCGGCGCGTGAAGGGGAGCGGGCCCCGCGGCCGAATCGTGCGCGAGGACGTGGAGCAGGCGCTCGCGGCTCCGGGTGGCGGCAACGTTCCCTACCAAGGCACGCGCCGCACCGTCGGTGAGCGCATGCTCGAGTCGCTCCAGACATCCGCACAACTCACGCTCGTCAGCGAGGGCGATGTCACCCAAGCCGTGATCCTCCGCCGGGACCTCCTCGATGCCTGGGAGGTAGAAGGGCTGCGCGTCAGCTACACCGACATCATGATCCGCGCCGCTGCGCTCGCACTCGTCACCCACCCACGCCTGAACGCGGCCCTCGAGGGACACGTCGTCCGCCCCTCCCCCGAGATCAACGTTGGCTTCGCCGTCGCCCTCGAAGAAGGCGTGATCGTCCCGGTGATTCGGAGCGCGAACACGAAGTCGCTGCAGACGATCGCCCGCGAGGCCGGCGACCTCGCGACGAGAGCGCGCGAGGGCCAGCTCGGCCGTGACGACGTGAGCGGCGGAACCTTCACGGTCACGTCTCTGGGCATGTTCGGGATCGACGCGTTCACGCCGGTGATCAACCCTCCGCAGGCAGCCATCCTGGGCGTGGGCCGCGTGGTCGACCGCCCGAGCTTCGTGGGCGATAGGGGCATCGACATCGAGCGCCGCTCATTCGTGACCCTTTCCCTGACGATCGACCACCGCATCGTCGACGGCGCGCCGGGCGCGCGCTTCCTGCAGAGCCTCGGCGCACTCCTCGAACACCCGTACCAGCTGCTCGCTGAGGGGTAGCCAGCGCCCGCCGCCTCGCTCTGTACACGGGTCCCAGGGAGCCGGGTTACCGCGATCCTGGGCCCAGCTCACCGCAGGATCGGTGGCGACGCCGGGCTCGTCCCGTTCCCGCAGAGCTTGATCTGCGAACCCGCCCATGCTCTAGTGCAGCAGACCCAGAGACGCGTTACGGGAGGGGACCAGGCCATGACGAGTGAGGCACCAGAGGTACGACCGTTCTACCGCGAGCTCTCGCCCGACGACCGGTACCGCGATCCGCCACACCGTTGGCTTTCGATGGACGAGCGCTCCGACTGGCGGGAGAAGGGGATTGACCTCGCGTCAATCCTCTTGCGCGACCCTGAGAAGATGTCGACGAGGGTGCTCCTACACGCGATGTACAACGGCGAGATCGGCGGTGGCGAAACCTTCGCGCGTCGCTACGTGATGGCCACCCAGGAGGGCGTGGACGCCCTGCCCTGGGAGCTCGCGCTCGTGAACGCGCGGCTCGCTTGGGACGAATGCCGCCACGCCGAGATCGTTCTCGAGAAGATGCCCGAGCACGGTGTGACGCTCGGCGATTTCGCCGATGGCTACCGTGCCAACGACGGCACCCTCGCCTCCAGCGCCCAGAACGACATGGTGAACTCCATGGCGGCCGTCCACCGTGGCGGCGAGGGCATGGCGATGAACCTCTTCACCTCGCTCATCGACATGGGCCGGAACATCGGCGACAAGGAGTGGGAGACGGCCTTCGACTTCAACCACGCCGACGAGGTAATGCACGTCGAGGTCGGCAACTATTGGGTGCCGAGGCTGACCGAGGGCAATCCGGAGAAGGAGCGCGAGGCGATGAAGGCCCAGCAGGCGTTCGAGGAGCTCGTGATGGCGCTGAATACCGGCGACGAGGTCCTTCCGCCGGCGGACTTCGCCCTCTAGGACCGCGCCGGATGACCCTTGGGGCAAGTGCGCGGCGTCTCCGTTTCCGGTTGAACCGCCGCCCGGTTGTCACCGGCTCCACGGATTCCGGGTTTATGAAAAGGGGTGAAGATGCCACGTCCTATTCCCGTACCGGATGAACTTAGTCAGCCGTTCTGGGACGCCTGCAACGACGGACGCCTCCTCGTGCAGTACTGCACCTACTGCGAACGCCGGCAGTTCCCGCCGGAACCAGCCTGCCGGGAGTGTGGCTGGCAGTTTCATCTCACCTGGCTCGAAACGAGCGGGCGCGGCACGATCGTCGGGTACTCCGTGACGCACGACTCGCGGACCATCGCCTGGCACGCGGAGCAGCCGTACGTCAACGCCATCGTCTCGCTCGAAGAAGACCCGGTGATCAACTTCCACTCGAACCTTCCGAGGGTGCCGGTCGACGACGTGCCCGTCGGAGCGAAGGTCGAAGTGGACTTCATCGAGGTCACGCCCGGGCAACGAATCCCCGAGTGGAACGTCGCGACCTGATTCGAGCAGTGGGCACGCGCCCGGTAGGGAGAGAGGGGCCTGGAACCATGGCGATGGAAACGAAGTGGGAACGGAACAGCGACCCGGTCGGGATCTGGGAGCACCGCGGCAAGGTCGCCCTCGTGGGCCGAGGGCACTCGACGACAGACCGACGCTGGGACGGTGTGAACCTGGACCAGACGCTTGGGGCCTACAGCATGGTCGCCGCCAGAAACGCGATGGAGGACGCCGGCATCTCCCCGGACGATGTCGACGGCGTCATTACCTCGCCCGGCGGGCAGCCTCGCCACGGGAGGTTCGGGGCGGGCTGGGCACCGCGCCCGTACTTCGACCCGCCCTACGACACGGAGGACGGACTCACGTACGTGACGGCCGAATGGTTCGCGCGGCAGCTGGGCCTCAAGAATGTGAAGTACCTGAACTCCCACGGCGAGACGCTGTGGAACTTGATCGGCCTCGCCGCCCAAGCCGTGGGCGACGGGCGTTGTGAGGTCTGCCTCGTGCCCTACCCCAACGGGAACCTGGAGGGGCGCTACCACCAGACCGAGGGGCTCGAAGCCGGAGGACCGGCGCAGTGGTCCCTCCCCTGGGGCTGGGGGCTTTCGGGCCAGGGCTTCATCTTCGATCAGTACTGCCGCAAGTACGGCACGAACCACGACCGGATGGCCCCCTTCGTCGTCCAAGAGCGCAAGAACGGACTCCTCTGGCCACACAGCTACTACGCCCTCCACGAGCCGGAGCCCTTCACCGAGGAGGACTACGTCAACGGCCGCTCGATCGCGAGGGGTCTGAGCATCTTCGACTGCGACCGGCCAGTGCAGGCGGCTGCTTGCTACGTCGTTACCACCGCCGAGCGGGCCCGCGACATGAAGCAGAAGCCGGTCTACTTCCTGGACCACACCGAAGGCGCCTTCACGCCTCGCAGCCTCGTTCAGACCCTGGACGAGAGCGAGGAGTGGAGTGACATCCTCGCCCAGCGCGCCTACGCAGGCTCGGGTCTCAGGCCGGACGACATCGATCTCTTCTCCCCGTACGACGGCTTCGCTATCAACGCTCAGTACTTTCTCGAAGCCTTCGGCTGGCGCGGCGTGAAGCGGGGCGAAGCGCACGACTTCTACGCCGGCGACATCTCCCTGCAGGGGCCCAATCCCCTGAACGCCGGCGGGGGGAACATGGGAACCGGGCGCATGCGCACGGCTTTCATTACGGACTCGATGGAGCAGCTCCAGGGGCGAGCCGGGCCGCGCCAGGTGGGGATCAAGGCCGAAGTTGCCGTCACGATTGGCGTCCTCCCGGGCAACGCCTGCAGCCTGGTGTTCAGCACCAGTCCAGACTAGGGCGCATCCTTGTCCCCCGAGTCCGCGGCGAGATGCCCGGCTCGGCGCTCGCCTTTACAATCGAGGTCGATTGAGAGGTGCTCGGCGAGCATCAGGACTCAAGCACAGGGGCAGTGGTGAAGATCCTTCTCAGCTTCGATATCGACGGCACACTGGAACTGGGCGATCCGCCGGGTGGCGTGACGATCGAGATGGTGCGTCGCGCCCACGAGCGCGGTTACCTCGTCGGCAGCTGCTCGGACAAGCCGCTCAGCAGCCAGCGGGCGATCTGGAAGGAAATCGATATCGAACCGGTCTTCGTTGCCTCCAAGCACCAGCTCGGCGACGTCCGGGCCCGAGTCGAGGCCGACGCGTACTACCACATGGGCGACCGCGACACCGACTTCCAGGTCGCCCAGGAGCACGACTTTGGCTTCTGGTGGGCGCACGAAGCAATCGCCGAGCCATGGCTCAGCCTCGGGACCGAAGGCTAGAGAAAAGGAAGTCGGGCGCCGGCTCAATCACGGATTGGGCCCCAGCTAGCCAGCCTCCACCGGAGAGGACGGAGCGACCGTTTTGAAGATCAGACTGGCCGCTATTGCCAAAGACGAAGCCGCCTACTTACCCCGATGGATCTATCATCATCTCCGATTCGGTTTCGACGAGATCGATATCTATGTCAATAATACGACAGATAACTCGGTCGCTGTGCTCGACAAGATATCTTCGCAATTTCCTGTTCGGGTAATCGCTGCAGATTTTATTTATGAGCGCAGGCGCTCGATATCATTCCAACGAGAAGCATATTCCATCATCCTCCAAGATGCGATTAAGCAAGATGTCACGCATCTTCTTTTCCTGGATATTGATGAGTTCTGGACTCCGAGGGATCTCGTGACCTCGATCCATCAATGTCTTGAGGATACTGGGTATCCCGATGTCATCTCGTTCGCCTGGGCAAACAAGGTTGACGAGGATGTCACGTTCGCGGGACCATATTCCCAGCACACGAGATCGATAGAAAATGTGCACGTCAAATCACTATTTCGAACTTCACTGAAGATCAGGAAGTTAGAGGTGCATAATGTTATATCAGATAATGCGACCTATCTCCTTGGAGATGGTCGGGAGAATTTACGTAAAGGGAAGTCCACTATCGATCCTCAAGAACTGGGAATCGAAGGCCCCAAGCGATTCTTTATTCTCCATCGCATGTGGCGAAGCCAGATCGAGTATATATCTAGATTGGGACAAGGGAAGAACTTGGACAGGAATGGTAAGGCGGTATCCACTTTTGACCTGAAGAGAAATAGGAAAGGATTCATGGTCCCATTTTTGGATGCACCTGAATCGACTTTCGAGATTCAGGAAGAAGTACTTGATGAGTATGAAACAGGCTATCGAGAATTCTTGAGCACTTGTGATCTGGAAGCATCAATGGAAGAGGCACAGGAGTTCATAATCGATCGCGCAAAGATGGTTTGGAGAGAGCTTCCCGCCGCTCGTGCAAATAATCCTCGGTTGGTGGAGAAGCTGCTAAGCAATGTTGCAATCGCGAAGTAGAAGCAATTCTGGACCCGGAGGGGGAGGTCTCCCGGGACGGCACGTTCATCCCGTGGCGGCCCTCAGCGCGTAAACGCCTCCAGTTCTGGCTCGAGAGCCGACCGCGCTGGCTCAAGAGGAGAGCTCGCCGCCTTCCAGCGCCGCTAAAGCTGCCACTGCGGGCAGTCCGCGATTTCGCCCGAGCAGTAAGCTCCCGACTCGACCGCAGACCCTGGCCAAGCGACTCCGAGTAATCGGAGACAACAGGGCCCGGCAGACGGTCCGCAGCCTCGTGGTCCGCGACAGCCCAGCTGAGTACCCCTACCTGGCGCGCTACTCGTTCGCGGACGCAACCGACACGCCGCGCACGCGGGCTGGGACGGACCTGGCGAAACGCGAGCTTCGATCGCACGGGACTCGGGATTCACGGATCTAGGCGGCGCGGGGTTCGCCATCGGCGGGGCGATCACCGCCCTCGCTTGCTTTCACGAGCTCTGGGAACTCGTCGCGCAGGCAACCCCAGCAGATCCCCGTCTGGGGCGTCGCCCGGCGAGTCGCCGAGCGGTACGCGGAGCCACACCAGCCGCAACGTGCCCACATCGTGCACTGTCTTTCGGCTCGCACTTCGAGCGGCCGCATCGGGGGAACGCTGATCTTCCCCTCGCCAATGGTGTGCCTGGCCCGCGAGCCTCCCAGGCCCATCGGTGCCGCCCACCTATACTTGGCTCGCGCGGCTTCGAGGCTCGAAGGACGGTGGCCATGGCGACAGATCCCGGGGCGGGCGACATGCTCGCCGACGTCAACTCGCACTTCGATCGCGCGGCCGCCTTCACCGGCCACCCACCAGGCCTGTTGGAGCAGATCAAGGCCTGCAACGGCGTTTACCGGATGCGCTTCCCCGTTCGGGAGGACGACGGCTCGATTCGCGTGCTCGAGGGCTATCGCGCCGAACACAGCTTCCACCGCCAGCCGACAAAGGGCGGAATTCGTTTCAGCAGTCACGTGAGCGAGGACGAGGTCGTGGCCCTCGCCGCACTCATGACCTACAAGTGCGCATTGGTCGAGGTGCCCTTCGGCGGTGCAAAAGGCGCTGTTCGGATCGACCGCGCGAGCTGCAGCCCCGGCTTTCTGGAGCGGGCCACGCGTCGCTACACGACCGAGCTCAATCGCAAAGGCTTGATCGGGCCGGCCGTGGACGTGCCCGCACCGGACTACGGCACGGGCGAGCAGGAAATGGCGTGGATCGCCGACACCTACATCGTCCTCAACCCGAATCTGCTCAACCCCTATGCCTGCGTCACGGGCAAGCCACTGGCGCTGCACGGCATCGCCGGGCGCACGGCGGCCACCGGCCAGGGCGTCGCCGTCGGCATCGCTGAGGCGACGGATTCGGGAGAGGACATGGCCGCCCTCGGACTGAGCCGGGGGGTGGAAGGCAAACGCGTGATCGTCCAAGGGCTCGGGAAGGTGGGCTTCCACGCAGCCCGTCTGCTCGAGCGGGCGGGCGCCCGCATCGTCGCTGTCGCCGAGATCGACGGCGGCGTGGCGCGGGCCGAGGGCATCGACATCGATGCCCTCCAGGCCCATCGCGCAGCGAGTGGCTCGATTCGCGGTGCGGCCGGCACCGAGACGATCGAGTCACCGGCAGAAGTGCTCGAGCGCGACTGCGACATTCTCGTCCCAGCCGCCCTCGAGAATCAGATCACCGCTGCGAATGCCGGCCGGATCAAGGCCAGAATCGTGGCCGAGGCCGCGAACGGACCCGTCAACGGCGAGGGCGATGAGATCCTTCGAGAGCGCGGCGTGCTCGTGCTTCCGGACCTCTTTCTCAATGCCGGTGGCGTCACGGTGTCCTACTTCGAATGGCTCAAGAACCTCCAGCACGTTGGTCCCGATCGTCTTACGAGCCGCTACCAGGAAACCTCCAGCAGACGCGTGGTTGAGGCCCTCGAAGGCCTGACCGGCAACGAGCTGGGGGAGGCCGAGCGCAGCCAAGCCACGCGCGGGCCAGAAGAGATCGATCTGGTGGAGGCAGCCCTTGCCGACACGATGATCCACGCCTACCGCTCGGTCCACGAAATCTGGAAGACGCGAGCGATGCCGGACCTTCGCGTCGCCGCCTTCTCGCTCGCCATCGATCGGGTTGCGAAGTCCTACCTCGCCCAGGGCATCTTCCCCTAACCGACCGGCGCTAGAATCGCCGAGGGACTGGGGCCGCTGATGATCGACTTCGATGACGTCTACCACGTGGGCATCGTCGTTCCCCACATGGAAGAAGCGATGGTCGAGCTGGGCCGCCGCTTCGGGGTCGGCTGGGGGGAGCCGAGGATCGTGAACGTGCGCGTCCGTGATTCGGGCGGCGACCGCCCCCTCGCGGCCCGAGTAAATTTCTGCGACCGCACGACCCCCATCGCTCTCGAACTGATCGAGGCGATTCCGGGCACGCTCTGGGCCGCGAGCGGAAAGTCGCAGTTGCATCACTTCGGGCTCTACGTTGAAAGCGTCCAAGCCGCCATCGACGAGCTTGGCCCGGGGATGACGGTGGAGATGGCAGGACTCGATCGCGACGGCATGCTTGCCGGCTTCTGCTACGTGAACGACGCCCTCGGCGTGCGCATGGAGCTGGTCGAACGGGGTGGGCTACCCCCGGCCTAGACCCTCCCGAGGTCAGCCCACAAGAGTTCCTTAGTCGCCTCGAACAGCTGGTCCACATCGGCTTGGGTTGCGCAGCCGCGGTCAGCTTCGTGCACGATGCGATTCCGGAGTCCGTAGGCCACATCAAGCTTCGCAAAGAGCTCGTCGCGACGGGCTGGGCTGACAGGCAGCCCGAGTAAGTACTTCTTGACACGCTCGAGCTGCGTCCCCTTCTTCTGACCCTCCTCCGCTTGATCGACTATCGCCACGACGGCGAACCAAAGTGTGGCGAGGCGTAGGGGGATTTCTTCGATCCGCCATGACTCCGTGAGCCACTCCAACGCGAGCTGCTGATGCTGCCTCAACGTTGCCAGCCTAAACCCCAGCGTGCTGCGCCGAATCTCATCGATGGCGGCGTCGGACAGCGTCAGCGTAGTTCCACCTCGGGACGATCCGAAGCGCTGTCGCCCATCCGCGAGCTGGATAGCGGGGCCCTCCCACTCAACAGCTCCCCCGATGAGCAGCGGTATGCCCAGATGTAGGCGGCCGATGAGCGCTCGTAGTCGAGGGCGCCCCACGTCGCGCGCCTTAGTGGGCGAGGTCTGTCCGGTCGCAACGCTAAGGGCGGCGAGCGGCGGTTCGACAACAATCCAGTCGCCCGTGCCGTTGGCAAGGATCGTCGGGAGTCGAAGCGGTGTTTCCGTCAGGATCGTCAGGCGCCAATCGAACCCGTCAATCTCGCTGGAGCTGACGGGCCCCGGTGGGGCAAGCGACAACGCGGCAATCCATACTATTGGTTCGCCCGTGGCAAATTCGGCCAGGACTTCGTCTAGGTCGGGCCGATCCAACGGATCCATCGGTAGCCGAGCACCTGTCTCCCGACGAACCGGCTCGCTCAAGTAATCGTCGCCTTCGCGGTCGCTCATGTGCTGGACCTCGTAGGGCTAATTCCACCGTACCGCTGGGGGCCCCGGCGCGCAAAACAAATGTTCTGGTCAAGAACGTGGCTTGCAGGCTCGTCTCGCCCCAGGGGCCGAAATAGGGACAACCCCTCATAGGAGGTGCTCGGCAGGCGGGGATACGCTCCCCCGCATGACGGATACGACTACTGTGGTGCGCCTTCGGCTGGACGAGCTTTGGCTCCTCCAGCAGTACATCCGGCACGAGGTGCAGGGGGGCCGCGAGTGGGAGGCGCCCCCGGCGAGCCACGATCTCAATGATCGTATCGCCGGATCGATCCTCATGCTGGAAGAGACGAGCGAAGCGGAAGCCGCCTTCGAGCTCACCTTCCGCGATTGCCTCGCCATCGACTGCACCGTCCCCGCAAGCGCGAAGGATGTCGATGGGAGGCCGATCGGGCGGCGGATCCTGCTGAAGACCTTCGAGGCACGGAGGCAGCTCCAGCTGAAGTTCAGTGCGACAAACGAAGTCGATCGCCAGTTCACACCGGAGATGGCCCTGGCCGTCCGCCAGCAGATCTGGCAAGGCTATCGTTGGAAGGAGAATCGCTAATGCCCGCCCCCACCACCACCCCCGTCCGCACGCCGGTGGAGCCGAAGCCCGAGGAACGCCCCTGGCAGGAGCAGTTTACCGATCCCTGGGAGATCTGCCCGCAGCAGGTCCGCGAGGTCGGCAGCCCGGACATCGCCCCTTAGCGGAGGTCGCTCCGATGCCCCCCAAGACGCCACTCGCGAAGCGGCCCGTCGGCACCGCCTGGGACCCTAAGCGTGACCCCGCGCACGGCCGCCGCCTGCGCGCGATCCCCGCGCTCACGAACGGTACCGAGCGCCGCGTGCACGTCGGCGCCCAGACGCTCATCGCCGGGCTGCGCCGTTCCCTCACGCATCTCGAGGCGCTACGCGCGCTGGACCGCAGCCGCAACCTCGCGGAGGCGCGGCACTGGCTCGATGACCTCCCCCTGCGGGTGCACGCGATCCCGGCCGAAGTGGAGCGCACACTCGATACCGTCCCCGAGGACTACAAGGACAAACGCGATCCGGAGCTGCACCCGGGCCTGCAGGACCTCGCCTACCAGATCACGTGGGACATCCACGAAGCCTGCGCCGCGATCAGCGATCCCGATCTCTACCTCGCGGGCGTCGATGAGGGCATCGAACCGGTGACCGATGAGCACATCCGGCTGGCGATCTGGGGGATGCAGCGCGAACTTCTACGCGAACTCCGCGGTCCCGCCGGGCCTGCGGGGACGCGGCGCCCCGCGGTCCAGCTCAGCGAACTGCCCAATCACATCCAGCGAGCGCTCGTCGAGCGGCGCAGGCTGCGCTACCAGCAGTGGGGCATCGGCCAGGCGGAGTGGGAGGCGAATCGGTGGAGCGTCTGGCGCATCCCCGAGGACCCGGACTGGGCACCGCCCTGGGTCCCTGCTGACTAGCGGCATCGCGTTCTTCCCACGAGCGGGCGGCGCTCGCCAGCGAAGCCCAAAGCGTGGCATTCTCGCTGGACGGTGAGTCCCCCGCGCTCGTTGCCCCCGCTCAACCGCAGCGCTTTGGCGCTGATGTTAGCCATGCTCACAATCGTCGCGGCCGCCTGTGGGGGTTCGTCCGAGCCCGCTCCTACGCCCGCCCCCACGACGGCGCCAACCCCCTCGGCCACCGCCACGCGCCCAGCCACACCGCCTAGATCCACTGCTGCCACCGCCACCCCGAGCGTTGAGGAAACCGGGCACCCGCCCTCACGCGTCTCGAACGTGCGCGCGCAAGCGCTGTCCCCGAACGAGGTTCTCGTGTCGTTCGACTACCACCTGGAACTCGGTCCCGAGCAGAACGCGTTCGTGCATCAGGGGCTTCTGCCGGTCCTGGGGCTGACCCTCCTCGACGCAGGCGCCGAGGCGATCGCCCGTATCGGCGACGACCTCGCCCCCACCGAGTTCGGACTGAACACCGTCGGCGGAGAGGCAGCCTTCGTGTTCACCACCGCGCGCTTCGCCGATATCAGCGCCGTCCACATCTCCATCGGCGTCTGGACCGGGGGCGGCTCGGCTTTCGGGCTCCGCAACGAGATCTTCGGGCCTTTCGACTTCGAGCGGGTGGAGTAGGCCCGCACGACCGCACCCAGTTCGGGCAACGCCCGTATGCTGCCGATCTGAGGCCTGGGCGCGGAGCGCGAGCTCGCTGGGGGCGGAGGGAGCGAAGCGATGCGCCCCCTGCTTCGCCGCTTCCCCGCTCTGACGCACGCCGATTTCGCGTGGCTCTGGGCTGCCGGCACCGCCTCGAGCATCGCCCTCTGGACGCTCATCCTCGGCAACGCCTGGGTCGTCTTCAAGCTCAGCGATTCCTCGAGCCTTGTGGGCGTGGCTACGTTCGCCTCGCTCTTTCCGTTCTTACTCTCACCCATCGGTGGGGTCGTCGCGGACCGCTTTGAGCGGCTGCACATCCTCAAAATCACCCGCGCGGGCGCGGTTCTCACGACGGCGGTCATCCTCGCGCTGGCGATCGCCGGGGTCCTGGAGCCTTGGATCGTGATCGCCGTGGCCCTCGCGCAGGGACTGGTTCGCTCCGGCGAGATGCCGGCCGAGCAAGCGCTGATCCCGAACGTCGTGGCGCGCAACGAGATCGCCAACGCGATCATGCTCAGCACGACGTCCCGCCTCGGCTCACGCGCGATCGGCCCGTTGCTCGCAGGGCCACTTCTGGCCACGGTCGGGGTGGCGGGCGCCTACGGCATCGCCCTCGCGTTCGCGGTCCTCGCATTCGTCCTGCTGTTCCGCGTCGGCGCCCGCTCGCATGGCGGTGTTAGCGATATTCGCCGGGCGCCGGCGGGCCTCGGAGAGGGCCTGCGCTACGTACGGGAGAACCAAGGCGTGCTCGCGGTCTTCGCGCTCGTGGTTGCCCACTGCACGCTGACGATGTCGTTCGATGCCCTGCTGCCCGGTTTCGCCGAGCGCAACCTCGGTACGCCAACGAACGGCTACACGGTCCTGAGCGCGGCGGTCGGCGCCGGCGCGTTCCTGGGCGCGCTCGCGCTCGTGCTCTCAGCGGACCGCGGACGCGGCGTCCTCTTCCTGACTACGGGGATCGTCAGCGGGTTCGCGCCGGTCTTACTCGCGATCAGCGGCACCCTCCCCGCTGGAGCGCTTGGGGCGGCGGCCATGGGGGGGTCGCAGGCGATGTTCATGGCCTTGGCGGCGGTCTTCATCCAGGAGTCCGTCGACGACGCCTTCCGCGGGCGCGTCATGAGCCTCTACCTCATGTCGGCTGGCGGGCTCATGGCGTTTGCCAACCTCGGGTCAGGTGCGCTCGCCGATGTGTACGGCGCGCCTGCAATGCTGATCGTCCCGGGGGGCGCGTTCATCGCCATCATCTTGGGATCGCTCCTGATCGCGCCGAACCTGAGGCGCGTCTACGCGGCGGGCGTCATCCCCCGCCTTCCCGCCTAACGCGCTCTAGAGAAGGACGTAGTCGGCGGGGTCGGCCCGCTTCGTTTGCTGCCAGTACTCCAGCAGGGTGAACGGCCAGTTCTGCGCCACCCGCCCGGACGCGCTCTTGTACCAGCTGGGCACGTTCGAGACGCCCCAGGCCACCTTCAGATTGCCCGCGTCGATGCGCTCGTTGTAGGCATCGTGCACGGACTGCTTGCAGTCCAGGCCACGGTGCCCACCCTCGAGGAGCAGGCGGATGCACTCGAGCACGTACTGCACTTCGCACTCGGAGAAGTAGACGATGCTGCCGTTGACGACGATGTTCGTGTTCGGGCCGTAGAGGCAGAAGAAGTTGGGGAAGTTGGGGATGGTTATGCCCAGGTAGGCACGCGCGTCGCCCGCCCACTGTTCGTGGAGGTCGGCCCCGCCGCGGCCCACCACCTTCATCGGCGTAAGGAAGCGCGAGGCCTGGAACCCCGTCCCGTAGATGATCACGTCGACCGCGTGCTCTTCGCCGTCTTCGGTGACGATGCCCCGGGGCGTGATCTCGCGAATCGATTCGGAGATGAGCTGCACGTGCTCACGCTTCAGGGTCGCGGGCCAGATTCCGTTGTCGAGGACGATGCGCTTCGAGGCCGGGGGATAGGTCGGGATTACCTTCTCGAGCAGGTCCGGACGGTCCTCGAACTGCGCCGTCATCGAGGTGGCGAGCATGTCCCGCAGTTCGCGGTTACCCGCACCGACCGTGAGATCCCCCGGCTGCCAGTCGTCGTCGACCGCCACCATCGGGAGGAGGCCATCCGAGATCGCCCAGAACAGCCAGAAGCGGTACCACTGCGCGTAGGTGGGCACGTGGCCCAGCAGCCACTGCATCCCTTCAGCGACCTGCTCGTGATAGGTGGGCACAGCTACGTACCAGTTCGGCGTGCGCTGGAAGACCCGCAGCTCGGCGGCGGCGGCGGCCACATTGGGGATGAACTGGGAGGCGCTCGCGCCGGTGCCGATCACGGCCACGGTCTTGCCGCTGAGGTCGAGATCGTGGTTCCACTCTGCTGAGTGGAACCACGGCCCTTCGAAGCTGCCAATGCCGGGGAAGTCCGGGTACTTGGGCCGGTTCAGCTGCCCGACCGCGCTTATCAGCGCCTCGCACTCGATGGTTTCCTCGACCTCGCCGCCGGCCCCGCCACGCACCTTCACAGCCCAGACGCAACGGGCCTCGTCGAACTCCGCCGAGACGACTTCTGTGTTGAAGCGGATGTCGCCCAGCACGCCGAACTCCTCGGCGCAATCGCGGAAGTACTTGAGGAGCACCTCCTGCGTCGAGTGGTGGTAGGGCCAATCGAGCTTCTGCGCGAACGAGTAGCTATAGGCGTGATTCGAGGAGTCCACGCGCGCGCCGGGGTACGTGTTCTCGAACCAGGTGCCACCCACGTCCGCGTTCTTCTCGACGACAACAAAGGGCACGCCGGCCTGTTTCAGGCGGATGGCCGCGAGGATGCCGGACATCCCGGCGCCGATGATGACGGCACGGAATTCGCGGCCAGCGTCGATCTCGTCCTTGCGCCAGGCCGGCGCACGCGCGTCTTCGTCGGCGAAAGCCAGTTCCTCCAAAAGGAGGGGGATGTACTCGTCACTCACCTGCTTGCCGACCATGTAATCCATCATCCCGCGCACGCCCTCTGGCGAAGGCGGCGGGGCGACGCTGCTGCCGGCATCGCGCCAAGCGCTCAGCGTTTCGAGGGCGAGTTCGCGCACCTCGGCCTGCGCTTCGCGCGAGAGCCCGCCCTGTTCCGCCGCCGCCACGATGGTGTCGGGCATTAGGTCCTTGCGCAGCAGGGAGTGGTCGCCGGTGATCTGCGCGAGTGCGGGCAGGAGCGAGGGCAGGTGCGCGTCCGCGAGCGCCCGCCGGATAGCCTCATCGTCATCGGGAATGGGCTCGATCGCGCGGGAAATCGCCATGCATCACTCCTCGCCGGTTTCGGGCGGTTACCGCAGCCTAGCGGCCGGGTGCGTGCGGAGCCAGCCGTCGGATCGCCTCCCCTCGATGCCCGTTGCGCCGCGCCGCACCTTCTCCCCACCAGCGGGCCCGCGCGCGCGATCGGGGGCGACGGCCGCCGCGTAGAATCGGACTCTGCAGGAGGGCCACATGATCTACGAACTCCGCATTTACACCGCCCACCCCGGGAAGATGGGCGCCCTCCAGGCGCGCTTCCGCGACCACACCCTCGCGCTCTTCGAGAAGCACGGCATCAAGAACATCGGCTACTGGACGAACGCCGTCGGCGGCCGCAGCGACGAGCTCTGGTACATGCTCGCCTTCGAAGACGCCGCCCAGCGCGACCGCGCCTGGGCCGCCTTCGGGGCCGACCCGGATTGGCAGAAGGCGCGGGCAGCGTCGGAAGAGAACGGACCGCTGGTGCACCACATCACGAACCAGCTCATGAACCCCACGGATTTCTCGCCGCTTTCCTGAACGGACTCGCCCGCTTGCAGCTCGCCGCGGCGCGCACGCTGAGAAGGCCCCACTCATGAGCGCACTTCCGGGGACGGGCGAGGGCGAAACTGGTCCTACCCTTGGCGATCCACTGGGCATCGTCCTGCGCCGCTTCATGGAGAGCGCGGACAGGGACGTGACCCCGCTCTTGATCGAACGCGACGACGGCCTGATCGAGACGATGGCACCCAAGCAGTTTCTCGACGAACCGTCGGGCCCGACGGCCGATTGGGTCCTCGAGCGGGTACGCGGGCGCGTTCTCGATATCGGCGCGGGTGCGGGTCGGTTCGCGATTCCGCTACAGACGCGCGGGCGCGCGGTAACGGCCCTCGACGTCTCGGAGGGAGCGCTCGATGTCTGCCGCAGCCGGGGGATAGAGGACCTGTTTCTGGGAACCGTCGAGGAGCTCCGATCCGCGAACGAGCGGCCGCAATTCGACACGCTGCTCCTGATGGGGAACAACCTGGGCCTCTTGGGCGATGACCGTGCGGCCGCACGGTTTCTCGATGCGCTCCGAGCTCTGTGCGCAGAGGACGGGATCGTGCTCGCGGAGGGCATGGATGCCCTCGCGACAGAGGACCCGCGGCACCGCGCGTACCACCGCAGGAACGCCGCGATGGGACGCCCCCGCGGGCTCGTGAGGTTCCGCGTGCGGGCCGGCAACGTCGTTTCGCCCTGGATGGAGTACCGCTGGCCAGCCTTCGACGACGTGGCCGCGCTTCTCGCAGCGAACAGCTGGGAGATCCGGGCCGAGCTCCGGGACGGCGCTCAGTACGTCGTCGAGCTCGCGCCGCTGTCGCTCCAGCGGGCGTAGGCGGGTCCGGCCGCCGCGGCCGGTCGCGGACGCACCGTCGCCGGGTCGGCTACCGTACGGCGGCCGATGTCGCTCGACCCCATCCCCCTGACGGTCCTGGTGCAGACGCAATCGCGCGTCGCAGGCCCGCTCGAAGCGCTGCTGGAAGCGCTCGGCATCGCCACTGCCCCGCCCACTGCCGCTACCTCAACGACGATCTGTGTGTGCGACCGCGGTCAGCCACAGGCGGCCGGCGCCGACGCTTGCGTCGCGCTCACCGCCGACGAGGCCGCGTTCGCGCGCGCCCGCCGCACGGTAGGCGCGCGCAACCCCTCCCCGGACCGCGAGGGTGAGGGCCTCCTGCCGCCTAGCGGCCACCTCGCGACGGTGCTCGCAGAAGTAGCGGCATCCGCCGCTTTCCTGCAGGCGCTCAGCGTGGTCGCGGGGCAGCGCCCCAGAGCTGCTCGGGTCGACGCCGAGCACGTCGCTCTGCACATCATCATGCCTCTCGTCTCGGCCGCTTCCGTGGGCGTGACGCGCGCGTCGGTGCCTCCTACCGGGTCTGCGTCCTACCCCCTCGGCATCGTTCCTTGCGCCGACGGCGACGTTGGCGCCTACCAAGCGGTACCGACCGAATGGCCGAAGTTCTGCGCGCTGATCGGCCGCGCCGACCTCGTCGATGCGTACCCCAGCCAGGGCTCGCGCCGCGAGGCGGGCGCGGCGGTATGGAGCGCCGCCGAACCTTGGTTCCGCGCGCACTCGGTCGACGAAGTCGTCCGGCTCGCTCAGGAAGCGGGCCTGCCCTACGCCCCCGTCCTCCCCCTGGGCGACCTCCCCGCCTCTGCCTACCTCAGGCGGCGGGGAGCCTTGGTCGCGGGACCGGATGGCGGGCTCCGGCCAGGGATCCCGTACCGCGTCGAGCGAAGCGCGGGGCCGCCGACCTCGCCCCCGCCCGGCCGCACGGCGCTCCGCTCTGCGCTGCGCGAAGCGCTCCCGGCCCCCATCCCCGGCCCGCTGAGCGGCCTGATCGTCGTCGAGGTTACGCAGCATTGGGCCGGGCCCCTCGCCTCGCGCCTGCTCGCCGATTACGGCGCGTTCGTCCTGAAGTGCGAGCCAGAGGCCGGCGACTTCTGGCGGAGCAGCGGCCGGCTCCGTGACGACGAGGCCGTGTCCTGGATGTTCGAGCCGCTCAATCTCGGCAAGACCTCGGCGGCGATCGACCTCCGCGACGCGGCGGACCGACGCCTCTTGGGCTCGCTCCTGGGCTCAGCCGACATCGTCATCGACAACCTCTCCGGAGACGCCCGTCGTCGAGGCGGCCTGGACTTCGCGAGCGTCGCCGCCTTCAGCCCCGAGATCATCGCCACTTCGCTGCCGGGCTACGAAACTGCGGGGCCGCTTGCCGACCTGCGGGGGATGGGCTGGTCCTTCGAGGCAGCCTCCGGCTACGCCTCGGCCCTCGGCGGTGAGACGGCCGCAAATTCCGGCTACCCCTACGGCGATCCGATCGGCGCGCTGACCGCGTTCCTGGCCATCTCGCGCGAGCTTCTGGGCCGTCGTCTCGGAGGCGGCGGGGGCGCCACGCTGCTCGATATCGGGCAGGTGGGTGCGCTCGCCTACACCCTCGTCGAGTCGATCCGCGCAGGCGAGGCCGGTCCCGAGACGACGCCTCTCGACGACACCCTCGCCCAGAGCCGCACAGACCCGAGCTGGGCGCTCGAACGCCTCGCCACGGTCAGCGGCCGTTCGATGGACCACCCCGGCCCGCTGATCGCGCTGGCCGACCCCACCCCGCGGCAGCGGGCGCCCGGCCTCGACGAGCACGGCGCCGCCATCCGCGCGGCGGCCGGCGGTGCGTAGCGAGGGGGCTCAGGCCAGGTGCGGGCGAAGGGCGCCTCGGCCGCGAATTGCAGTCGGCACGCCACTCCCCTGGCCTGTCTGGACGGAGGTCAGCGATCGGCGGCGATGGGGGAGCTCGGCAGCTCTGCCACGGCGTCGAGCGCCCGTTCGACCTGTCGGAGTCGACGACCGACCGCATCTCTGTAAGCCTGATTGGCGCTCCGGAGGTTGGCTTCGGCTCGGACTACGTCCTCAGCTGGGAGAGCTTCCTGCGATCTACGTCTGCTAGATCAAGTCTGACCGAGTGATCGCGAAGCCATCTCGCGACTGTCCGCCACTTCATTGACGGGTCGCTGCTGGCCAGTCTCAACACGAACTCCACAAGCTCTTCGTTGCTCGCCGTCCAGACGCGACCGTTCATGAACATGAACATGAACATGAACGTCGTAGCCAAGCCCAATCGCTTGTTTCCATCGAGGAAAGGGTGATTCTTGACCATCGACCTAAGCAGGGCCCCGGCCTTCTCGATCGTCCCCTTGTAGTACGGCTGTCGCGTTAGCCCTAGCGCGGATTCGAGAAGGTCCGGGCGGACGAGATTTGCTCGGTAGGAGGGGATGTCGCTCCCGTACTCAGGGAAGAAGTTCAGCGCCAGTTGGTGGCAAAATATCTCGACTTCGAAAGGGGAGACGTGGAGGAGGCGCTTAGGCAGTTCTCAGGCTCGCTCGAGCTCTTTGAGCGCTGGCCCGTAGAGCTCCTTGAACGCATCGGCCATCTTCTCGATCGCGACCCGCCGGGCATCCTCAAGCTCGCGCCGAGTCGCCGGCTGGTCCGAGTTGCGGCCTCCCTCGTTTCGCGACGCGCGTTGAGTCATTTTTAGTTCCTTCGTGGAGCGGAGTTTACCCCCGCATGCGCCGTCTTCAATTATGGCAGATGGAGACGGCGCGGCGGCGCGTCCGTCGGCTCCTATTACCAGTCTCGGCTTATGCGGGAGCCTCGGGCAGGTTCAGCCGGCTGTGAGCCATGACATCTAGGAGCCCGCGCGCCGGGGATAGCTCGTAACCGTTCCGCGCGGCGGTCCAGCGTATGTCTTGACCGGATTAGGCTGGCGGCTCCCAGGAGCCCATGAAGGAGCTCCCTGGAGTCCCGCCTAGCGCGACTGCTTTTCGCGGAAGGCGGCGTACGCGGCGCGGATGTCGTCGTGGCCGAGGGAGAGGATCGCGGCGGCGAGGAAGGCAGCGTTGCGCGCGCCCCAGGCCCCGACTGCGACCCCCGCCACAGGCACCCCAGGGGGCATCTGCAGGACCCCGTAGATGGCGTCCTGGCCGCCGGCCACGTCGCTGGTCGCGAGCGGCACGCCGATGACCGGGAGGGTCGTCTGAGCCGCCACTGCGCCCGGCAGGTGGGCAGCGCCACCAGCCGCGCAGATGATGACTTCGAAGCCGGAGTCGAGGGCTGCGCGCGCGAAATCGCGAACCTTATCGGGTGTGCGATGGGCCGACATCACGTGCGTTTCCGAGGCAATGCCAAGCCCTGCGAGGGCCTGTTCCGTCGGCTCCATCAGTGCGGCATCGTTCTTCGATCCCATCAGGATCGCAACCAGTGGTGTGCTCACGCCGTCCCTCCAACCTTCCCGATGTCGCTGCGCATAGAGGCGCCCTCGAACCGGATCCGGCGCGCGTTCGCGTACGCCTTCGCGCGCGCCGCCGCGAGCGTTGGTTCGCGCGCGACGACCGTGAGCACGCGGCCGCCGTTCGTGACGATCCCCTCGCCCATCGCCTTTGTCCCGCTGTGAAAGACCTCGACATCGTCGTCGACATCGTCGAGCCCCTCGATGAGGTGACCGGTCGTATAGGACTCCGGATACCCCCCACTCGCCACTACCACCCCGACCGCCGGCTCGTCAGACCAGTTGATGTCGACGTTCGCAAGCTCCCCTGCGGCCGCCGCCCGGCAGATCGCGAAGAGGTCGCTTTCAAGGCGAGCCATGAGGACCTGCGCCTCGGGGTCGCCGAAGCGGGCGTTGAATTCGAGCACCTGGTTCCCCTCCGCGGTGATCATCAGGCCCGGGTAGAGCGTGCCGACGAAGGGCGTCCCGAGCGCGGCCATGCCCGCGATGGTCGGTCCCACGACATCGCGCTCAATCGCGGCGGTCAGCGCGGGCGTCACGTCAACACTGGGACTGTAGGCGCCCATGCCGCCGGTGTTCAGCCCGCGCCCGCCGTCGAGCGCGCGCTTGTAGTCCGTGGCGGACGGGGTAAGGAGAGCGGTCGTTCCGTCGCAGATCGCGTGCGCGCTCGTTTCCCAACCGGCCAGCCGCTCCTCGATCACCACCTGGTCGCCCGCGGTACCGAATTCGCGCCGCACCATGATCGCTTCGAGGGCCGTGAGCGCCGCCGCCCGGTCGTCGCAGACGAGGGCGCCTTTCCCCGCTGCCAGCCCGCTGGCTTTGACGACGATCGGGCGGTCCTCACCCTCGTGGAGATAGGCGCTGGCCTCGGCGTGGTCGCTGAACGTGCGGTGCGCCGCGGTCTTGATGCCCTGGTCGACCATGAACTGCTTCGACCAGGCCTTGCTCGCCTCGATCTGCGCTGCTGCCGCTGTGGGGCCGTAGCAGGGCAGTCCCCGTTCGCGCAGGCGGTCGACGAGCCCGAGGGGTTGGGGGTCGTCCGTGGTGGCCAGATAGAAGTCGATGTCGAGCTCGCGCGTGGCGGCCACGATCTCGTCGATTTCCCGCGGTCCGATGGGGACGTTCGTGGCCACCTGAGCGGTCCCGCCGTTCCCCGGCGCGACGTAGATTGCGTCGACATCCGGGCTCTGGCTGAGCTTCCAGGCGACCGCGTGCTCGCGTGCACCCATGCCCACTAGGAGGACGCGCGCGCCCACTAGGGCGCCTCCCTCGGGCGCATCACTCCCACTCGATCGTGCCCGGCGGCTTGCTCGTGATGTCGTAAACCACGCGGTTCACGCCCTCGACTTCGTTCACGATGCGGTTCGAGACGCGCGCGAGCAGGTCGTAGGGCAGCCGCGCCCAGTCGGCCGTCATCGCGTCCTCGGCGACGACGGCGCGGAGGGCGACAGCGTGGCCGTAGGTGCGGAAATCGCCCATGACGCCCACGGTGCGGGTGTCGGTGAGGACCGCGAAACTCTGCCAGAGGTCGCGGTAGAGCCCGGCGGCGCGCACCTCCTCGATGAGAATTGCGTCGGCCGCCTGGAGGATCGCGACTTTCTCGGCGGTGACCTCGCCCATCACGCGGACGGCGAGCCCGGGCCCGGGGAAGGGCTGTCGCCAGAGGATCTCGTCGGAGAGCCCCAATTTCGCGCCGATGCGGCGCACCTCATCCTTGAAGAGAAAGCGCAGCGGCTCGACCAGGTCGAGGTCCATGTGCTCGGGCAGGCCGCCGACGTTGTGGTGGGTCTTGATCCGCGCCGATCCCGACCCGTGCGAGGCGCTCTCGATTACGTCCGGATAAAGGGTGCCCTGGCAGAGAAAGCGCGCGCCTTCGATCGCTCTTGCCTCGGCCTCGAAGATCTCGACGAAGAGGTTGCCGATGCGAATGCGCTTCGTCTCCGGGTCGGTGACCTCGGCGAGGGCGGCCAGGAAGCGGTCGCCGGCGCTGATGTGCCGGAGGTTCATCCGCAGGTTCCGCTTGAAGGTGCCCACCACCTCCTCCGCCTCGCCGGCGCGGAGGAGACCGTTGTCGACGAAGATGCAGGTCAAGCGATCGCCGATGGCGCGCTGCACGAGGGTGGCGGCCACGGCGCTATCGACCCCACCGGAGAGCCCGCAGACCACGCTTCCATCGCCGACCTGCGCACGAATCGCGGCCACGCTCTCCTCGACGAAGTTACCGGGCGTCCAGTCGGCCTCTGTCTCGCAGACCCCACGCACGTAGTTCGCGATCAGCTCCGCGCCGCGCGGCGTATGCACAACTTCTGGGTGGAACTGGAGGCCGTAGTAGCCCCGTGCCGGGTCGGCCATCACCGCCACGGGTGAATTCTCCGAGGTCGCGAGCGAGGCGAATCCGGGGGGGAGCGCCTCGATCCGGTCACCGTGGCTCATCCAGACATCGAGTTCCTGCGGAAGCCCCCGGAAGAGGGGCGCATCGCCGGAGGCCGAGATCGCGGCGGGGCCGAACTCGCGCTCCTGGCCGGGCCCCACGCGGCCGCCGAGCTCCTGGGCCATGAGCTGCATTCCGTAGCAAATCCCGAGCACCGGCAACCCCGAGCCGAAGACCCAGGCGGGGGCACGGGGCGCATCCTCGTCGTAGACGCTGTTCGGCCCCCCCGAGAGGACGATTCCGCGAACGTCCAGCCGTTCGAGGACGGCTGCGTCTGCGTCGAAGGGCACGACTTCGCAGTAGGTATTGAGCTCGCGGATACGCCGTGCGATGAGCATGCTGTACTGCGAACCGAAGTCGACGACGACGATGGCGGCGTGGGCGGAGCGAGTGGCGGCGCGGCTTTCCGCTTCGGCGAGGGTGTCGGCCAACTCTCTCCAGCGCTCCTCTCGGGACGCTAGCAAAATTGTATAGTTTGGTCAACGAATTCATGCCCGTGACGACCGCAGAGCCGCCCTCGCCGAAGGCGATTGAACGCACCGTCGAGCAACTCCGGAACGGGGGTCTGGCCCTGCTGGCGACCGACACCGTCTACGGCATCGTCGCCGACATCCGCCGTGACGACGCCGTCGACGCACTCTACGCAGCGAAGGGCAAGCGCCGCCGCGAGCCGCTCCAGCTGCTCTGCTCCACGAATCTCGAGGTCCTGAACGCCTACGCCGAACTCACGCAGGCTGCGGGTACGCTCATCGACGCGCTCGGCCCTGGGCCCTGGACCATCATCACGACGGCCGCGCAGGGCTGGACGAGCCCTGCGCTCGCGGGCGGCGTCACCGCCGGCTTGCGCCTGCCGCCGACGCCCACGATCCAGGCCGTGATCGCAGGGTTGGGCGCGCCGCTCGCCGCTTCCAGCGCCAACCGCCACGGCGAGCGTAGTCCGACAACCTGCGCCCAAGCCGTCGCCTCGCTGGGTCGCTTCTGCGCCGCCGCCATCGACGATGGCCCCACCCCCGAGGGCGTCGACTCGACCGTGGTCGACTGCAGCCGCACGCCGCCCCGCGTGCTGCGCGAGGGCGCGATTCCCGCAGCCACCATCGCCACCCACCTCGGCCTGGAGGGGATCGAGGTGGTGCGGCGGGTGGGAGTTTGAGCTGCCGGCGGACGCGATCGGCAAGCAGACGGTGCGAGACATCGATGTCGCAGGCAAGCGCGTGCTCGTCCGGGCCGACCTCAACGTCCCGATGGACGACGGCGCGGTCGCCGACGACACGCGCATCCGCCAGTCGCTGCCGACGCTCCAGTACCTCCAAGAGGCGGGCGCCACCGTCCTTGTCTGCTCGCACCTGGGCCGCCCCGAAGGGCGGCCCGATCCGGCCCTCAGCCTCGCGCCCGTGGCAATCCGCCTGGGCGAGCTGCTCGGGGGAGAAGTGCGCTTCGCCGCCGACTGCATCGGGGCAGCGGCAGAGGAAGTTGGCGCGATGCTCGCCCGGGGCGAGGTCGCAGTCCTGGAGAACGTGCGCTTCCACGCAGAGGAGGAGGCGAACGACGCCACCTTTGCCGCAGCGCTGGGGGCGCTCGCCGACATCTTCGTGAATGACGCGTTCGGGGCAGCCCACCGCGCGCACGCGTCTACCGCCGGAGTGGCGGCCTTCCTGCCCGCCGTCGCGGGCCTCCTGATGGAGAACGAGGTGCGCTATCTGAGCGCCCTCGTCGCAAACCCGCCGCGGCCCTTCGTCGCGATTGTCGGCGGGGCTAAAGTAAGCACGAAAATTGCTGCCATCGACCACCTCCTGCCCAAGCTCGACGGCCTGCTCGTTGGCGGAGGGATGGCGAACACGTTCCTGAAGGCGAGTGGTCTGGAAGTCGGTACCTCGCTCGTCGAAGACGATCTGCTCGACACCGCGCGCGCGATCCTCGCCCGCGCCCAAGGACTGCGGGTGGCCGTCCACCTCCCCGCGGACGTGATCGTCGCCCCGGCGCTGGCCGTGGACAGCCCCGCGACGATCCTCCCGGTCACCGCCATCCCCCCCGACCAGATGATCCTCGACATCGGCCCCGCCACCCTGGCCAGCTTTGCGGCCGCCCTCGCGGGAGCGGCGGCCGTGGTCTGGAACGGGCCGATGGGCGTGTTCGAACTCGAGCCGTTCGCCGCCGGCTCGTTCGGCCTCGCGCGCTGCCTCGCCGGCCTCGACGCGACCACCGTCGTCGGCGGCGGCGAGACCGCCGCCGTGGTCGCGCGCGCGGGCTTGGCCGGCCGCTTCTCGCACGTCTCCACGGGCGGCGGTGCATCGCTCGAGCTGCTCGAGGGGCGCGAGCTCCCGGGGGTCGCGGCGTTGCTCGATGCCTAGCCCTTCGACCCACCCCCACCCCCGGCCGTAAGATCGGCGGGTGGATTTCGAGCTCGCCGCAGCGCTGAAGCAACCATCTGACTCGAAGGTCATCCTCTGCGTCCTCGACGGCCTCGGGGGGCTCGCCCGGCCCGAGACCGAACGGAGCGAACTCGAGCAGTCGAATACGCCCAACCTCGACCGCCTGACGGAGAAAGCGGACGTCGGGCTCACGGTGCCGGTGGGGATCGGCATCACGCCCGGGAGCGGTCCCGGGCATCTCGCGCTCTTCGGTTACGACCCCTACCGCTTCGACATCGGACGGGGCGCGCTCGAAGCCGTCGGCATCGAATTCCCGCTCGGCCCCGACGATGTGGCCGCGCGTGGCAACTTCTGCACGCTCGCCGCCGATGGCACGATCAGCGATCGGCGGGCGGGACGGATCGCAACCGAGCGATCGACCGCGCTCGTCGAGCGCCTCCGCTCAATCACACTCGACGGCGCGGAGGTTTTCGTTGAACCCGTGCGTGAGCACCGGTTCGTGTTGGTCCTGCGCGCACCCGACCTCGGTGAGACCGTCACGACAACCGATCCCCAGCGCGAGGGCGCGGCACCGCTACCTGCCCGCGGCGCCGACCCCGCCTCCGAGCGCACGGCGGCCCTCGTGAACGATTTCGTGGCGAAGGCGCTGGTCCTGCTCGCCGATGAAGAGGAGGGCAACGGCATCACGCTTCGGGGCTTCGCCACCTACCCCGCGCTCCCCCAGCTCGAAGACGTGTGGGGGATCCGCGCCGCCGCTCTCGCCGTCTACCCGATGTACCGCGGCCTCGCCAAGCTCGCGGGCATGCGGCCACTGGCCTGCCCCGAGGGAATGGAGCAGCAGATCGCGGTGGCGCGCGAGCACTGGGATGAGTTCGACTACTTCTTCGTTCATTACAAGAAGACCGATGCCGCGGGCGAAGACGGCAGCTTCGCCGCCAAGGTCCGCGCGCTGGAGGAATTCGACAGCCACCTGCCCGGCCTCATCGACCTCGGCGCGGATGTCCTGATGGTGGCCGGTGACCATTCGACGCCAGCACTCATGGGCGCGCATTCCTGGCACCCGGTGCCGTTTCTCCTCAGCTCGCGTTTCTCCCGCGGGGGCAGCTCGCAGCACCTCACGGAGCACGAGTGCCTGCGAGGAAGCCTTGGCATCTTTCCCGCCGTCGAGGCGATGCCGCTGGCGCTGGCCCACGCGGGCCGCCTGCAGAAGTACGGCGCCTAGGAGGCCCCCATGAGACGCCCCTTTATCGCCGGCAACTGGAAGATGAACACGACGGAGGCCGAGGCGGGAGCCCTGGCGAGCGCCGTCGCGGAGGCGACGGACGGGGCCGCCTGCGACATCGCCGTATGCCCCCCGTTCCCGCATCTCGCCGCGGTCCGCGAAGCGGTCCGGGGCAGCGCGGTCGCCATCGGCGCCCAGAACGTCTCGTGGGAGCCCGCGGGCGCGTTTACCGGCGAGGTCAGCCTCGGCATGCTCGAGCCCTACTGCCGCTACGTGATCGTGGGCCACAGCGAGCGCCGTGCCCTCTTCGGCGATACCGATGAGTGGGTGAACCGAAAAACCGCTGCGGTCCTGGCCTCGCGGCTCGATCCGATCGTTGCCGTGGGCGAAACGCTCGCCGAGCGCGAGGCCGGCGAGATGGGCAGCGTCCTCGACCGCCAGATCCGCCGCGGCCTCGCCGATCTGGACCTGAGCGCTCGCGTCACCGTGGCGTACGAGCCAGTGTGGGCGATCGGCACCGGCGAGACCGCGACCCCCGAAATGGCGCAGGAGGCCTGCGCCCTCATCCGCGCGCTACTGCGCGAACTCGCGGGCGATACCGCTGACGCAATCCGCATCCAGTACGGCGGCAGCGTCAATCCTGGGAACGCAACGGAGCTCCTGGCACAGCCCGACATCGATGGCGCACTCGTCGGTGGCGCCTCGCTCAAGGCCGATCAGTTCGCGGCGATCGTCGCCGCTGCCGGCTGAGCCGTGCGCCGCCTCGTCGCGGTCGTAGGACCGACGGCCGCAGGCAAGTCAGCCCTCGCCATCACCCTCGCTCAGCGCTTCGGCGGTGAGATCGTGAACAGCGACAGTCGCCAGATCTACCGCGGCATGGACATCGGTACGGCCAAACCCTCGCTCGACGATCGCGCGCTCGTCCCCCATCACCTCTACGACATCGCAGACCCAGCCGAGAGATACAGCCTCGGCCTCTACCGGGGCCAGGCCAGTGCGGCCCTGGAAGAGGTCTGGTCCCGGAACGGCGTCGCCTGGCTCGTTGGCGGCACGGGCCAGTACGTATGGGCGCTGCTGGAGGCGTGGCAGATCCCCGAAGTCTCACCGCAGCCTGCCCTGCGTGCGGAGCTGCAGGAGGTGGCCACGCGCGAGGGCGTCGATGCCCTCCACGCCCAGCTGCGCGCCGTCGATCCCGAGGCAGCCGACCGCATCGACGCGAAGAACGTCCGCCGCGTCGTCCGCGCGATCGAGGTCGAGCGGGTCACGGGCAGACCGATCAGCGCCTGGCAGACCAAGGGCGTGCCCGACTTCGAGTTCCGCGTCCTGGGCGTGGACCGCGAACCCGCCGACCTCATCTGGCGCATCAACCGCCGCGTCGAGGCGATGTTCGATACCGGACTCGTGGCGGAGACGCGCTCGCTCCTCGAGGGCGGCGTCGCCGCCGACGCCTCCGCGCTCTCGTCGATCGGCTACTCCGAAGCCGTTCGCGAAATCCAAGGCGAGATCTCCCGGGAGAAGGCGATCGAGCTGACGAAACGCGCGACGAAGCGACTTTCGCGTCGCCAGCGACAGTGGTTCCGACGGCAAGATCCGCGCATCACCTGGTCCGCCGAACTCGATACGGCCGAGGAGTCGCTGGCAGAGTTCGTCCGATCCCCGACGCTCACGGCCAACGGACAGCCCGGCGGTTAGGGGTGCGGAAGGACCTCAAGCGCACTCACGTGGCAGGGGCAGAGGAGGCCGAAGTGCCGATGGTCGAGCGTCGCAACCTTCGGTTCGTCGAGCCGCTCAACAACACTGAGGACGGCGTCGTCGTCGAAGCCGATATCGGCATCCGCGTACCGGTCGCAGATCTCGGCTACTCGCCGGTAGTCGGATTCCTGCAAATCCTCGATCTCGAAGGCACCCGCTTCGATATCGTCTAAGAGGCCTATGAGTACGCCCGGATGAAGGCGTCGGCTGGTCCAGTAGTCGACCTCAACGAGTACCGGCGCTGGGATCAGGAGACGCTCGTCTGCGGACTCCACAACGCTCGAGCCACTTCGTGAAACGCGTCGCTCCGGTCGAGCGACGCGTAGAGCAGGCCGGTGTCCGGGATCAACGCCAGGACCGACCGGTCGCTCTTCGCCGACTCGGCGAGAGGTATCGCAAGCCCCCGAGGACCCGATTCCAAGGCTCCGCGGCTTCACCCGCCGTGTTGTGAGCTTCTCGTCGATGGCTTCGCGCACGAGCTTGGCGATCGAGACGCCACGCTCAGCCGCCATCAATCGCAACGCTTTCAGCTTCCCGTCATCGATCGAGATCGTGGTGCGAGTCATGGCATCATGATGTCATATTCGCCATCAGAGCTAGCGTGCTTGGTACACTCCCGGGCATGCGCGTCACGAAGATGCACGGCCTCGGCAACGACTACGTTTACGTCCGTCCCGACTCGGAGCGCGACTGGTCGGAGGTGGCGCGGCGCGTCAGCGACCGTCACTTCGGCATCGGCAGCGACGGGCTGATCCTCGCGCTCCCGTCAGACATCGCCGATCTGCGCATGCGCATGTTCAACGCCGACGGCTCCGAGGCAGAGATGTGCGGAAACGGCATCCGCTGTCTCGCGAAGTACGCGGTCGAAGAAGGCATGGTCGCGGCGGATGCGGACGACGTTGCCATCGAAACGCTGGCGGGCGTGCTCACGCTCCAGCTCTTCCGTGAGGACGGAACGGTGACGGCGGCGCGGGTCGACATGGGGCCGCCGAGCTTCGATCCAGCCTCCCTTCCGGCGGCGGTCGATGGCCCCGGCCCGGTGACCGACCTGCGCGTCGACGTGGATGGCATGGCCCTCCGCCTCACGCTGGTGAGCGTCGGTAACCCGCACGCCATCCATTGGATCGAGGGAGACATCGACGCTTTCCCGCTCGAGCGCATCGGCCCGTTGGTCGAGCACCACGCGCTCTTCCCCAACCGCACGAACTTCCAGATCGTGGAAGTGATCGACCGCGGACACGTGCGTCACCGCGTCTGGGAGCGCGGCACCGGCATCACCCTCGCCTCCGGGACCAGCGCGTCCGCTGTCTGCGCAGCGGGACGCCTGACGGGCCGCAC
>CAUYXJ010000016.1:0-38618 GCA_963577065.1 Dehalococcoidia bacterium | reverse complement strand
GGAGTTGATATGAGCTTCACCGTCGCGGACCCAGCGAAGTTTCGCCTCTCCCGATCCGTCTTGTATGCGATCGGCGACCAGCCCCAAACGATCGAAGCAGCATCATCATCCAGTGCTGACGTGGTCCTCTTCGAGTTGGAGGACGCAGTCCCTGTCACCGCGAAGGCTCAGGCGAGACGGAATGTGACCGAGGCGCTTGGTGACTTGGACTGGGGCCACAAAACCATCACGGTCAGGGTGAACGCACTCGACAGCCCATATACGTTCCGGGACGTGATCAGCCTCCTCGAGGCCCCGACCGCGGACCGCATCGATCTCCTCTTCCTGCCGAAGGTGGGGGTCGCCGCCGACGTCTACGCGTTCGACGTTTTGGTGAGCCAAGTCGAGCGCGACGTGAGCCGCGCGGAGCCGGTTGGGTTCGACGCGATGATCGAGAGCACTGCGGGAATGGCGAACATCAAGGAGATCGCAGCCGCAAGCCCGCGCCTGGAGGCCCTGCACCTGGGCACGTACGACTACGCCCAGTCGGCGCATATGGGCGTTGAAACCGTCGGAGGTAGCCACAGCGACTACGCCCTTGCGCAGCCGGAGATCGGCGCCGTTGTCGGAGATCTCTGGCACCACAACGTGGCGCGGTTGGTGATGGCGTCGCGGGCGTCTGGGCTGCGGCCGATCGATGGCCCTTGGGTACACCCTGAGGACTATGACGCCGATCCCGAAGGGCTCCGGGTGGCTGCTCTGCGCGGAAAGGTGCTCGGTTGTAACGGGAAGCAGGCGATGACGCCGGGGCAGGCTTCGATCATCAACGACGTCTTCTCGCCAACCACGGTGGAGATTGAAGCCGCCCGGAGGGCTTGCGCAGCCGCTGAGGCAGCCCAAGCCCAGGGTCAGCGAATGGTCGTCATGAGCGGACATGCCGTGGACCGGCCCACGGTCACAGCTGCCCAGCAAACTGTGGCTGCCGCGGACTCGCTGGGGCTCTGAGACGCCCTCTCCGTCACTGAGTCCGAGCAACGGACCTAGTGCCGTTGCAACTGAGCTTCCGTCTCTCCCCGCTGGGCATATAACCCACGGTCGGACTTGCGGCTCGCGAAGGCCGGCGGACCCTCGTGGCCGCGAGTGAAGTTGGAGGGGCATTGGGAGAGTCGCGGCGACCTAGCGGTCCTGGCGCTTCTGCGCCGCGACGCTGCTCGACCCGATCTCGTCGGGACGCACCGATGAGAGCATCGCAAGCCCACGCTTCAGGAGGTGGCCGAGGGTCAGAAGTAGACTGGTCGAGCTGCCGAAGGGCCTGAGGCATCCGCCAGCAACGGCGGCGCATGAAGTCGGTTGGCCGCGGGGGGAGGCCGGCTGCCCCCCCCCCCGCTCAGCCAGCGCAGTCAAGCCTCAGGGGCAATGGTCCGAACCCGGGTCAGCGGTCACGACCGCGGCGGGGCCGTCGCCCGCCAGCCAGTTCAGAATCACGTCGAACATGTGGTAGGCAACGCCGTCCAGCTCAACGGTGGCCTCGTAGGTCGCTTCGTTGCTACGGAGGGTCTCGTGGCGAGAACAGCTCGGGCCGAATACCCCCGGCGCCACCGCAATCGCCTCGCCCTCATGCGCCGTCGTTTGCGCTTCGGGGAGCGCGATCAGCTGATCACGAACGATCAGCGCGAAACTCTGGACATCCAGCCGCTCGCCGGCGCCATCGGTGTACCGCGTTTCCACCGCAGTGCGCTAGAGCAGCGAGTCCGAGAGACCCATCCTGAGGAAGAACGGCGTCGCCAGGTGGTTGGCGACAATGTGGCTCTTCGTGCACTGCCACGGCGTACCGGGCGCGTTGCGCGCGTGCCAGTCCAGACAGCTCGTGTCTTTGCGTTGCCCCTGCAGAGCTGCGGGCCCCTGCCTGTGCTGGTGCTGTAGGAAGGCGTCTGCGGTGCAGAGGCCGGCCTCGCAGACCTCAGTTTCCTCGAACCCGAGGTTCTCCAGGGCCGGGCCGTAGGCTGAGTCGATCAGCCCTCGCACCTCGAGCGTGCAATCGCCGGCCTGACAGCCGGTGTTCATCGCACGCAGCGTCTCGGCAAAGGCGTCGAGGTTGCCCACCACGCCGTCGCCGCCGGCGGACGCGCCGGCGAGGACGACGAACTCGGCATCGTCCAGGTCCGGCATCGGCAGGGACCGGCGGCGGTCGTAAACCAGCGGCGCAACACGATCGGCGCGGAGGGTCGAGACGACGGCGTCGAAGACGCGTGCGCCCAGGAAGCTCGCGGCGTAGGAGACGTCCTCGCCAGTTCCCGGATGGGGCACGGTCAATTCGACGTTCGCATTGGTCCCGGACCACACATCCGACGTGCAGTAGCGCACGAACACCTGGTTGTAGCCCCCCCACGGGTTCTCTGGGCGACGTCGCAGGATCCCCTTTCCATCAATGTCAGTGGAGGGAGCGAACCGCGAGCTCATCTGCTTGGCGCCGAAGTTCGTGTCGATGCTGCACCAGCGCTGCGCACAGGTTGTGGCATTCGAACAGGCGCCACCGCCCTGGAGCTGCACGACCCAGCGGTCGCGATTCCCCTCGCCCTCATACGGCCTGAAGTAGAAAACGGCTGCCGTGCCGTCGTTGCAGCGGGCTTCAGGGAAGTGCCCTAGGTCCAGATCGTGACGAATGAGCGGGCGGTCCTCACGACCGTCGGCCAAGCCACCGGCCGCGCCGGGATCGATGCATTCGAGGACATCGGCGATGGTCTCGAGCGGGGCCGACGCCGCCGCGACTTCCACAGTGGCGGTCGGAGTGGTGCCGGGGGGCGGAACCAAGGGTGGGGCGGTCTGGCCGCTATCGGCTCCGTCGCCGCAGGCGACCCCCACCAGGAGGGCCACCGCCGCCCCCAGAGCACGACCCCTCATCGGGACGAGCCTACTGGAGTCGTCGCGACGGCGCTTATCCGCGAAGGTGGGCCTTGTGGCCCAGGCCCATTCGCAGCCTTTCGAGTCGGGGCATGTCTCGTCCGCGCCATGGCAGGACAGCGTCCATCCACCTGAGCGCCGGCGACCCGCCGGAGCCTAGCGGTACTGGCGCTTCTGCGCAGCGATGATGCTTTCTCGAACCTCCGGCGGTACCTCCACCACCGAAACGTCGATATCGAGTTGCCGGAGCGCCTGGGCCATCCAGGTCGTGCTGCCGTTGAAATGGCCCGCAGCATCCTCATCACAAAAGGCCAAAATCGCCTTGCACCTCGTCGAAGGGCCAAGGGACGAGCGGGCCACTACCAGCTTGAGTGCGTCCGTCATGACCTTGTGCTTCTGAGCAGACATCGGCGCGCCGATGTGGGCCCACGCTTCGCACAGCACTAGTGGATCGGACGAGAAGCCGTCCAGTTCCATGCGCGAACCGTCTTCGAGCAGGAGCGGGTACCTCTCGAGCGTCACGCCTTCGACATCGCCCACAAGGTCCAAAATGACCTGCTCGGCCGATCGCTGTTCGCTGCTGTCACCTGGCGCGCTGGACACGGTCAGCTCCTGGGGATGCCGAGCGCGTCGTAGGAGTCCATGCCGGCGTCGTACTTCGCCTGGGCGGCGTTCATGATCTCGATCGCGTCCGAGCGCCGCGCGATGCTGCCGAAGATGCTCTGTTCGTTACGGCGCGCGTCCACGATCGGGAGCTCACGGCCACCCACGAAACTGCGCTTGCAGGCGTCGAGCGAGAACGCGGGCCATTGCGCGATGTGGGCCGCCCAGGCGATCGCGTCGTCACGGAGTTGGTCGTCGGGAACGACCTTGTTGATGGCGCCCAGTGAGAGCGCCTCCTGAGCGGTGATGGGCCGGCCGTCAAGGATCATCTCGAGGCATTTCGTCGGGCCGATGAGGCGGGCGAGGCGGGTACAGCCGCCCGCGCCCGGCGGGATGCCGATCGCCACCTCGGGCTGGCCGTAGGTGGCGGATTCGGCGGCGATGCGCAGGTCGCAGCCCCAGGAGAGCTCGGCCCCGCCGCCCCAGGCCTGGCCGTTGTTCACCGCAATGGAAATCAGGGGGCTGTTGCCCACCCGCTCGAAGATGCTGGGGCCCCCGGGCGGCGGGGACTGGTTGCCCGCGGCCGCCATCGCCTCCATCCCCCGCACGATCCCGCCCAGATGCCAGTGCGCGATGAAGTATCCGGGGGTATCGGAGGCGAGGACGAAGACGCGCGCTCCGGCCTCCTCCACCTGTTCGATGCCATCGAGGATGCCGGCCCCGAGCTCACCGCCCCCAAAGTTCATCGGCGGATCGGAGAAGGCGATGAGGCCCACCCCGTCGGCGGGATAGGTCACGTTCACGGTCACTGGCATGGTGCTAGGGACTCCCTCACTGAGATGGAGCCGTAGTCTCCGCTCTTGCGCCCCCATCCGCCAGGGGTGGGACGAGGTTGTGGCCCAATCGCCAGGCGGGCTATCGTTGGGCCAACCCGGCGACGCCTGGGCGTCGCCCCCCCGGAGCAAGGTGCCCAGATGACGAGCGTCGAAGACCAACTACGCCTCGCGATCGACCCGCGCGAGTTCGACAGCCCTGAATTCCAGAAGGATCCCTTCCCCCTCTACCAACGGCTGCGCGATCACCACCCCATCTACCAGGATCTTTTCCACAGCCGCTGGGTGGTGAGCCGCTACGACGACATCGTCGCGGTCTTCCAGGACAACGAGAGCTACGACCGTGCCTCCTACGACCCGAAGGGCGACTACGAATTCGGCAAGCGTCATGTGTTCGGGCCGAACATCCTCGAGTACGGCAACAGCGAGGAGCACCGCTTCCTCCGAAATGTGGTCGCCGACCAGTTCGTCGGCAACCGGCTCCAGAACTTCCTCCCCTTCATCGAGCAGATCGCGCGCGAGCTGCTTGGCGGGATCTACCAGAAGTCCGCCGACGACATCGCCAAGGGCTTCTCCGAGGTTGGCGAGGTCGAGCTGGTGAGCCAGTTCTCGAACCAGTTCCCGATTCGCGTCATCTCGAACATGCTCGGGCTGCCCCGGGACGACGAAGACACGTTCGTGGATTGGTATCAGGCGCTTATCGCCGGGCTCGGCTTCGGCGGCGAGCACCTCGCCCGCGGTCTCACGGCGCGCAACGACATGTGGGACTACCTCGAGCCAATCATCGACGAGCGGCGGCAGAACCCGGGCGAGGACCTGGTCTCGCGCATCGCCACCGCCGACCTCCGTGGCCAGCGGATGACGACCAATGAGATCAAGGGCTTCATCGCGCTGCTCCTCGCAGCCGGCGGCGACACCACCGATAAGGCCATTGCCAACATGTGGTACCACATGCTCTACACACGCCCGGATCAGTTCGAGAACGAGGTCCAGCGCGACCCCAGCCTTTGGGAGAACGTCTTCACCGAGATGATGCGCTACGACCCCGTGGTCCACACCCAGGGGCGGCGCACGACCCACGAGATCAAGATCCACGACGAAGTGATTCCGGAGCGGGCCTCGGTCATGATGTATCTCGCCGCCGGCAATCGCGACGAACGCGTCTTCAAGAACCCCAACACCTTCGACATCCTGAGGGACGATCTGCACATGGGCCGCGAGCTTCGCTCCGGCCGCTACGGCGACGGCAAGGCGGGCCACCTCGGCTTCGGCATGGGCCAGCACTTCTGCATGGGCTACGCGATGGCCCGGCAGGAAGCGATCATCGGGAGCGCGCGCCTCCTCGAGGCGATGAAGAACCCGCGGCCGAAGTTCCCCGACCACCCCGGCATCACCTCCCCCACCGTGGATTCCGGAGGCTTCCGCGCACCGGAGGAGCTCTGGATCCAGTTCGACGTGAGCTAGGGGGGCGGCGATGCAGGCGAAGGTCGACCTGAAGAAGTGCACGAAGAGCGGGGAGTGCTACTACAACCACCCCTCGCTCTTCAAAGTAGATGACGAGGGCTTCCCCGTCGTCCAGGCAGACGAGCTGGACACCGACGACCTCGTCCTCGAGGCCCAGCAGGCGGCCGAGGTCTGCCCCGTGGACGCAATCACGATCGAGGAGTAGCGAGCTCCCGGCCCCGCCCGGTCCGTCCCCCACGATCGACGCCCGGCCGCGGGCCGCTAACTCGCTCCTGCCGGCCGGCGGTCAGCCGTAAGCTGCGGCCATGGTTGCCAGCCGCACCGCGATCCCCATCGTTTCCGCGAAGGTCGCCCGCGGGCTCTTTCTGGCGGCCCAGGGGCTCACGGCGGACCCCGCGCGGAAGGCCGGGCCGGCGGCCGTGCAGGCCGAGGTCGAGCGCCTGGGCTACGTCCAGATCGACTCGATCAACGTGGTCGAACGCGCCCATCACCACATCCTCATGTCGCGGCTCGACGGCTACCGGCCGGCGATGTCGACGAAGCTCCTGGAGCGCGATCGCACGCTCTTCGAGCACTGGACCCACGACGCCGCCATGATTCCCATCGACGCCTTCCCCCACTGGCGCCACCGCTTCGGCCAGTTTCCAGCGGGCGCGCCTCCCCCTGACTCGCACTGGGGGCGTCGCATCGGTGACGACCCGAAGGCCGTCCTGCGGCACGTGGTCGCGCGCATCCGCAAGGAAGGCCCGCTGATGAGCGCGGACTTCGAGCACGCGCGCGAACGAGGCCGGGGGAAGTGGTGGGACTGGAAGCCACAGAAGACGGCGCTCGAATACCTCTGGCACGCAGGGAAGCTCGCAATCAGCGGCCGCCTGAACTTCCACAAGCAGTACGACCTCGTCGAACGCGTGATCCCGGACGCCGAGCGGCGGGCCCGCCCGCGCCGCGCCGAGTCGATCGCGTGGGCCTGCGGTCAGGCCCTGGACCGGCTCGTGTTCGCGACGCCCAAAGAGCTGGCCCACTTCTACGACGCCGTCACGATCGCTGAGGCGCAAGCCTGGTGTGCGCGCGCCGAACGCCGCGGGGAGATCGAACCGGTGCTGGTAGAGCACGCGCAGGGATCGTCGCCGCGCCGCTGCTATGCCCGCACGGGTTGGCAGCAGGCAGCGCGCAGGGCCGCGAACCCGCCTGATCGCATGCGCTTGCTCTCCCCCTTCGATCCGGTGCTCCGCGACCGCGACCGTACCCGCGCCCTCTTCGGCTTCGAGTATCGCTTCGAGGCCTTCGTCCCGGCCGCCAAACGCCGCTACGGCTACTACGTGATGCCCGTTCTCGCGGGCGATGCGCTCACCGGCCGCGTGGACGCCAAGCTCCACCGCAACGAGGGCCGGCTGGCCGTACGTGGGCCTTGGTGGGAGGAGGGCAGCGGTGCGAAGCGCTCACAACAGCGTTCGCTGGAGGACGCCGTCGAGCGCTTCGCACAGCAGGTCGGTGCGGAGAAGTGGAGCGTCGAAAGCCCCTGAGCTGCCGCGGGCCCCCGAATCAGGCGCTGCTAGTAGTGGATGGCCCGGCCGACGCCGCCCCCGGCCGCGATGGTGTCGCCCTGGATGGCGATCGACTTCGGCGAGGCGAGAAACGCCACGACGTTCGCAACATCGCGGGCGTCGATGATCTGACGCACGGCGTTGCCCTGGCTCGCCTGTTCTTTCGCTTCCTCGACGGAGATGCCCTGTTCGGCCGCTCGCTGCTCCATCATCGCGGGCATCCGTTCGGTCCAGGTGAGCCCGGGATGGACGACGGTGACGTTGATGCCGTGCGGCCCGAGTTCGTCCGCGAGGTTCTTCGTGAGCGCCGCGACCGCGACGTTGCGCATGCTGCCGATGGCAGTGCCGGACTGGCGGGCGGCCAGCCCGCTGACGTTGATAATTCGGCCCCAGCCGCGCTCCTTGAAAAGGGGCGCTACCGCCCGCGCACAACGCAGGTAGCCCAGCACCTTCGTGTTCATCTCCTCAGCGAAGTTCTCGTCGGTGACACCCTCGATCCCAGGGATCGGGCCGCCTCCACCGGGGCGGGCGGCGTTGTTCACGAGGATGTCGAGACCGCCCAGCTCTCGCACGGCCGCGGCGACGAGCGCCTCGACCGCGGAAGTCCTGCCGGTGTCCGCGACGATCGGAACGACCCGGCGGCCGGTCTCGGCCGCTAGCTCCGCGGCCGCCTCCTCGAGCGGCGCCTGCGATCGGGCGGCGATCGCGACATCGACGCCCTCCTGGGCAAGGGCGCGCGCGATCGCCTTGCCGATGCCCCGGCTCCCGCCCGTGACGATGGCGGCCTTTCCCGCAAGTTCCAGATCCACGGCCCCAAGATAGCGTTTGGGAGTTGTGCGCGTCGCCTGCTTAGTGTCGGTTTGGGGTCGGTCGCGCCAAAGGCCCGATCCGCGCTCAAGAGGGGGGCAGGACGTGACGTAACTCATCGGTGTAACCCTGCAGGGGAGGACGCTATGCAGGCAGCGAACAGCACCTATCCGGGAGCACCAGCGGACCTACGGCTCCCGGAGGTGCGGAAGGTCTTGAAGGGAGACTTCGAGACCGTCGACTTTCACATGGTCGAAAGCATGCTGCCGATGATCGTCTTCCTCTTGGCGAACTGGCTGGGGCCGGCACCGCTCGCCATCGGCGCTTCGTTTCTGGCGTCGCTGCTGGTGTTCGTGCGCAACCGCGACCACGGCGTCGTCCGGGCGATGGCGATCATGGCCTTCGTTGTGACCGGGGGAGCGGCGATCGTCGGGCTGGCCGCGAACAGCGCCAAGGTGTTCGCCGCGCAGAACATCGCCGGCGACTTCGTCCTCGCCTCCGTCTGCGTCGGGAGCGTGCTTACGGGACGGCCCCTCGTCGGGGCGGTCGCGCGGGACGTCATCCCCGCACTGAAATCGCTGATCGAGCTGCCGCACGCGCTCTTCGCCGTCCTCACGCTCGGGCTCGCGGGCACGCAGATCTTCAGCGGCATCGTCCGCATGTTCCTGCTCGAAGGCCTCTCCACGAACGAATACGTCATCATCAGCCGCCTGATCGGGCTGCCGCTGAGCATCATCTTCTACGCGGTCTGCTTCTTCGCAATTCGCCGCCTCGCGAACTCGCGCCTGCTCGAGCGCACCCCGCCGCCGGTCCCGATGTTGCTGGCGCCGGCACCGATCGAGCGCGCTGCGTAACCAAGACGCTCGCGAGTGAGCGGTGCGGTCGCCACAGGCCGAGGGCTGAAAGAGCCTTCAACACCCCCAAACCCCATATCTTCCGCGAGACCTTGCGGGTGTTGCTACTGCTGATCCTTTGACCTAGGAGGAGTTGGTGAGCTCGCTCCCTCGCCGGTAGATGCAGGGTTGCCAAGCAATACGTTGCCCTTGCCCTCGATCTGCTGCGGCGGATGCATCGCCAGTAACCATACTTCTACGCGGGTGCGCTCACGCTCCGCCCCCTGGGCATTGCTTCGATGCGTATCCACGCGTTGGACTAGCTCCGGAATGGGTTTCCCGGCGAAGTCCGCATACATGTCTGGGTGGGCAGCCACGTAGGCTGTCGCCGCTTGCTTTGCCTCTGTTCTCGTTTTCCCGTTTCGCCACTGCCTGTTGAACCGATCCAGATCGGGATCGCCTGTGCTCATGGCCACATCAATCTCAGGCTGGGCGACTTCGCTGCTAGTAGAGCCGGTCGCGTTGTTCCGGCCGGAAGACAATATCCACGGAAACCGAACCCTAGACACCACGGGCGGCCAGAGAGCGATGCCGCCGAGCAAGACAACACCCACCACCCATCCCCACTCACCGATCACCGATCACCGTGACAATCCGTTGGCCGCCGTCGTCCCACGAAGTAACCAGAAACTGGACATCGCCGGCGAGCTCAACTGCGCGCCAGAGGGAGCTGAAGACCGTCACCACGACAAGGACCACGCCCACACGGGGGTTCCCGCTGAATCGTTGACGCAGACGCTCAAGCACCTAAACATTTTACCAGCCGCTTCCCGTTGACCGCCGCGTAAGCACGACCTAACGTTCCTGCGCCCGACCGGGCAGCAGGAGGCGCCGGATGGCCGCCAACGGGATCACCATGGTCATGCAGTACGTCGCCGACGTGGAGAAGTCGATCGCGTGGTACGAGGACCTGCTCGGTGCGAAGGTCGAGCGCGGTCAGCTGCCAACGCTCGGCTGGGGCGACGGCTCCAGCCTCACTCTTGCGCCCGCCGAGGAGGGCACCGGCCGCGGCGGCACGAGCGTCTGGTTCGGCGTCGACGACGTGAAGGCGTCCTACGACGAACTCAGGGGGGCGGGGCTACGCCTTCAACGAGGAGCCGGTCGAGATCCCGGGGGGCGCCGACGGCTTCGTCACGCTGAACGACCCCGACGGGAACATCATCGGACTCGTTAGCGGCTCGCCCTAGGCGTTCTTAGCGCAGGCTCATCCACCAGTTCGGCGCCACGACCTTGAGCATCTCGCCGTAGGTGCGCGCGAGTTCGGGGGCGTCCGCGGGAAGGTCCTGCGCGTTCGTGGGCGGCAGCGGCGAGGCGCCCTGGATCGGGTCGACCCACTCGATGCCCTCCTCCTCGATCACCTCCATCAGGGGCGGCGTCGCGTCCTCGTGGTGGGGGCTGATCTGGTGCTTGATCATGAACGTGTTGTAGTCCGGGAAGGAGAGCAGGCAGTAGTAGCTGCGGGGCTCCGCACCGCGCCACATCTCGTAACGGAGGACATCGCTCTCGAGGCTGTGCGTCTTCTCGTAGAGGTCCTTCTGGATCTCCTCGTAGCGGGCCTCCATGCCCTCCTTGATCTTGAGCGTGATCAGCACGGTTGCCATGCCGGGACTCCTTCGTTCGCTGCGTTCGAAGCTGGTTGCGGGGGACGATACGGCCACTCTGAGAGCGCAGGCAATGACGACGGTGCTCGAATCACCACGCGCTTGGTAGGATGTGCGAAATCTCGCACCGCAGTTGGATCTGCGGGCCGCAGAGGAGCATGGCCATGGCACAAGCACCGCACGCGAGCGGCCACCGCGCCGACCAGATCACCGAGTGTCCGGTGAATCTCGACGATGTCGATCTCTTCTCGCCCGGAGCGCAGGAGTTCTGGTTCGATTCGTACAAGATCCTGCACGACCAGGCACCCGTGCACCGTATCGCCGGCGAGGGCGGCCTCCCAGGCACGGACGCGTTCATCCTGAGCAAGTACGACGACATCGCGATGGTTGTGCGCGACCCCGAGAAGTTCCAGTTCTATAACGCGAGCGAGGGCGACGAGGCCGCCCAGGAGATCTTCCGCGACCAGGGCTTCGGCACCACCCAGGACACCTGGGACACGCTTCGACCCAACATCGAAGAGCACAAGCGCCACCGCATGGAGCTGACGGACCCCTGGGTCGCGTTGCCCGCAGCCGAGCGGCACACGGCGATGATCACGAAGGCCGCGAACGACCTCATGGACAAGTGGATCGACAGCGGTTCGGTCGAGCTCGTGAAGGAGTTCGCTGCGCCCCTGCCCCAGATCGTGATCACCACGATCCTCGGCTTCCCCCTCGCGGACATGCCGACAACGCGGGGCTGGGAAGAGGATCAGGTCAAGCGCTTCGTCTACGGCTTCAGCCACAAGAATCTACTCAGCCCCGACGACGAGAAGAGCAACGCCGAGGCGTTGGTCGCCTTCCAGCACTACATCTCCGAACAGATCGAGGACAAGCGCCAGAACCCCAAGGACGACATGATCACGTTCCTCCTGAACGTGGAGTACGGGCCGGAGAAGCGGCGCCTCTCCGATGCGGAAATCATCGGCGTCGTCTATGGGATGCACATCGGCGGCAACGAGACGACGCAGTACGCGCTGACGGCGGAGGCGATGTTGCTCGCGCAGCAACCCGCGCTCGTCGAGGAGCTCCGCGCGGACCGGACGAGGGTGCGCTTCTTCGTCGAAGAGGCCCTGCGCCTGCATGCGCCCACCCAGGGCCTCTCGACCCGGCTGGTGGCCGAGGACACCGAGATCCGCGGGGTGAAGATCCCGGCCGGCTCGATGCTCCATCTGCGCTACGGCGCCGCCAACCGCGATCCGGACCTCTGTCCCGCCACGGACAGCATCGACCTCACGCGCAAGAATCCGGGGCGCCACCTGACGTTCTCAATGGGGCCGCGCGTCTGCCCCGGTGCGGGCCTCTCCCGCCTCGAGCAGAACATAGCGGTCAACGTGATGCTCGATCGCCTCGACAACCTGCGGCTCGCTCCGGGGAAGAACGACCTCACCCACCAGCCCGGCATCATGCTCGGCCTCTGGGACCTGCACCTCGAGTTCGACCAGCGGGCCTAGCGCCCGATTCGGCAGAGGCAAGCAAAGCGGCGTCCCCTTCGGGACGCCGCTTTCGTATTCCGCGAGAAAGAAGCCGGCCGCGCTAGGCTTCGCCGGCGTCCTTGGCGAGGCTGATCGCGTTGCCTGGGCAGACGCGCACGGCTTCCTCGGCATCCACCACCTGATCCCCCGTCGGCTCTTCCACCGTCACGACTGGGAAGCCATCTTCGCGGGCTTTGAACAGGTCCGGGTGGTAGCTCGAGCATTCGGCCGCCTTGATGCAGCGGTCGTGGTTCACGGAGAGTTTCATCGCATCATCCTCCTGGGACGGCCGCGCTTGTGGGGTTGCTGGCGCGAATTATCGGGCAGCGGTCGAGCGAGCACCAGGGGCCATCCTCGCCGACCACCACGCTCGCTTGACGGAGCCCTCCCAGCCAGCCCAGGATGCTGGCCATTCGCGGGCGCGGTGGGCCCGGCCCTCCCGCCCCTCAGGAGGCAGTGCTGTATGGAGCGCGACTACGACGTGGTCGTCATTGGCTCGGGGGCCGCGGGTCTGGCGGCGGCGGTAACCGCCGCCGACTCGGGCGCGAGCGTCATCGTCCTCGAAGCGGACGACAAGGTGGGCGGCTCCTCGCGCCTCTCCGGCGGCCACTTCTACGCCGCCGGCACGAGCATCCAGCGCGAAGCCGGGATCCTCGATGACACCGCCGACGACATGTTCAACTACTACATGACGCTCAATCAGTGGAACGTCGAGCCGGCCGTTGCCCGCCGGTACTGCGACACCGCCGCGCCGACGTTCGAGTGGCTTCGCAGCCTCGGCGTCGAATACAGGGCCGAGCGCGTCTACATCTCTGGCATCGATACCGTTCCCCGCGGCCACCCGCCCGAGGGCGAAGGGCTCGCCGTTGTCAAAGTGCTCGATTCCGAGCGCATCAGGCGCGAAGTAGACCTTGCGCTCGTGACCCGCGCCGACCGCCTGATCGAAGAGGAGGGCGAGATCGTGGGCGTGGCCGCGGGCGGCCAGGAAGTGCGCTGCGGCGCGGTCGTCATCGCCTCCGGCGGATTCGGCCACAACAAGGAGTTCATCGAAAAGTACTGGCCGGACGCGCACGAGCAGGGCGACGGCGTCTGGGCGATCTCGGGGCCGAAGTCGATGGGCGACGGCATCACCCTCGGCGAGCAGGTCGGCGGCACCCTCGGTGGCCACAACCGCGGCCTCCTGCTCCTCACTCCCGGCTTCACCCAGGACCTGGAGGTGGCGGTGCCGCCCTGGGTCATCCTCGTCAGCCGCGAGGGGCGTCGCTTCTGCAGTGAGATGTCGCCGTACACGGTGATGGCGGGGCTCTTCAAGCGGAACGGGGGTATGGCCTACGCGATCTTCGATGAGGCCGCGCGCGTCGATGCGGACGCGATGCTCACCGGCGCGAGCTGGACGAGCGACGCCCTCGAGGCGCGCGCCAACTCCGGCGAGGTGCTCCGCGCGGACACCCTCGCGGAGCTCGCCGCGCTCACGAAGATCAATCCCGCGCCGCTCGCCGGGACGGTTCAGAAGTACAACGCCGACTGCGCACGTGGGGTCGATAGCGCCTACCTCAAGCCGGTGGGGCTGCGATCGATCGAGACGCCGCCCTTCTATGCGGTCGAGGTCCGGCCCGCGATCATCGCCTGGACCGGCTGTGGTCTCCGCGTCGACGCGGAGACGCATGTGATCGCGACAAGCGAGCTCCCGATCGACAACCTCTTCGCCGCGGGCGAGGCGATGGGCACCCTGCACGGCGATCGTTACATCGGCGGCGGCGGCTCCTACGGCCCCGCCGTCACCTTCGGTCGCATCGCCGGGCGCAACGCGGCCACGGCGGCGGCGAAGACGGCGGGGATGATGGAGTAACGTTGGCAGGGAATTCCCAGCGAGCGACCCGGATCGACCTTGGCGACGACCTGGGCTGACCTCGAGGAAGCAAGACCGGAGCTCGCCGCCGCGGGACGTGCGCTGCTCTATCAGTACGGCCTCGGCCTGGCGTTCCTGGGCACCGTCCGTTTCTCCGACGGTGGCCCGCGCGTCTTCCCGATCGCACCCCTCCTCGCCGACGGTGGCCTCTTCGCCTTCATCGTGCGCAGCTTCAAGCGCGGCGACCTCCACAACGACGGCCGCTACGCCCTGCACACCTTCCCCCGCGAAGAGGATGAAGACGCGTTCTACCTGAGCGGACGCGCGGAGCTCCTCACGGACATCAACCGCGGAGGCCTCCTGCGCACGCGCTACCTCGCCGAGCGAGACCTCGAGGAACCACCCCCCGGCTTCGAAGAGTAGCAGCTCTTCGAACTCTTCATCGAGCGCTGCATGCACACGGAAACGAAGGGCCACGGCGATCCGGAGCCGAAGCAGACCGTCTGGTACCCACCGAAACAGGTCTAACGGCGTGGGGTGTGGTACCCACCGACCCCAGGAAAGAACAAGCGTGCTACGCTTCGCGTAGAACAGCCTTCCCGCAACTGAGGTTCCTCCTTGTCTACGCCCGCGGACCCTGTTCGCATCGAGCGCCTAAGACTGACGAACTTCAAGGCCTTCCGCGACTACACCGTCAAGCTCGATCGCGTGGCCCTCCTTGTCGGCCCGAATAACTCTGGGAAGTCGACGATCATCGGCGCGTTCCGAGCGCTCAGCGCGGCACTCCGGACCGCCCGGTCTCGCGCGCCAACTAGATTGGTTACGGCTGCAGCGCGTGGCTACGTAATCCCGCCAGAAGAAATCCCCATTTCATTGGAGAACGCTCAGACTGACTACAATGAAGATGACGCGCTCGCTCAGTTCCAATTGTCCAACGGCCGGTCCCTCACCTTGCGGTTCCCCTACGGGGGAGGATGTGAGCTAATAATCGATCGGGAAGGTGGTCCTGTAATCAGAAACATCAGTGACTTCCGGAGAGAGTTCCCCATCACTATCGGCGTTGTGCCTGTCCTTGGACCCGTGGAGCACGACGAGCAGCTCGTTCAGGAGCAGACCGTGCTCAGAAAACTCCAGACCCACCGTGCCTCCCGAAACTTCCGGAACTATTGGTACCGACAGCCAGAAGAGGCGTTTGAGCGATTCCAAGAAAAGGTCTCGTCTTCATGGGATGGCGTTGTCGTCAGGAATCCTGAAATAGATGCGACATCGTGGAAACGACCGCCCTTGGTCCACATGATGTGCGAGGAAGATCGGATAACTAGAGAGCTGTGCTGGATGGGTTTTGGATTCCAAATATGGCTCCGAATAATGACCCATATCCTTCGATCGGATGGCGCTACAGTCGTGGTAATCGACGAACCCGAAAACTATCTCCATCCGCAGCTTCAGCGATACTTGCTCCAGATGCTGCGAGACGGTACCCAGGACTGCCTACTTGCAACCCACTCACCTGAGATCGTTGGTGACGCAGATTCCTCCGAGATCTTGCTAGTAGATAAGAAGAGCCGCAGCGCGAAGCGCCTGGCGTCGGGAGGCCTCCACGATGCTCTCGACGCAATTGGCTCGACCTTTGACTTTGCGCTCACTGATGTGCTCCGCCGCCGCAAGGCATTGCTCGTCGAGGGAGACAGCGACTTCAAGGTCCTTCGCGGGATCGGGCGTGCGATAGGTTCGCGGGCGCTGGCGCCACCTGCGGCGCCGCCCGTGATATCTCTAGGGGGACATCGTCCTGAGGAGGCCAAAGCTCTTGCCCGCGCATTCAAGCAGCTAATCGGTGGCGATGTCTCGTTGGCTCTAATTCTCGATCGCGACTATCGATCGGATGAAGAGGTCCTCGCAACGGAAGCTAGCCTCGGCCCCGACTTTTCGGTCGCCCACATCCTCAGGAAGAAGGAGATTGAGAACTACCTACTGGTCGTCGATGCAATCGAGCGGGCGGTCGCTAGCGCCGTCCAGAGGAGTCGGGGAGTCGAGCGCCCCGATGTCACCGGCATCCTCAACAAAGTCACAGAAAACCTCAGGACCGAGACCCAAAGCCGCTGGGTCGCGGGTTACGTGAGACACGGGAAGGTTTCAAGGCCGTCCATCGACGAAGTCACGCTGCATCAGGAGGCCCTCCAGCGCTTCGAGGCAGGGTGGGAACTGCTGGGATCCCGACTCGGGCTTGTGCCGGGCAAAGATGTGCTCAAAGAACTGAACAAAGAGCTTCGATCGGCCGGCAGTCCGCGGGTCACGCTCCTCGGCATCGCAGGTCAACTGCGGGCAAGCGATGTCCCCGTTGAGATCCATCAGCTGATGCGGGGCTTGGCTGACTTCGCCTCAACTGCCGCTGAGTCGCGAGACTAGGAGCAGAAGCCTACCGCACCTTGCGGAAGAACTCGCGCACGTCGTTCACGAACAGCTCCGGCTCTTCCGCCTGGGCGAAGTGGCCGCCGGAGGGCATGACGCTCCAGTGCACGAGGTTCGCTTCCTGCTCGGCGATCTTGCGGGGAAGGAAGAGCAGCTCCTTCGGGAAGACGGCGATGCCGGTCGGTGTCTCGACCACCGGCTGGCGGTCGTGGACCGGCCGCCAGGGGTCGTGCGCATTCTCCCAATAGAAGCGCATCGCAGTGCTGAACGACTGCGTGACCCAGTAGATCATCACGGTCGTGATGAGGTGGTCCTTCGAGAAGCGGCTCTCGACGTCACCGTCAGTGTCAGCCCAGTTCCGACGCCGTTCGAGGATCCAGGCCGCCAGGCCCGCCGGGGAGTCGTTCAGGGCGTAGGCGAGCGACTGCGGATCATTGGTATTGACCGCGAGGTGGGACTGGGCGCTCTTCATGCGCGTCGTCATGCGCTCGTGCCACTCCTCCTCCCCCGGGCCGTAGTCCTCGGGCTTCACGCGGCCGAGGGCGCCTCCGGGCAAGGCCGGCAAGTTCACGTGGATGCCGATGAGATGATCGGCGAACTTGTGCCCCATCATGCCGGTGATGATCGCGCCCCAGTCGCCGCCCTGGGCGCCGTAGCGCTCGTACCTGAGCACCTCGCGCATGAGCCGATCCCAAAGGTCGCCCGTCTTCTGGGGGCTGACGCCGGGTTTCGTCACCGGCGAGGAGAAGCCGAAGCCGGGGAGCGAGGGCACAACCACATCGAAGGCGTCGGCGGGATCGCCACCGAAGGCGGCGGGGTCGGCGAGGGGGCGGATCACCTCTTTGAAGTCCCAGAAGGTCCAGGGCCAGCCGTGGCTGAGAATGAGCGGTACCGGGTCGGGTCCGACCCCGCGCTCGTGCACGAAGTGGATAGGCACGTCCTCGATCTCGACTTTGTAGTTCGCGAAGGCGTTCATCGCCGCTTCGTGCGTGCGCCAGTCGTACGTGCTCAGCCAGTACTCGATGAACTCTTCGAGGTAGTCGCGGTTCGTGCCGTAGCGCCAATCGTCATTGGCGAAGTCGAGCGGCAGGCGACTGCGGCGGAGGCGTTCGGCGAGGTCGTCGAGGCTCGCCTGGGGAACGTCGATGGTGAACGGCTCTGGCTGCACGGAACGCCTCCGGCCTCAGGGTCGGTCGACGCTAGCACCCATCGCAAGGCGCAGCCAGGAGCAGCCGCACTCCGGGGCTTGCCCGCGGGGTAGCATGAGCGCGGTTCGCCGCGCGACGCAATTCTCGCCCCTTGGAGCACCCCCATGACGCCACCACCACCCCTCACCGTCCACGGCGTGCCCGTGATCGATATCGACAGCCACTACACGGAGCCGCCGGACCTCTGGACCTCGCGCGCTCCGGCCGCCTACAAGGAGCGGGCCCCGGGCGCAACAAAGATCTCATCGATCCAGCTCGGCCGGATCCAATTGAGCGATCGGTCGATCCTCTTCCATCCCGCGCTGCGCGCTGCATCAGAGACCCGGCTTTGCCCTCGATGGTGTTCTTGGTTGGTACTGAAGACTGTGTCGCATCCATACACCTGAGACTTCCGAAAGTAATCTGAGGCGACGTTCTCGCTCATCTCCGGGAACGAGTTTTTGTTGACCAGGGTCCTGAACTTCATAAATCTCGTAGCCGGATTCCCGAAGCTCCAATGAGGAAACACAAAGTAGACGTGATCGTCGTTGGGCTCCTCCCCATAGACGCAGATCTTCTCGGGACCCTCTATTCTGGAGAGCACCCATATCGCCACTACTGAGACGCTCGGGAGATCGAAGAGATACACGCGCTCTGCTCCGAACGCGTGGTGGTAGTACGCGGAATGTCCAGCCCCAGCTCCGATCTCACAGATCGCGTCATCGTTGCGCAGCTTCCCGGCCGCGTAGGCGAACAGATATGACTGGATATCCTTGATGGAGATGATCTTGCCGCCGATATGGAACCCGTACATCCCCCCGGTTCGCTCGCCATCCACGCCCAGCGCGACGCCCGTCTCTTCCGAAATCTTTCTTGCCAGCTCTTCGACACTTCCGGGAGCGTCATGGCCAGTCGAACGGCGTATCGCGCCAACTGCTTCCGCGACCGCCACGATCGACTCGACACAGCGGGCAGCCCTCGCGGCAACAGCAGCTTCTCCATCGGCTGCGAATCTCTCGTGGGGCTCTTTGCCCTGGGCAAAGCCATACGAAAACTCTTCGTCCCAGTAGTTGCTGAGGAGTTTCAAGAGCTCGCCTCGGTCACGCCCCGCCAGGGCCGAGGTCAGCCCACGATGTCTCCTGCCAACGATCTTGGCCCACATTCCGTCGATCTCTCCGCGCTTTCGCGCAGGGGCACACATCTCCCAGTAGCTGATCACCTTGTCGAGAATCTCTTGATCTCTGGGCATCGGCTCGAACGTCGTGATTGCCGATCTCACCTCGTAATTGCGAAGGACCTCACGGTTCCGCCGCCGCCCGAATCGCGAGCCCGCATTCTGGTTCGATTTTGATGCCCTCAGGAGGGCGCGAAGCACCGCCTTCCCGCGCACTTCGGCCCCGCTACTTCGCGCCCGTGGCGGCGAACGCCTCCGCCGCCTTCGCCTCCTCCTCGGGCACGCCGTCGATGAGGACGAGGTAGTGGCCCGCCTGCGCCGGGAGGCGCGGGCCCGGCAGGACACTTCCGGTCAGGTTCAGCGGATCGACCGCGCTGACCGTGACGCGCTCGCCGGTCTTCGGCTCGTTGCGCGTCTTGCGCAGCTGCTCGACCGCCTCGATGAGGGCGTATTGCTCGCCCACGACGCCGCTCACGAAACGCCCGCCGCGCACGTCGCCACGCGACTCCATCCGCCGCAGGGCGCGCAGGACCTGGCGCCATGGGAGCGCGAAGCGCTCCTGGAGCGCCAGATCGCGAAAGACGACGCCGTAGCGTTCGAGGAGCACGCTCGCGACGAGCTCGGCGAGCTCTTCCTCGTCGTCGTCCGCGAGCAGCGGTGCCTCGAGGAGCGACCAGCGGCCGGGCGGTCCGCCGAGCACGAGCCCGAGCCGGTAGCTCGCGCGCGGCCGGCGCGGTCCGGGCGCGGAGCGGCGGGGGCCGGAGAAGATCTGGCGCACACCCTCGAATCCGTCCGAGGCGACGAGCCCCGCGGCGATCAGCTCCCGGAGGGTCTCCTCGGTCTCGCTCGCGAGGCGGCCGCACTCGCGCACGAGCTCGTCGAAGAAGAGCGCGCCGCGCGCCTGCAACAGTTCGACGATGACGGAAGCCGCACCTGGCGGCGCGGCGATGCCCTCCCGGTCGTAGCGGGCGGCGGCGAGGAAGTCGGGGAGGGCGCGGCGAGCGACCAGGGCGATCGGAGTGGCGCGGGTCGCGGGGGCGATCCGCGTCGCTTCTGGGTCGTCCTGGCCGGTCGTGGCGGCCGCGCGGCGCGGGCTCAGTCGCGCCCAGCCAATCTCCCCAGAGAGACAGAGCTCGTCCAGCCAGCGCGGGTCGTAATCACGCACACGCGGCATGAGCAGATCGCGCTCCCAGGAACCGGCTGGCGCCTCGAAGCCCTGCAGGCGTTCGAGCGCCCGGCGCAGCCCCGGCCGGCCACCGAGGACGGCGCCCGGCGCAAGGCCCTGCCAGCGCGTAAGAAAGCGCACGTAGTCCGCCCGGGAGACGGGCGCGACGCCCTTCCGCAGCCCCTCGAGGGTGTGGCGATGGATGCGAGCAAGCAGCCGGCGGTCGCAGAACTCGTCTTCGCTCGCGTTCGGTGTGAGCCGGCCGCGCACCAGGTAGCCGGACGCTTCCGCCTGCTCGAGCCCCCAGCGCGCGTCACGCTCCGCGAGCCCCGTGCGGCGGGCGAACTCGCCCGCCGTCCCGGGGCCGAGGCAGTCGGCCTGGCCGCGCACAAGCGCGAGGCGCGCCGCTTCGCGATCGTCTGGTTCGATCAGCGCCCCGGGAGGGAGGTCCAGCGCGGGCACCTCCGCGTCGGGGAACAGCAGGCGAACCGATGCGAGGTGCTCTGCCGCGAACCAGAACCCGCGACCGTCGAGTGAGACACGCGCGGCCCTGCCACCTCCCTCCAGCTCCGCCAACCAGCCCTGCCAGGGGCCGGCGTCTCCATCCGCGACGACGACGAGGCTCAGGAGCGCCTCGTGCACCTCCTCGGCGTCGCGCGGGTCGGGCCAGGCCTCACCACGCACACGGGCGATCGCATCGGGGCTGAGGGCGGCGAGGTCCTGCGCCGACGCGGGCAGCGTCCGCCGCAGCGTGACCGCGCGCGTCCGCCGCTCCTCGATCGGTGCATCGTCGAGGTAGGTGTAGGGCCGGCCGCTGACGATCTCGTGGGCCATCGGCGAAGGCTCGACCGTGTCGATCGCGTGGAGCCGGATTTCGCCCGCCTCGACTCGAGCGAGCACGCCTTCGAGGCCGCGCACGTCCATCGCCTCGTAGAGGCAATCGTCGCGCGTTTGGCGCATGAGGGGGTGGTCGGGGAGGCTGAGGGGCGCGTCGACGTGCTCCTGGCAGCCGACCTGCGCGGGGAAGACAGCGGCCATGAGGTCGTCCGCCTTCATCCGTTGCAGGAACGGGGGCACGCGCTTGCCGTTACGCTGCCGCGGGATCGCGAGCGCGCGCGACGCGTTCCAGCGCCAGCGCGTCGGGAACAGGGGCACGTAGAAGATCGACTTCTCCACGAGCGTCGCGACGTTGCCTGGGTTCACCCAGGTGAACGCATCGTCGAGCGGCCAGGAGTGCTGGGGACCGCACGAAAGCAGGATCGCATCGTCGTTCGCGGCCGCCTGCAGTTCGAAGTCGAAGGTCGTGCAGAACTGCTTCCGCAGCGCCAGCCCCCAGGCCCGGTTGGCGCGCGCGCCGAAGGGGGCGTGCACCACGAGCTGCATGCCGCCGGAGTCATCGAAGAAGCGCTCGAAGACCACATCGGTATCGGAGGGGACAACGCCGAGCCCGTCGCGCGTGGCCCGCACGTAGTCGACCATCTGCTGGGCGCCCACCTCCGAAAGCAGGCACTCCTCTTGCAGCCGCGCCACGAGCGCCTTGGGCTCGCCGAGGCCGCCGGCGATCTCGCGGCGCAGGCGGCCCACCTCCTCGGAGAGCTCGATCGTGCGGCCGGGCGCCTCGCCCAGCCAGAAGGGCACCGTTGGCGGCGCGCCATGCGCATCGACGACGCGGACGGTGCTTTGCTCCACGCGCCGGATCCGCCACGAGGTCGACCCCAGCAGGAAGATATCGCCCGCCGCGCTCTCCATGGCGAAGTCCTCGTTGAGCGTGCCCACGGGGATGTCTTCCGGCTCCGCAACCACACGGTAGTCGCCCATCTCGGGGATGGTGCCGCCGTTGTTCAGCGCCATCAGGCGGGCGCCCCGGCGACCGCGGACGACGCCGTTGATGCGATCGCGGTGGATGAGGGGTGGCGAGCCGCCCGCGCCATCGCCGAGGCCCGTGGCCAGAAGCTCGACGATCTCGTCGAAGGCCTCCCGCGTAAGCGCCTCGTAGGGCACGGCCTGCCGCACGAGGTCGAAGAGCGCGTCCTCGGACCAGGGCTCGCAGGCCGTTTCCGCGACGATCTGCTGGGCAAGCACGTCGAGGGGCGCCACGGGCACGGTGATGCGATCGAGGCGCCCCGCGCGTACGGCCCGCACCAGGGCGGCACATTCGAGCAGCTCGTCACGGCTCGTAGGGAAGAGGCGGCCGTGCGGTCGCAACCCCAGCGCGTGGCCGGAGCGGCCGATCCGCTGCAGGAGGGTGGCGATGCTGCGCGCCGAGCCGACCTGGCAGACGAGATCGATCGAGCCGATATCGATGCCCAGCTCGAGTGAGGCCGTAGCCACGAGCGCGCGCAGATCACCGGCTTTGAGCCGCTGCTCGACGCGCAGGCGGCGGTCCTTCGCAATGCTGCCGTGATGGCTCGCGACGGCGTCCTCGCCGAGGCGCTCGGCCAGCTCCTTCGCCACGCGCTCGGAGAGGGCGCGCGTGTTCACGAACACGAGCGTCGTCTTGTGCGACTCCACGAGCTCGGCCAGCCGGTCGAAGATGTCGGACCACTGCTCCTTGGGCGGCACCGCCTCGAGATCGCTCGGCGGCACCTCGACGTACAGCTCGAGATCGCGTTGGTGGCCGCAATCGATGACGTCGACGGTCCGGCCGGAGCCAGCGAGGAAGCGCGAGATCTCCTCGATGGGGCGCTGCGTGGCGGAGAGCCCAATGCGAACCGGGCGCCCCTCCACGAGGTGGTCCAAGCGCGCCAAGCTCAGGGCGAGGTGGCTGCCGCGGCGGTCCCGGGCGAGCGCGTGGATCTCGTCGACGATGACCGTGCGCACGCCGCGCAGGTTCGCGCGACTGCGCTCGGCCGTGAGGAGGAGGTAGAGCGACTCCGGGGTGGTGACGAGGATGTGGGGTGGGCGGCGCACCATGCTCTGCCGCCGCGACGCGGGCGTGTCGCCCGTGCGAACGGCAACGGTAATCGGCGGCAGCTCGTAGCCGAGTTCGGCCGCGATTTCGCGGATCTCGGCCAGCGGCTCCTGGAGGTTGCGCTCGATGTCGTTGCTGAGCGCCTTCAGCGGCGAGACGTAGACGATGCGGGTGGCGGCTTCGAGCGTGCCCGCCTCGGCCTCGCGAATGAGTTGATCGATGCCGACGAGGAAGGCGGCGAGGGTCTTGCCGGAGCCCGTGGGCGCGGCCACGAGGGTGGTTTCGCCGCTTTGGATACTGGGCCAGCCGAGAGCCTGCGCGTCCGTCGGGCCTTCGAAGCGGCGCTCGAACCAGGCGCGAACGGCGGGGTGGAACGCGGCCAAGCCCTCCGAGGGGGAGGCCGTCGTCCGCACAGGATTGCGGTCGAACATCTGTGCGGACGATGGTAGCGGACCAGGGGCTTGCCCGCTTCCTGGGGGGTTAGGCGGTCAGGATCTGGGTCGCGCCGTCACCGACTTCGTCCCCGCGGGTGGGCGCTTCGAGCGCGAGGCGCAGGGAGAAGAAGAGGATGTAGCCGAGGACCGCAAAGAGGACCGCTGTGAGGAGCCCATCGGACAACATCACCACCGCGATCAGCGCGGTGAAGAGCCCGCCCGCGAGCAGCAGGGGGACGCGGTACAGCCGTCGCCAGCCGCGCTTCGCGCTGACGAGTGCGAGCGGGAAGAGGCCGCCGTAGAAGATGAGCCCCGGGCCCATCCCCAGAAACGGCACGAACGCGAGGACGCGCTTGAGCAAGCCGCGCAAGCGCCCGGCAGCTGGCTTCCCGCGCTGCGAGAAGCCGTAGCCGGCGGCAGCGCCGAAGCCCGAGACAACGACGAAAATGAAGATGGTGCCGCCGACAGAAAAGACGGGATCGTCCGAGATGAGGCGCATCCAGACGCGGCCGAGAAGCGCCCACGAAAGGCCGACGGCCGCGCCGAAAAGGATCGCGTAGCGCACGCCGTGGGGGTTGGCACGAACGTTCTCGTCGAAGCGAGCGATCACCTCGGGACGCACCCAGATGCGGCGAAGGGAGCGAAACGGACGAAGCATGGCGGCCTCCTGGTGCTTATTGGAAGCTATCTTCCAATAAGCACCAGGAGGGCAGTCAAGCCCCGTCAGCCCCCCGGCGGCTCGCCGCCCGAATCGCGCGCGCCCGCGTGAGCGCCGACGCCGCGATGGCGACACCGAGGAGCGGCGCCACGACCGTCGCCCAGAGGATGAGCGCAATCGGCGCCGTCCCCGCGAGGATGAGCGCCGCGCCCAATCGCGGCCACGAACGCAGCAGACGTGCGCCCCCGATGGTGAGAAGCCCCAGCACGAGCAGCACGGAGCCTCCCGTGAGCGACTCGCTCAGCGTGCGTTGATCGCCGGCGGTGCTGAGCAGCACCAACGCGCCCAGGACCATCGTGAGTACCGCCGCAACGACCGTCAGGCGGGGCAGCCCCCGTTGCGCCGTCCAGCGTCCGGCTGACGCTACGCGCTGCGCGGCCGCGAGCGCCGCCAGCGCGGCCCGCGAGCTGATCTGGGCGTGCTCCATCCGCCACGAGACGTCGGCGGTGAGCCCGCCCAGGCACCGCGCGAGTAGCGCGAGTGCCAGCCCTGGGCCTGCTTTGGCTTCGCTCGCCTGCTCCCACAGATCGGACTCGACCTCGTCCCGGCGACCGTCGCGCAGCTCCGGGCCGAGCCCGCGGGTGTAGAGCCAGACCCAGCGCCGCGCGAAATTCGCCGCCCAGGGTGTCGTTGCCACGGTCATGAGGGCTGCAGGCCTTCGCGGAGGGAGCCGTTCGCGGGGGCGCGCTCCGCCTGCCGTAGCAGCGCCGCCTGACCGACGGCGGTGATGTGGTAGAGCCGGCGGCGGGGTCGCTCCTCGACTGCGGCGATCGCGGGGTCCTCCCAGCGGCTTTCGAGCAGACCCGCTTTCTGCATACGGTCGAGGGCCTTGTAGAGCGTCCCATGCGCGGTCAGCAACTTCGCGTCCGTGTTGCCCTTCACCTCGCGCGCGATGAGGTAGCCGTAGAACTCGTCCGTTCCGCTGCGACGGAGGTCGACTGCGGCGCTGAGGATCTCTATCTCGAGGGGAAGGAGCGTGCCCGGCTTTCGGCGCATCCCGTCCTTTATAGGAAGATAGATTCCTCCTTGTCAACACGGCCGGCGGCGGCCGCGCCCGGACGGGCTATCCCTCGGCCTCTTCGAAGAGCTGGAAGAGGACACCGTTCGTATCGCGCGGGGAGAGAAAGATGTTGCGCTTCCAGCGGTCATCGGCGACCCCGCCCGGGGGCGTGATGCCCTCGCCGGCGAGGGCTGCCACGGCGCCGTCCACCGATTCGACTTCGCAGGAGACGTGGTGCAGCCCCCGCCCGCGCTTGGCGAGAAAGGTCTGCAGGAAGCCCTCGTCGCCCAGGGGCTCGAGGATCTCGAACTTCAGCTCGGTGTTGGGGATCCGCAGCAAGCAGCCCTTGTAGCCCCCCGCGGGCACCTCCCAGCGGCGTTCGACCACCATCCCGAACACGCGCACGTACCACTCGGCTTGAGCATCGAGGTCCGGCGAGGCGAGGGCGACATGGTCGAGGCGCTTGAACCCAACCGCCCCACCCTCACCCCGAACCTGGTCTCCGGACTCGTCGCGCTTCGGTTGATAGAGCTGCCAGAGCACGCCGCCGCTGTCGCGGGGGTGGACGTAGGCCATCCACCACATCGTGTCTTCGCTAATGCCCCCGAAGGCGGACAGCCCGAGCCGCTCCAGCTCGGCGACCGCCGCTTCGATGTCAGGCACCTGGACCGTGAGATGGTGGAGACCGGGACCGCGCTCGTCCAGGAACTTCTGGACGAAGCTCCCGGGACCGTCTGGCTGAAGCACTTCCCACTCGATCTGCGTATTGCGGATGCGACTGACGCAGCCCGCGAACGGCGTACCAGGGCTGGCCTTGAACTCGCGCAGGAAGCGGAACCCAAAGAGCCGGCTGAAGCGCTCGCGCTGCTCGGACCAGTCCGGCGCGGCCATGCTGATGTGATCAAAACGGGTGAGGGTGAGCACGGAACCTGAGCGCCAGCTGAATGGCCCGTATGGTAGGCGCGCAGGAGCAGCCCAGCAACGACGATGCCAGCAGCGACGAGCGCGAGCATCCTCTTCAACCGGTTCGCGCGAGGCGCCGGGCGCTTCGACGCGGACGCTGCGATTCGCTACCTCGAAGGTCGCGGCGTACGCACCCACCTCGAGGTGCCGGAAACGCCTGAAGCGACAACGGCGGCGGCGCGGGCCGCGGCCGAGCGTGGCGACGACCTCGTGTTCGTCGTTGGCGGCGACGGCACGCTGCGGCTGGCCGCCGGCGGACTTGCGGGATCGGAGTCGGCCCTCGCCGCCCTCCCCGGTGGTACCGCAAACGTGTGGGTGAAGGAGGCAGGGATCCCGGGCGGCTTCCGTACCGCGATCGACGCGCACCTCAGCGGCCGGCGCTTGGCGATGGACCTCGGGCGAGCCAACGAAGAGCCGTTCCTGCTCATGGCCGGTATCGGCTGGGATGCAGAGATCGCGAGCAGGGTCCCACCCCAACTGAAGCGCCGCCTGGGCACGCTGGCATACGTCGTCCACGGCCTGCGCATGCTCCCAACCTTGAGAACGACCGCCGTCGAGTGGTCGGTCGTCGGCTCCTCGGGACGAGCCGACGCGGCGCTCATCGTCGCGAGCAATACGCGCGTGTACGGGGGCGTGCTGATGTTCGCCCCGGACGCGCGCGCGACCGATGGCGAGCTCGACATCCGCCTGTTTACGCCCCGCGGCTGGGGTGAGACCGCGCGCCTCGCGGTCGAAGTCCTCGCCCACCGCGCCGATGGCGACGCCCGCGTGCACCAGCTCCGGGCCTCGTGCTTTGCCGTCGACACGCCGGGGCTCCTGGTCCAGGTCGACGGAGATGTCATCGGCGAGACGCCAACGACCCTCACCGTTCAGAAGCAGGCGCTCTACATGAGCGTGCCCAGCGGCTCGGTCGCTCCAACGCTCCGCGACGCGGAGCCTATTCGCCCTCGAAGCGAGTAACGCCGCCACCGGAGACGACGAAGCGGCCGGTCGCGGTTGTGAGAACATCGCGAACCCGGTCCGGGTCCGCGGTTGTCACGATCGCCTGCTGGAACGTCTTGAAGTACTCCACGACGCCCTTGCGGCGGCGCTCGTCGAGCTCGCTGAGGACGTCGTCAAGGAGCACGACGGGCTCGTCGCCGAGGCTGGTCTGGAGGTAAGTCGCCTCTGCGAGCCGCAACGAGAGCGCCGCCGTCCGCAGCTGCGCGCGCGATGCAAACGAACTCGCAGGCAAGCCCGCAACCAACACCTCGAGGTCGTCGCGGTGGGGCCCACAGAGCGTGACGCCCGCGCCGATCTCGCGCTGCCGCCCGTCCTCGAGCGCACGCAGCATTCGCGCCGTCCACTCGGTTTCATCCAGGGGCAGGTCGTGCTCGACGACCTCGCCCAACGCCGGCTTGTACGACATGTCCAGCGTTTCCATCGCATCGCTGAGACGGATCATCTGATCGCAGGCTTGGGGAACGAGGATCCCCAGGGCATCGGCCCGCCCTTTCATCACGATGCCCCCCGCGTGCGCCAGCTCCTGATCCCAGAACCCGAGTTCGCTAGGCGAAGCCTCGCGTGCATGAATGCGCTTGAGCAGGCCGTTCCGCTGCTGGAGCACACGCTGGTAACGCTGCATCGCGCGGAGGTAACCGCGGTCGACCTGCGAGACCATCATGTCGAGGTAGCGCCGTCGCAGGATCGGGGGGCCGGCCACGACCTCGATGTCGAGCGTGCTGAAGAGGACCGCGGCGAGCTGCCCAACGGCGTCCGAGGCTCGCTTGGCGAGCCCGTTCACCCGCACCCGCTTGCCCGCCCGCTGGCTTTCGGTGCTGCGACCCACGATCGCGATCTCGAGATTGAGATTGCCAGCAGCGCGACGCACCTCGGCGTGGAGACGGGCGACGGGGAAGTCGGAGTCGAAGATGTCACGCCGGACCAGATCCGCATCGCTGCTCGCGCGGCTCGAACGCAGCGTCGAGAGCAGATAGATCGCTTCGAGAAGGTTGCTCTTGCCCTGGGCGTTATCGCCCACGATCAGATTGAGCCCGCGCTCGAGCGTCAGCCCAACCTGGGCGTAGTTCCGGAAGTTCGTGAGCTGCAGATCGGAGATATACACGGTTCAGTTAGGAGCGCCGCCGGAAACCGAGTGGCCAGGGCGGCCCTCCGTTCGCAGATCCGGTGCCATCCCAGTATAGGCGATACCCCTACGAGGCGGGGGGTTATGTCCGGTGGTGCCAACCGTGGCGGCAGACGAGCCGGAAGAACTGTTTACCCGCCTAAGCGTTCGCCTTGTCGAAGATAGGGCGCGGTTCCTATAATCGCGCCTCAGTACGGAGTAAGTGGGTAGGCGGATGAAGGTTCAGGTCCTCCAGGAGAACCTCCAACGAGGCCTCGCGATTGTCGGGCGAGCGGTCGCGACGCGATCGACGCTGCCGATCACGGCCAACATCCTCATGACCACCGACGGCGGCCGCCTACGACTCTCCGCCACCGATCTCGATATCTCCATCAGCACCTGGATCGGCGCGAAGGTCGAAGAGGAAGGCGCGACGACCGTGCCGGCCCGCCTGATCACCGATTTCGTCGCCCAGCTGCCCCCGGCAACGGTCTCGATCGAAGTCCCCGAGCGCACCCGCCAGGCGAAGCTCGAGTGCGCGCGCAACGAGTCCACCATCAACACGATGGACGCCGAGGATTTCCCCCGGATCGCAACGATCGACGACGGGACGGCGATTGAACTCGACCCCGCCGTGCTTCGTCGCACCATCGATCGGGTCGAGTTCGCAGCCGCGACCGACGACTCCCGGCCGGTCATCACCGGCGTGAGCGTGAAGAGCGAGGAGGGCCGCCTCACCTTCGCCGCCTCCGACGGCTTCCGCCTAGCGGTCGCGGACGTGCTCTTGAGCACGCCCCCCGGCGAAGCTTTGGACCTCATCGTCCCTGCCCGCGCGACGCGGGAGGTCTCGCGGCTCATCGGTGACGTGACCGAGCCCGTCCAGCTGCGCGTGAACGAAAAAAAGACGCAGGTTCTGTTCTCGATGACGGACATTGAACTCGTCGCGCAGCTGATCCAGGGCACCTTCCCGAACTACAACCAGCTGATCCCCGGCGAGTGGACCACCCGCACGACTGTCGGCGTGGACGAGTTCAAGCGCGAAGCGCGCATCGCCGCCATCTTCGCCCGCGATGGCAGCGGCATCGTCCGAGTCCAGGTCTACCCTTCGAACGGGGCGCAGGGAAGGCTGGTCGTCAGCGCACGCGCGGACGAGGTCGGCGACAACCAGGGCGAGGTTGACGCCGCCGTGGAGGGCGAGGCGTCAAAGATCGCCTTCAACAGCCGTTATCTCCAGGACGTGCTCAACGCCCTTGCCGGCGACGTTGCCCTCGAAATGACAAGCCCGTCGAGTCAAGGCGTCTTCCGCCCCGTCGGCGAGACGGATTACGTACATGTGGTCATGCCGATGTTTGTTCAATGGTGATAAACCGCGAGGCATCCCCTTCCGCATAGAGCGGTCTCTCGCCGCGGCTCCGTAGGCTCGTCGCTGCGGAACTGATCGAGCGAAGCCCGAAAACGCGGATCCGCCAGCCCACGTGACTCGTCGAACCTGGGACCCGGCACGCGGTGAGGCGGCGCTTGTTGACGCTCAGCCAGGGGTGGCCAGGACTTCTCGACAGGGTGAATTCAACATCGAGTAATGCGGTTCATGTTCTCGGCTCTAGATTCTCGGAGGCCATCAGCTTCGAGATCGTGAAATCATCACAATGTCGGGAAGGGAACTAGATGTCACGGCTAACGGTGGCCGAGACCGCCAAGCACTTCCGCGTGAGCTCGAGGACGGTCCTCCGCTGGCTCGAGAGCGGGAAGCTCCGGGGGGTTCGGCTTCCGAGTGGCCGCTGGCGAGTTCCCGCGAAGACGGTCGAACGCCTAACGCAACTGGACGCGACGGAGGGGGAGCGCCTGAGTTAGTCGCGAACTGGCAGGCAGGTGAGAGCCCTCACCTTATCCACGAGCTGTTTCGCCGCATCTTCGCGGACGACCGAGCTCGTATCGCCAAGCCTTCCTCCGAGCCAGGAGGAGGTTCGGAATGCAACTAGAAGAGTCTCCTGAGCCCCGACCCAGGCGACGTTACCTCCCGCGTGGCCGCTACTACCTCGCCCATGTGCCCATCAAGCTCCATCGAAACCCTCGGGGGCTAGATCCACCGGCTGGGGTTTGCACGATCAACGGCCAGACCGTCGTCGTCGAAGACGTCGGTGAGCTGCTGCGCACGGGTTGGGCCACGATCGCTTCCCTCGCCGCAGTCGTCCCGCGGCACCTTTCGCTTCCGGAGCTGAATCTTCTCGCGACCTGGATCGGCCTAGGAAGGCCCCCGGTGCCGTTCATGCTCAAGGTGGGAGGTAAGCGTCGACTGTATGAGGTCGACCTCATCGAGTTCTTCGGGGGCAAGTCGGCTGCGCCGCTGACGTGGGTATCACGGGCGCTAGTGGCCGAGTGGGTGCGGAAGGATGTTCAGCGCCAGGGGCGGCATGCCGGCCGACGTGGCAGGGACGCTCCCCGGCAATCCGGCGAATCCGTGCAGCCACAGTTGTGGGGAGATGAGCCCGCGCCCGATCCGAGCGGGAGCCCCGATGACTAGCGCAGAACCGGCCACCGCCGCGGCGGCGTTCCTACGAGCGATCCTTCCATCACGCGTTGAGGGCGAGGTATACCGCGTCGAGGTACTCCCGCCCGTGAAGCAGAATTCCAAGAACTACCTCGACGTCGATGTTATGGCGCAGCACCTCGTTGAGCACGGGGAGAAGCGGAACGCGTACGTCGCGCTCGCGACGTTCCCTGCCAAGGGCACGGACCGCCGAGCCGAGCACGCCCTCCGGTTCGCCGTCGTTTGGGCAGACCTCGACGTTGGCGCGAAGAAGCCCTTCGCCACAAAGGAGGACGCCGTCGCCGTCTTGGCCAAGTTTGAGCTCGCGCCGAGTGTGATCGTCGACTCAGGCCACGGCATACATGCCTACTGGCGCTTGGGTCAGCCGGTCGGCCCAGAGGACCACGACGTCCTGATTGGCACTGTGAAGGGTTTAGCCGCACAACTCGGGGGCGATCCAGCGGCCACGCTCGTCACGCAGATCATGCGCGTGCCCGGCACGATGAATGTTGATTCCTTCGAAAAACGGAAAGACGGGCGAGACCATCTCGTCACCTTGCTAGAGAGCAACGATTACGAGTACAGCCTCGACTCGTTTACGGACGCCGGCATCGTCCCCGTCACAGAACGGAGGGAGGTTCCTCAGGTTCTCGGCGGTGATCAACACATCAAAGAAGGCACCCGGAACAGTACGCTCGCGTCTGCCGGCGGCGCGATGCGTCGCTTTGGACTCTCCCAACGGGCGATCGAAAGCGCCCTGCTGATCCACAACGAGGAGTACTGCGATCCGCCGCTAGGCGACGGCGAGGTCGAGGGCATCGCAAAGTCGGTAGCGCGCTACCGACCGGGTGACGCCACCAATTATTTAATTAGTTCGCAGCCAGGTGGTCTTGCCCCGGACTTCCCTCTTGAAGCAGTAGCGCTGCTCGGCGTTCTCTTCCTTATCACTCAACCGACGGTCCGGCGCATGCCTTCAGTGTCGGAGGCTGCCTGAACGGCAATGACGAGAACGGGGCGGAGCCCGTTGGCGGGGGAGCCGATGAGAATCTCGACTTGCGAGCTGGCGTTCCGCGCGCGCGACGGGGCGATCAGGACAAGGCGCGACCGCAACCAGGGCCGAGGGCGACTACCGAGCGCGCGCCCAAGATGGCCCGGCTCATCGACCTGCACTGGATGGGTGCAGCTGCGCATCGGTCGAGCTTCGAAGGCCTCCTTGATGACCTCGATGTCGATCTGACCTGAGCGGCCTCGAGAGCCTACGCATACGGTCGTGATCGCCGCTTGGGTGAACGCCTGCCTTCCAAGCAGGCTGTCACCCTCGCCATGCGCTCAGAGCGGCTCTGCCCTGAGGGGCGGTGCATTCGACAACGAACTATGCCTGGGCTGGGGTCCCGGCGCCCCGCCTTTACGCGGCGATGGCAGACGCGCCCCGATTGGGGCGGAGCCGCGACGCTCGTTGCCTGAGCCGGGGTCGCTCACAGGCCAACGGCGATGTTCAAATCCCAGGCTTACTCGGCACCGAGCCCGACCGCCCCATCGAAATACTGCGTGGCGAGTTTCCATGCGGCGATGCCACAGGTTGAGCCCATCTCCCTACCACGGAAGTCGTCTGCGGCTATGTGAATCCCACCGAAGACTCGTGAGATGCCGGCTTGATCGGCGGCATCGTAGTAGGTAGCCCACTGGAGCGTTACGTCAGTGTCGGGCCCAGCCTCGAACTCCAAGCCATCCCGGACGACCGTCCACTCGCCGAGCCCACCAGAGAAGTACGGGCTGCCGGTGAGAGCCGTGAGCACCTCCGCTGCCGCCCGGCTGAAAGTGCTGTGGCCTGACACGTAGGAGGCAAACGCGGGCGTAACGAAGGTATCCCTTTGATAAGGCACCCAGTCGATTGCCAGGATCCAGGCGGTACCCCCCACCGCGTCCTCATCGTTGCCGGGGTTCCCCGCCCAGGCACGGACTGCTACCTGGCCGACGTGATCAGCGAGTTGCTGGTGCCTGCCGCCCGGTACGCTCGAGGCTTCGCTGACGACCTCGATGAGGTCCGGCACGAGTGGGAGTCCGTCTGGATGGTACGACGGCGAAGAGGCGGCACTGGACTGCCCGAGGCCGCCCATGTAACGAATCATCGAGATAGGCCGCACGTAGTCGTAATAGGCCTTGCTGCCCCATGCGGCCACGGCTGCGTCGTGTAGCGCTCCGTTCAGCGCGAAGTACATCTTCACGTCCCACTCGAGCCGGCTCACCTCAGGGCCGACGCCGCCGATCCGCCGCGCGAGTCGCTCGTCCTCGCTGACAGCATTCGCCAAAGTGTTCCAATGCCCGGGTGGCGTCTCCGAGTCGGGCCCATCCGCCCAGAACTCGGCGATCACGCGTCCGAAATCACCCAGCGCCACGAAGTTCTCCCGGTAGACCTCATTCGTGACGGGGTTCACGGCATAGCCCTCGCCGTCGTTGGTACCCAAGCGATTGTTGCCGAGTGCCCCAGGGGACATGTCGATCATGCTAGGGAGGGTGCTGTCGAGGACGGCGCTGTAGCGGATCACCTCGACCGCCGATTCCTTGTAGGCGGCACCGCTCTCCGGATCACCCAGCCGCGGAGGCGGACCCGGATCCAGGGGGAGGCCTTGTTCGGAACGCGGCAGCGCGAACGCCTCGACGTGCCCCCAGTGCGGGCCCACGTAGGACTGGAGCGCCTGAAGCTGAACCTGCCCGCCTTGGGAGACGTTCACCTCAAGCGCCAGCGGTTGCCAACGGTTGGGATCAAGCATCTCCGTTCCCGGCAAAACGACAATCAGTGGATGGTTAGCTGCTTCATAGCTTGAGTCCTCATACGCATCTTCCTCTAGCGAGCCATCGTTGAGGCCCTGCTCAATGATCCTTGCGGCGATGCGATTGCCCACGGCGGCGGGTCGGTCACCACCTCGTTCCACGAACTCGTTGTCGTAGCAGAGCGAGGCGAGCACGTGATCGAACTCGTCCACGGATGCGTCACCACCCACCGCCTTCTCGTAGCGATGGGTGAGGACACGGTGAGCCGCAAAGCTCATCGCCTCTTCGCGCGCAGACTCAGGGTGATTGGAGCTCAGTGACTCGTCTACGAAGTACCCTCGTGCTGACGGGTCGTAAGTGGCCCAGGCATCCCACATTGCGGCCGACACATGAAAGAGGTTCCGTGCGTGGACCGTTGGGGCAGGGAAGTCGCGACGGATCGCGGCTAGCAATGCCTCGTTCCAAAGCCGCGCGACTGAGGCTTCTGAGTCGCGTGCAGGGACGCAGCCTTCGATCAGCGGCGACGCTGCAGCCGCCCCTCCGCAGCTCGCAACTAGGAAGAAACAGGCGATCGCTGCCGCAAGCCGCAGAACCGAGTCAGGGGTATATCGAGGCTGCAAGCCAGGAGGCTATCCCACCTGGTAGCCCTGTGGTGTTACAAAACTCCATCTTGGTTGTTTGAGGGCCGTCTGCAGGTGAGGCTCGCGGCCGGAGGACGCGATGTGGCTCTACTGGCGACTCTTCCTCGTCGGGCTACGGCTGCTTGGCCGCGAGCGGCAGGACTTGGTCCTCGAAAATGTCGTTCTGCGCCAGCAGCTCGCGATCCACGAGCGTCGCGGCCATCGCGCGAAGCTCGAGCCGGCTGATCGGCGCTTCTGGTCAGTCACGGCGCGCGGTTGGGTCCGGTGGCGCTCGCACGTCCAGATCGTCCAACCTGCGACAGTCGTGGGCTGGCATCGCAGCGCGTGGCGAAGCTACTGGCGTTGGAAGAGCCGCCGCCCTCGGCCTGGCCGCCCACGGATCGATGCCGAGACCCGCGCCCTGATCACGCGCCTCGTCACAGAGAACTCGACCTGGGGTGTGCGCCGCATTGCGGATGAACTGAAGACCCTTGGGATTAGCGTGAGTTCGGTCACCGTCCATCGTTACGTGCAGCGCGGTCGGCCTCCGTCACCATCGTGGCAGACCTTCCTTCGCCTGCATGCCCGCCAGATCTGGGCCTGCGACTTCTTCTCCGTACAGACGCTCACCTTTGGGACCTTCTACGTCTTTCTCGTGATTGGCCACGAGCGCCGACAGATCGAGCACTGGAACGTCACCCGGCATCCGAGCGCGCAGTGGGTCTGGCGTCAGATCATCGCCGCCACACCCTGGGGACAGCAGCCCCGCTACCTGTGGGGCGTGATGGCGAGCGGGAGAGTTGTCCTCCAGCTCCGGAGAGGGTTCAAGCGACGCCGGCGGGACCGGCCCGACCGCGCATCGCTCTCAGTCAAGCTTCGCCCGGGTCTCGGAGGAGATTGCCCAAGTCAATGGTTCGCTCCACTTCCTGACGACTCTGCTCATCCCACTGGGGCGTCATGACCACCCACTTGTGCTGGTTATCGCGCTTCCCCGCGCGGAAGTCCTCACGGCAGAGGCGCTCGCCCCAGCCCCTTCGCATCACGTGCAGCAGCGGTGGATGGAGCCGGCCGCTGGCGCGCTTCGCGGCGTACTCCTGATTCACCGCTCCGAGACGAGTGTCGAATTGCGTGAGGAACCTCGAGCCGCTGGGCGCCGGGCCGGCTGGTTCGACGAGCAGCTCGTACCGCGAGTCTTCGACGTCCGGGATGAGGCGGTAATAGAGCAGGTCCCAGCCTGTTGCCGCCTCGGCCCGCTGGATTGCGTCCTGGACGTGGTTGAGGTGAAGCTTCTCGCCTGTGATGCTGAGCATGTCGCGCCCTTTCCGCACGAAGGCAATGCGCGGTGTCCTTCGGTAGAAGCCGCGCACTTCGACCACGTCGTTGATGTCGTAGCGGTAGAGGCCATTCCCACCAGTGAGGAGGACGTAGTAGCGCTCGCCCTCTTGGAGCTCGGCGGCACCGAGCGTGGCTGGCGATGGCTCTTCGATCTCGCTCTCGCGGATGAACTCGAAGTAGGTTGAGTGCACGGCCAGGGCTCCTGCGGGCGTACCGTCCTCGACGGGGACGGACATCGAGCCCTCGCTGGCAAGGAAGCCCAGGTCGCGCATGGGCCGCTCGCCGTAGTGCTGAGCAAGCCGCTGCGCGTGGACTCCGCTGCCCCCACCCAACCAACAGCCGATCATGGCGAGCGCTGGCCAGCAGGCCCCCGGCAACAGGCGCCCGTGCTCTCTGAGGACCGCCTCTAGCTCCCGGGCGCGGGTGGGGTTGGGGTGGAGACCCCCTTCGAGGCGAGCAACCAAATCCCCGTGACCCGTGACGGGTTCGGCGATGCCCTCGAAGGGCGGAATCCCCAGCGTGCCGCGCGCGACCGCCTCGACGATCTCGTCCCCATGGGTCGCGGCTGTCTCCGCTAGGCGCAGGAGCGTGCTCGCGTTGGGCGTCGCAATGAACGAAACGTTCTCGCCCAGTGCCAGCCGCATGGTGAGGAAGTAACGCATGTCGGGGTCGGGGATGAGCGCGACCTCGTACGCCGGGGTGATCTGCCGGCGCACGAGGCGAGTCAGGCTCCGCTGCGTAACCCCTGACATCGATCCGATGGGGATGCCACCTGCTGTGTACCCCTCGATGGCTGGGCTAACGATGCTCAGGACCTTTCCGCGGAGGAGCCCTGGGTGGTCGCGCATCGCCCGCAGAAGCGCGAGCCGCGCGAGGCGCCCCACTTCCTGCCTCCACACCTCGGTGACGGGGATGAGTTTGGGTGCACCGGTCGTTCCGCTCGTCGTCGTGAACATCGTGACGGGATCGCGAGTAAGGACCCCTGTCTCGCCCGCGACGAGGCGATCGACGTATGGGCGGAAGCCCTCGTAGTCACGTACTGGCACCCGGGTCGCGTACTCCGACGGAGAATGGATCGAGGCGAACTCGTGCTCGCGGCCGAAAGCCGTCATCCCGTTACGCTGTAGGAGGGAGTGGAGCAACTGAGTTTGGGCTAGGCCGGGATCTGCGCAAGCATGTTCGAAGCGCGGGCGGTAGCTGAGGCCCCACAGCTTGAGCGCTGCTTCTAGGAGCATCCCGGAACGACGGTCTCGACCGCGTACTTCCGTACCTTTTCCTCGAGGACGCGAATACCCAGTCCTGGACCACGCAGCAACGGCGCCTGCCCTCCATGCCCGAACCGGACCGGTTCGGCGCTCACGTCCTCGCTAAGCAGAAGTGTGCCGTAGGAGCCCTCAGTGAAAGCGACTTCCTCAAGCGTGGCCGCCAGGTGCCTCCCCGCAGCCGAGAGGACGGCTGTCTCGCCCACCTGGCTTCCCACCTGGACGGCTACCCCCGCGGCCCTCGCTCGCTCTGCGATCTCGAGCGATCGGGCGAGCCCGCCACACTTCGAAATGCGGACGTTGAAGTAGTCCGCGGCATCGTGAGCCATGAGTGCCTCGGCGTCGGCCAGCGTTGTGAGCGACTCGTCGACCATGATCGGGATCGGGCTGGCCTCGCGAAAACGACGCAGCTCAGCCGGATCCCCTCGGGGGATCGGCTGCTCGACACAGGCGATGTCGTAGGGGGCGAGGGCGTCGAGGGCGTCGGCCGCCTCGTGTGCGTTCCAGGCTCCATTGGCGTCCAACCGCAGTGACACATCGGGCCCGAGCACCTGCCTCACAGCGCCAACCCGGTCGACGTCCTCCTCCTGGCCAACCTTGATCTTGACCGCATCGAAGCCGATGAACTTCATCTGGCGCGCGACTTGCGTCGCCTGCTCCACCGACCCCCCGGTGACCACGCCGCTGTAACGCACCGACTGGCGTTTGGGAATCAGGACGCTCCCCACTCCGCGGTTTTGGGCGCGCAGGGCGCAATCGAGCACCGCGAGCTCGAGGGCGGCGCGGCTGGCGTTGTCGGCGATCAACCCCTCGACCGGTCGCTCCGGAATGAAGCGGTCGACGACGCCGAGATCCCCCTCGATGTCGGGCAGCTCGCGGCCTGCAATCGCGGGCCATAGATCGTGGGCCACGTGGCTGAGCATGAGCTCGACGGTCTCGCCGGTCACGTAAGGGCGGGGAGCACCCTCCCCGAACCCCTCAGCACCACTGTCGCTCGTGACCTGGACGATTACGGAGTCCGACCAGGACCTCCCCATTGCGCTGTGGCTGAAGGCCTCCACGAAGGGGATGCGAACGGCCGTGATGGTCGCGCTCACCAGCTTCATGGGGAAGGCCCGAGCCGCACTCGCGCAAGCGCCAGCTCGCCAAAATAGCGCTTGATGAAGAGGTTTTCGCGCAGCGCCATCTCGATGAGCGTGCGCGCCTCGTCGTCTTCGAAGTCGTAGGCGCGGACGTACTCGAGGATGCTGTCGAGCGCCTCCTCGGCGTGGCGAATGTCGACCTCCGAATGCAGCGCGAACCACTCCAGCGCCTCGTCGCTCAATCCCCGATGGGTCGAGAGCGCTCGTCCAAGCCTTCCCGCCGTCCGTGACAGCATCCACTCGAAAGCGCTGACCTGCACAAGGGCGGACAGCCCCGCTTCCCGCAGCGTGGCGAACAACAGGGGCTCAACGACGATGTTGCGGAGGTCGCTCGCCGAGAGATCGTCGATTGACTCAATGTTCAAGCCGGCCGCCGCAGCAAGGCGGACCAGTAACGCCGGGTGACTCGGCTCTCCTTCGCTGCCCTGGCCGAGCTCCTCGAGGAGGTTCCCTTCGACGTTGTCCTTGGCGCCCGGCGGCGCCAGCGCAAACAGAAAGGCGACGAGCTGAGGCGAGTGCAGATGCGAACGGATGATGTTCGCGATGAGCCGATCGTACTCGTCGCGCGAGGCCTCACCGCTCTCGACCGCCACGAACTCGCTGCAGCGGACAAGCTCGCTGACGCCCCGCGCGAAGTGGGCCTCGATCTCTTCACGGTCGAGCATTGCGCCTATTCTCACGCAAGAGCGCTCGACCTGCCGAGGTGGTTACGCGACGCTAGTAAGCGCTAGGCCGACGGAGACGAACTCGCGGTAAATCCTCTCGCTCGGCGCGGTGTCCCACACGGATTACGCGGCCGGGGAATCTGGTGTTGGTCGCTCAGGTGGTCGGCGGGCATATCGTCCAACTGACGCCCCTATGATTCGGGGTGGATGTCTCCCGCCGCACCCAGCTCCACAGCCCAGCT
>CAUYXJ010000015.1:0-40502 GCA_963577065.1 Dehalococcoidia bacterium | reverse complement strand
TTGCTGCCTGGGCTATCGTTAGCGTCGCACGGCGGCGAGGTGCGGATGACGATCGACGTACACACGCAGCGGTTCCTCGAGCAGATGGCTGCAGCCGGAGGCAAGGCCCTGCACGAGAGCACGCCCGAAGAGGTGCGAGGGCTGGGGGCGGCCATCGCGGAGCTCGCCGGACCCGGACCCAAAATGGGCCGCGTCGAGGATCACGCCCTCGAGGTCCCCGGTGGGGCGGTGCCGGTGCGCGTTCTCGTACCAGAGCAGACTCCTCGCGCCGTGATGGTGTACTACCACGGCGGCGGTTGGGTTATTGGTGCCATCGACGAGTTTGAGACCATGGCGCGCAAGCTCGCGGAGCGCGCCTCGTGCGCTGTGGTCCTCGTCGACTACCGCCTGGCCCCGGAACACCGCTATCCGGTCGCAGTCGACGACTCGTACGCGGCGCTCGAATGGGTTTCGGAGCACCTCGACGACATCGCTGGCGCGGACGTGCCCCTGCTCGTTGCCGGGGACAGCGCCGGCGGAAACCTCGCGGCGGTAATGGCTCTCCGTGCGCGCGACCGCAGCGGGCCGGCGATCGCCCTGCAGGTGCTGATCTATCCCGTCACCGACGCCGACTTCGAGCGTCCGTCCTATACCGACGCCGCGAACCAGCTGATACTCACGCGCGAAGGGATGGTCTGGTTCTGGGACCATTACCTGCCCGAAGCAGACCGCCGCACCGACCCCGATGCCTCACCGCTGCAGTCCGGAGACCTCTCCGGACTGCCGGCGGCGGTGGTGCTCACGGCGGAGCACGACGTGCTTCGCGACGAGGGCGAGGCCTACGCCAAACGCCTGACCGAGGCAGGCGTGCCGGTCGACTTCACGCGCCATGCGGGTCAGATGCACGGGTTCTTCACCTTCCTCCTGCTGCCCGGCAGCGAACGGGGTTTCCAGCAGGTCGTGAAGGCTGTCCAGGCGTGTATCGTGAGGCATGCCAAGGGTCAGCCGGCCATGCGTCCCGCGTGAACGCCTTACGATCCAGGCCACAGTAGTCGCGACTCCTTCGATTCACTACGAGGTGACAGGAATGGCCGACAGCGGAAAGACTATCGAACTCGATGCCGTGGTCATCGGCGCGGGTTTCTCTGGGCTCTACATGCTTCACCGGCTGCGCAACGTTCTCGGCATGTCTGCCCAGGTCTACGAGACCGGAGACGGCGTCGGCGGTACCTGGTACTGGAACCGTTACCCCGGAGCACGCTGCGACTCCGAGTCCTATCTGTACTGCTTCACCTTCGACGAGGACCTCCTGCAGGAATGGGAGTGGAGCGGCAAGTATCCGCAGCAGCCTGAGATCCTCTCGTACCTCAACCATGTCGCGGATCGCTTCGACCTCCGCAAGGACATCCAGCTCAACACCCGCGTGACCGCCGCCAAGTTCCGGGAGGCCGATAATCGCTGGGAGATCGAGACGGACCAGGGCGATCGGGTCACGGCGCGGTTCCTGATCACCGGGATCGGCTGCATCTCGGCCGGGCAGGTGCCGGATATCAAGGGACGCGACGCCTTCGCAGGCGAGTGGTACCACACGGGCGCGTGGCCGCACGATGGCGTCGACCTCACGGGCAAGCGTGTCGGCGTTATCGGCACGGGATCGAGCGGGGTCCAGTCCATCCCGGTCATCGCCGAGCAGGCCGACGAGCTCTTCGTCTTCCAGCGCACGCCGCAGTTCAGCGTTCCCGCCCGCCACCACACCGTCGACCGTGAGTTCCTCGACGAGGTCAAGGCGAACTACGGGGAGATTCTGGAGAAAGCGCGCTGGTCCCTCGGTGGCTTCCCGATCGACCCCAGCGAGCTTTCCGCACTCGAGGTCAGTGACGAGGAGCGCCAGGCGAGTTTCGAAGCTGGCTGGGCGGAGGGCGGGTTCAAGTTCTTCTTCGCGTCCTATATGGACCTCGCCACCGACCGTCGCGCGAACGACACCGCCTCCGAGTTCATCCGCTCGAAGATCCGCGAGACCGTGAAGGACCCGGATACGGTCGAGAAGCTGTTGCCGCGGGATCACCCCTTCTCCTCGAAGCGAGCCCTCATCGATACCAACTACTTCGAGACCTACAACCGCGACAACGTCACGCTCGTCGATATCCGCCACTCGCCGATTCAGGAAATCACGCCGGCGGGCATCCGCACCGAGGACGACGAGTACGAACTCGACATCATCGTGTTCGCCACCGGCTTCGACGCGATGACGGGCACCTTCTTCAAGATCGATATCCGCGGCAAGGACGACCTGACGCTCAAGGAGAAGTGGGCCGAAGGCCCAAAGACCTACCTCGGACTGGCCAGCGCCGGTTTCCCGAACATGTTCATGATCACGGGGCCCGGCAGCCCCTCGGTGCTCAGCAACATGCCCGTTTCGATCGAGCAGCACGTTGAGTGGATCTCCAATGCCATCGAATACATGCGCGAGCGTGACGTAGCCATCATGGAGGCGGACGCTGAGGCGGAGACGGCGTGGGTAGCCCACGTCAACGAAGTCGCCGAGGAGACGCTCTACCCGCTGGCCGACTCCTGGTACCTCGGTGCGAACATCCCCGGCAAGCCGCGCGTGTTCATGCCGTATCCGGGCGGCGTCGGCACGTACCGGACCAAGTGCGACGAGGTCGTCGCCGGCGGCTACGCCGGGTTCGTCCTCGGCACCGAACGCCCCATGGAGGCAGCGCCGACGAGCTGAGGCCGAAGACCTTCTCGTGGTGCCGCTTAATGCCGGCCGCAGGGGCGCAGCGCGCGAACAGGGTTTGCTGCCCCACAGCAGCGCCAGCGTGCGGTCAGCCGGCTCCCGGAGCGGAGGGCATCCGTCGCAGCCTCGGTTGCGTGACGAGGAAGAGAACGGCCAGCACCGCCATTGCAGCGCCGCAGAGCGCGAACCATTCGCCGGGGCCGACCACCTCGGCGCCCCCGCCTGCCAGGAGCGACCCGAGCGGCGAACCGCCCATCTGCACCAGCGTGTAGATGCTCATCACGCGGCCCATCACCGCGTTGGGGGTATGCGACTGAATGAGCGTGAGGTTGAGGTTGATGAAAAACCCCGCGTTGAGGCCGCTCAGGAGCATGAAGCCAAAGGTCACCCAGTACACGTTCGAGAGGCCGATGCCTATCGCCAGCAACCCGCCCGTGACCAGCGTCGTCGCGAACCATCCACCTGCATTCGGGATACGCGGGAGGGACGCGAGCAAGAGCGAGCTACAGATCATCCCGGAGCCCATCGCCGCGAACAGCATGCTCGCGCTGAAGGGCCCCGAACCGAGCTCCTCTTTCGCGATCTTGGGGAGAAGCGCTTGCCAGGGGCCCATCATGATCAGCGCTGAGCCGAGCAGGAGGATGAAGAGCGCCCGGATGTCGGCCCGGCCAAGGATGAAGCCGAACCCCTCACCGATCTCCGTGCGGATGCGCCGCTGCGGGCGGCCCCCTTCGGTCCGCGGGATTCGCAGGGGAATAAGGACGAGCAGGCCCAGGCCCATGAGCACGGATTGGAGCGCAAAGCTCGCGCCGATCCCCCAGATCGCGATCGCCGCGCCGCCGAGCGCAGGCCCGATGATCTGCGAGCCGTTCTGTCCGAGGCTATTCAGCGTGATTGCGTTCATCAGCCGGTCGGGAGCCACGATCGTCGGAACGATCGCGCGCCGCACGGGCTGCCCCACCGCGACGCCGCTCCCCACGAGAAGCGCCAGCCCCAGGACGACGGCGACGTTGACGAAGCCCGCCCAGATCAAGACGGCCGTCAGCAGGCTCGCGCCCAAGACGAAGATCTGGCTCCCGAGGAGGAGCACCCGCCGGTCGTAACGGTCCGAAAGCACGCCCGCGGGGAGCGAGAAGAACAGCACCGGGATCCCGAGAGCAAAGCTGACGGCGCCCAGAACGCCGTTGCTCTTGCTCAGATCGAGCGCCAGCCAAATGAAGGCGAAACGCTGGATGCCCTGCGCCAGCGCGTAGGTGAAGTTGTTTGCCCAGACCAAGCGAAACGCCGGCTCGGAGAACGCGGAGAAGGTGCGGAGGGAGAGGCCCGAGCGGCGCCGCCTCTCCGCGGCGGCCTCAACAGATGTCGCCGGGGCGGCTTCGGCCATCAGGAGATCCGGCGCGCGGGGGACTGCCAGGACGGGACCGTCTGCGTCGCCGGCCTCATCGGCGCGGAGAGGCGGGGGAAGTCTTCTCCCACTTTGGTGGACGAATCAGTTCACCGCCGGTGCGTCAGCAAAGGTGTTGGCATTCTAAGCTGTCCGAAGAACGGCCAGAGCCCAGATCAAGTCCTCCGCGCGTCCCTAGCGATCGGTGCACTGCCCCGAATCTGGGCGAAGCGGTGGCGGCGCGCGATCGCCGGGCGAGCAGCCGAACGCCACCAGCGAGCCCTCGCGATCGAACCCAACGGTGCCTCCGCCCGCGACACCGCTCGTAAGCCCCGATGGCCTCGTGCAGACGACCTTGTGCCATGTTGATGTAGGCCAGGAGAGATGTGCCGCTGACGGCGTTCACGATGTCGCCGGCCATGCGCATCGCTTCCATGCTTTCAGCAAAGGATCGGTGCGCTGCCTCCAGGTCTCCGCGCCCCCAGTAGGCCAGGGCGAGGATCCCTGCTGGGGCTGCGCGCTGGAAATAGTCGCCTTCGGGCGAGAGCTCGAGCGCCCGCCGCGCGTACTTCTCGACGCCGGGCCCGTCGCCGGCGGCCTGGGCAAGGAAGGCTCGGCCGGCGGCGATCGTCGCGGGTAGCGAGCGAAGCTGTTCTTCGTCCGAGACAACCATCTCGGAGGACGGGGGGGCCGGTTGCTCGCTCGTATCTGGGGTGGTCTCCAGCCACCGTTCTGCGCCATCCAAGAGGGCCTCGGCGGCCGCGAGGTCGCTGGCGACGAGTAGCGCCCAGGCGTACCCGACGCTGAGCACCGGCCTGACACGGATGAGATCGTCCGGCAGGGCCTTCACCCAGCCGAGCCAGTTGGGGTCTTCGTAACTCCCATGGATCAGTGACCACGCCAGCTCGACCAGGCCCGCCGCCCGTTCGAAATCCCCGGCGGCGAGCGCGTGGCGGATCGCATCCGACCGCAGACCATTGCGTTCGTACCAATCGCTCGCCCGCCGATGCAGGGTAGGTAGTCGATCGGGCTGCTCCTCCGTGGAGTGCGCCTGGAGGACGTCGGCAAAGAGGTGGTGATAACGGTACCACTGGCGCTTGTCATCAAGCGGAACGACAAACAGGTTGCCTCGCTCCAGCGCCTCCAGCATTCCCTTGCCACTCTGCTGGCCGGTGACCGCATCGCACAGCGGGCCACTGAGCCGGTCGAGGATCGAGGTCTGCAGCAAGAAGGTCCTCATCCGTTCGGGCTGGCGCTGCAGCACCTCCTCGACCAGATAGTCCACGATGTAGCGGTCATCGCCGGCGAAGGCGGTGATGAATCCGGGGACGTCGTCTCGCCCCTGCATCGAGAGCGATGCCAGCTGGAGCCCCGCGATCCAGCCTTCGGTCCGGCTCTCCAGGGCCGCCACATCAGATGCCGACAGTCCCAGCCCCATCACGTCGTTGAGGAAAGCGGCCGCCTCGTCGGCGGTGAAACGCAGCTCGGAGGCTCGCAGCTCCGCCAGCTCACCACGCCCGCGCAGGCGAGCCAGGGGCAAGGGTGGGTCGGAACGGCTCGCAATGATCAGGTGCATCTGCGGCGGTAGATGGCTCAGGAGAAAGGTAATGCCGCTGTGGATAGGCTCGGCGTCGATCAGGTGGTAGTCGTCGAGTACTACCACGAACCTCTGCGACGAGCCCCTCGAAGGGTCATCGGGGATAGCGGTGATCTCGTTGAGAAGAGTGCCAAGTAGCGCCTCAATCGGTGGAGGCTGAGGCGAATGCAGCAAAGAGAGGGCGCTCTCGCCGATACCGGACCGCAGCGTCTGCAGTGCGGCGATGAAGTAGGCCCAGAAGAGCGCGGGGTCGTTGTCGCGCTGATCAAGTGAGACCCAGGCTGCGGGCCGTTCGCTGGCCGCGGTCGCTCCCAGCCATTCCGCGAGCAGCGTGGTCTTGCCGAAACCCGCCGGCGCCGATACGAGGGTCAGCTTGCGCTCCGTCCCTTGCTCCAGTCGCTCGACCAGTCTCGGGCGCGATACGAGACCGGGACGCCATTTGGGGACATAGAGCTTGGTCGCGAGGAGCGGGCTTGTCGTGACCGCCTCTCCCGGCAAACCAACCATGGGCGGATTATGCTCCAAGGCCGTTCACCACGCCTCGGAGGAGAACACGCCGTCTGAGCCGTACCGGAACTGGCTTCTCGCGTGGGTCCCTGCCCGCGACCGCGGCGGCGCCGTCTACTCCCGTGACCGCTATCCTGTCCCTTCAGATATCCCTTTAAGCGGTGAGCGAGGTGCTGCAGTGACCCTATCCGCAAAGCAGAGCGCGATGATGACGGCCGAGGCGACGTGCCCCGTCAACCTCGAAGAGGTCGACCTCTTCTCGGCAGGAGCCCAGGACCACTGGTTCGACGCCTATCGCATCCTGCATCGCGATGCGCCGGTGCATCCCATCCCCGGCGAGGGTGCACTTCCCGGCACGGATGCGTTCATCCTCTCGAAGTACGAGGACATCGCCGCGGTCGTCCGCGATCCCGAGCACTTCCCGACCTACAACGCCTGGTTCACGGGTGAGCAGGCGGCGGAGCTCTTCGCGGAGCACGGCTTCGCGGGTCTGACCCAGAACCACGACACCGTTCGCCCGAATCTGGAGCTGCACAAGAAGCAGCGCCTCGAGCTCACCGGTCCTTGGGTGGGGCCCGAAGGCGCCGCTCGCAACACGGAGATGGCGAAGAACGTTGCGAACGATCTCATCGACGGCTGGATCGATCGGGGCGAGGTCGAGTTCGTCGAAGAATTTGCGGCGCCCATGCCGCAGCGAGTGATCACCACGGTCATCGGCTTTCCGCTGGAGGACTTGGAGACCACCCGCCACTGGGCCGACGCCCAGGTGCAGCGCTTCGTCTTCGGCTACAGCCACAAGAACCTCCTCACGCCGGAGGAGGAGGCGGCGAACGCCGGCGACCTCGCCGCCTTCCGCGAATACAGCCTCGCGCAGGTCGCAAAAAAGCGACAGGAACCGGGCGACGACCTCATCTCGTTCCTCACGCAGGTCGAATTCGACGGCCGCCGCCTGACCGACGGGGAGATCGCGGGGATCGCCGGCCAGATGCACATCGGCGGTCACGACACGACCCGATACGTCATTGCCGCGGAAGGCATGCTCCTCGCCCAGCACCCCGAGGTCGTCGAGGAGCTCCGCGCCGACCGCTCGAAGATCCGCTTCTTCGTGGAGGAAGCGCTACGTCTCTACGCGCCGACGCAGGGGCTCTCCACCCGGCTCGTGGTCGAGGACACCGTGATGCGTGGCGTCGAGATCCCCCGGGGCTCGATCCTGCACCTCCGTTACGGCGCAGCCAACCGCGACCCCGACCTCTGCCCCGAATCGGAGTCGCTCGACCTGGAGCGCAAGAACCCGGGGCGGCACCTCACCTTCTCGATGGGTCCGCGCGTCTGCCCCGGCGCAGGCCTCTCCCGCCTCGAACAGAATATCGCCGTCGGGGCCCTGATCGACCGGCTGGACGACCTCGCCATTGCGCCAGGCAAGAACGACTTCCACCACCAGCCCGGAATCATGCTGGGGATGAACGAGCTGCACCTGACGTTCAAGAAGCGCTGAGCGCGCGTCCTCGTTCCGGGCGGTCGGGTGGGGGCAGGGCCATGCCCGCCGCGGGCTGGGATTGGCCCCCAGCCCCGATCACCAACGGCTCATGGACGACCCGTCAGCGACGAGCAGTCAGCGGGACTGCGCGCGGAGCCGGCGGAGAGCGAACACGGCGATCACGACCAGGCCGCCCCCGAGCGCCAGGGACACGAGCGGACCGCCGCCCGTGGTGCCCGCACCGCTCCCAGTGTCGGGCGGAAGCGGGGCCGGCGGTGTCGCCATCTCTGTCGGGGTGGGCGTCGGCGCGACGGTTGGCACCGGCGTGGGCTCCGGGGTCGCGGTCGCGGAGGGCGAGGCCTCGGTGGTAGCGGTGGGCTCGGCCCCCGGCTGCGTCGGCTCCGGTGTGGCGGCGGCCGTGGGTTCGGCGGCCGGCGTGGCGGGCTCAGCGGAAGCGATCACCTCGATGGTTCCGCCCACAGTGGTGCCCGCCACGAGCGGCTCGGCGAGCTCGTCCAGGAGCTCAACCGCCTTTAGCGAGAGGGTGGCGTTGCCGGCGTCAGCCCCGGCTTCGAAGGTGAGCGTGCCGATGACGACCGTCCCCGTGAAGCCATCGATCGAGAGCCCCACGAAGCGTGCGCGATCCACGTCGAAGGTGGGGTTGCAGACGCCCTCCGCGTGGGCGGTGCAGTCCACCGCCGTGAGCAGCGAATCGTCGTAGGTCACGTCGACGGTGTAGAAGGCGATTCCCGGATCGCTGGCGACGAGGCGCAGCTCGACGGTGACGCTCCCCCCGGCGCTGACGCTGCTCGAGTCGATCTCGAGCGAGGTCACCGCGGCAGAGGCGCTCCGCGCTCCCCCACTGAGGGCCAGGCCCGCGGCGCCTATCGCCAACAAGGCGAGGAACAGCGGTCGTTGCGTCCGAGCTGCGAACTGCCCCATTCCGCTAGTCCCCAGCAAAGGTAAACTCGGGCAAAATGCCGAAGTCGCTGTGGAATGTGCCGCCGTCGCAGTGGGACTTAGTCATCGTTAGCGAAGCGATACCTGGCTGCTGCTGATCTGAGAGTGTGACCTCGACCTCCCATAGAGGCTCCTCATCAACCGTGACTGTGATGGGATCGCACGACACCAGATCCAATTGGATGATCTCGATTTTGACTGGATTATCAATCTTCTGGGTAATCGTATTCTCGCAAGTATCGATGGAGATGGACCCATCCAATTAGCCGACCCAGCTGATGCCGTCGGGGCCAAGCTCGAATTGGATGCCCTCATGGAAATCAATTCCTGCATAAACAGTCGTGGTTAAAATTCTCTGGAAGAACTGGTTGTTGTTCTGGTTAAAGCACTGGGCGTCGGAGTTGGTGCTGCCCTGGGCAATGAAGTGGCCGTGGACAACCCTGCTGTTCAGGTCGATCATGACGGGCATTTCTCCATTGATGGGCAGAAGGACGCCCGCCCCTTTGAAATTGCCCGGGCCCTTCAGCTCGCGGGAGATTGTCACCACATCGCCGATCGGCGAGCCCGGGACGACATGGTCCAGGCGCAAAGGGCGCCCCTCCCGCAAGGCTAGGACATGGTCGGCGATACTCAAGGCATCGGCACCGTCGAACAGGCCATTGCCGTTGGCGTCGCCCTCACCGACGCAGGGGGCCAGCACGCGATTCACCATCGTCTCCAGAGCCGCCCGAATGTCCCTCAGATCGATGATGCCATCACAGTTCAGGTCTCCGAGACGGCGGTCGACATTCGGGTTTAGCTCCGGCAGCGGTCCGAGGTTGCTGCAGTGCTCGGGGTCAAGCAGCTGCGCGAGAAGCGTTATCCCGCCGGGTGCCCCGATCGATGACTCGAATGGCGGGTTACTGGAGTTGATGAGCCTGACACAGTGGTCTGTCACACGTGGGTTGGCCCTGAGGTCGGCCACCCCGCCTCCAGGGAACAGCTTGATGGGGTCCTGGAAGCCAAGGAACAAGCAGTCGCCTGTCCGTATCCCCTGCTCGTGCTGAGAAATCTCTCTCACGTCCAGGAGGGTGAAGTCCTTCCCGAGGGTAATGACGGTTTTCGGATCCGTGGGGAAAATTTCGAGGTCATCGAGGTGGTTGCCGGTGACACCGTAGAACGGCCCCGAACCAAGCTCCACGAGCGCCCCATCAGGGAACGACTCAAGTGAAGAATCACCATTGGCGCCGCCGTTTCGGGGGTCAGGGGGGTCCCTCAAAGGGAGGCGCGGGGACGAGGGCGGGTCGCCGAGGAAGTCGTAGTTAAAGATATAGATGCAGTCCTGCTCGTCCACCAGCGAGTCACCGTTCTGCGCCGCGGCCCCCTGCCCCCAGGGCTGCACGCTCAAGAACAAGCTCGCGCCGAGAACCATGATGGCCAAGATCGGCCCGCTCAGACGTACCATCTCTGCCTCGGCCTCGCTTCCGTCCCCCAGCCGCTCCTGCTGCGCCCGACTGAGAGCGACGCAGCTCTATCAGACGCACCGCGAGCGAAGCCGGGTCCCCTGAGCGCCGATTTGGAAGGCGAAGCTCGCGCCCGTGGACGACTGGCGCAGGGTGGCGTCTCCGAACACTCGTGTTTAGGCGACTGCTCGGGCGTCTTCGACCAGCCGCCGCACCGGCTGGCCCACGGTCGCGACGACTTTCGACACCCGCGCTCGCCGCGCATACTGGCGTTCACGCGGTCGAGACCGCGGTCGCCGGCCATCGCCCCAGGGGACGCGGTCGGGGGACCCGCGGAGTGATGGGCTTCATCGCCCTGAGCAGCCGAAATCACGAAGCGACGGCTCGAGAGCGAAAGGGCGCGGCTGGGCCGTCCCGACCGGCACCGGAGGAGGCGCGCATTGCCAGGCCTGACGCTTGCCGACCTCGTACGCAACCGGACGATGTCTCCCGAGATTGCGGGGGTGCTCGCCACGGCCGCGGCGGAGCGCCGCTCACTGCTGATGATTGCGATCCCGCGGATGGCGGGGAAATCGACAACCATGGAAGCGGCGCTGGCCTATTCTCCCGCTGGCACTCGACTGCACCAGCTCGACACCGCCGACGGACCGGAGCTCGGCATCCCGGAGCAGGGCGACGGCGGCTACCTCGTGATGTCCGAGATCTCCGAAGCGCCGTTCTCCACCTACCTTTGGGGAGAACCGGTTCGCCATGCGTTCAGCGCGCTCGAACGAGGCTTCTCGCTCGCGACCGCTCTCCACGCTGGGAGCGTCGATGACGCCTTCTCTATCATCACGGAGGCGAACGGCGTGCCCGATGAGGATGCGGCGCGCCTCGACCTGGCGGTCTACATCCGCTCGTTGGGCGATGACTGGCAGAACCCGGAGCGCCGGGTGATCGCTGAGGTGCGCGAGGTGGACACCGTTGCGAATGGGCAGCCGCGGGGGCGCACACTGTTCCTCTGGAACGAGACGGACGATCGCTTCGAGGCACCAGAGCCGGCCAGGACCATCGGCGCCGAGGGTTCGGGCCTCGCGGCTGCCACCGCTCACTTTCGTGCGGCCCTTGGCGCCGACTCCTAAGAGAGGCGACTTTCGAGTCCACCGCGTGGGCGTACCGACGCCAGCGCGCCTGCCCGCGGACGGATCTGGTGCCGACGTAGAGCGCTCCGGGGCTCAGGCGATATCGAACTCGATCCAGAGCTCCGCGAGCGAGCGATGGCCGCCGGCGCCGATGTTCGGCGAGGTGATCCCAGGGTGCGTCGCGAACTTGGGGCGCGGGTTGCGCATCACCTCGAGGAGCCGCTTGCTCGCGATCACCGCCTCCTGCCGGGCCATGGCGTAGCCCATGCAAAAATGCTGACCCATGCCGAAGCCGAGGTGGCCCGCCTTGCCGTCGCCGTAACGGCCCGAGCGCATCTCCCGGCCCATGTGCAGGTCGTCGCGATGGATGTCGAACGTATCGGGATCCTTGAAGACGCGCTCGTCCCGGTTGCCGGCGCCGAGGAACAGGGCCACGTTGCCGCGCTCCGGGATGACGTCGCCATGCAGGACGATTTCGCGGGTGGTACGCCGGGCCTGGCCGTGCTGCCCCGGGTCATAGCGCATCATCTCCGTGAAGACGCTGTCCCACAGCTCGGGGTCACGTTGGACATCCTCGAACTGGTCCGGCCGGGTGTAGAGCATGTGGTACCACATGCACGAGATCGCTTTGTCGGTGGTATCGCCGCCGGCAGCGAGCAGGAGCGTGATGAATCCTTGGATCTGGGGCATGCTCATCCGCTCTCCGTCCAGCTCGGCGTGGACGATGCGCGAGACGAGATCGTCGCCGGGGTTCTCCCTGCGCTCCAGGATGAGTGGCTCGAGGTAGTCCCACATCTCGTTGCGCGCCTCAAGCCCGCGCGTTGCCTGGTCGCGGCCGAAGCCTTGGCCGATGATGAGTGCGTCGTACCACTCGACGAAAGCCTCCTCGTCTTCCCGCGGGAGGCCAAGCATGTTTGAGATCACGCGCACGGGGAGCTGGCTCGAGAACTGCGTGGTGAGCTCGACCTCGCCCGTCTTGGTCAAGCCCTGGGCCAGGTCTTGCGCGGCCTTCTCCGCGCAGCGCTCGATCTGCTCTCGCGCGATCTTCTCGATCATCGGGATGAACGTCTGCAGCCGGTTGCCTACGAACTGTTCCGCGACGATGTTCCGCATCCAGCGATGCCGGGGGCCGTTCCCGTACTCGAGGATGTTCGGGCCGAACACCGACTTCGTACCGAACTCGTAGGGACCGTCGGGCTTGTAGGTCGCCCGGTCGTAGCTCTCGTTGTCCTGGAAGATGGCGACGATGTCGTCGTAGCGACTGACGATCCAGCGATTGTGCAGGCGGTCGTGGTAGAGCGGATGGTGGTCCCGCAGCCGTTGGTATATCGGAAAGGGGTCACGCTGGTACTCGGGGCCATCGAAGACGCGCGGGTCCACCGCGGTATCGCTGCTGTTCTCAGTCGTGGTCATGACTTCCCCTCGGCGTGCTGATGATAGGGGCCACAGAATACAGTAGCTCCGACCGTTCGCGGCTTCCGCGTGGGGCCGCGGTGAGCCGCCAACCCCCATCTGCGTAGCGTCCCGCGGGCTCCCGATCCTCCAGAGGAACTGGGGCCAAGAGGTGCTAGCGGACCGCGACTTGGATACGCTCTGCGTCTGGGTCCAGTCAGGGTGCTGCCAGAGGGGTTCGTCATGAGAGGCTGCTGGAGGGCGACTTCAGGTGGGGCAGCACCGCTGACGAAATGCACGTGGGCGTCGGCCCCCAGCCAGAGCTATTCGCGGACGTTGTGCCGCCAACGGTAGCTGGGGCGGGCGTTACCTCTGGGGCCTCGTCCGCGGTCCGTATTCGGAAGGATAGTTCGTCGCCGTCGGGTACCTGGCCAGGCGGTGAGTCGCGGGGCGGCGCACCCGAGCGCGCGGCCCGTGGCCGCGGCGCGCCCCCTCCGTCACGCTGATGGGAGAAGCAATCGACGAGCCCCTCCTGCGCGCCGCGGGATTCGGCCCTGGAGCGAGGGCAATTCCCCTCCGGGGCGGGCAAGGTCGCTCGTGGCAGGTGCGTTCAGCTGAGGGCGAGCCACTCGTGCTGAAGCTGAGCGGTTCCCGTTGGGGAGCCGAGCTCGTTGCGGCAGAGCAGACCGCCCTCGAACTCGCAGCGAACGCGGGACTGCCCGTGCCGCTGCCACGTCAAAGCGGCAGCTACGGTGAAGCGCACTTCCTGGTCCGCGACTGGGTCGAAGGGGTGTCGCTCACCGAGACGCTGCGGCGTTGCCCCCTGGCTGGTGCCGGCGCTGGGGCACGAGTTCGGGCGACTCCAGGCGCGCCTCCACCGACTCCCGTGCGAAGGTCTGCCTTTCCGTGAGCCACGGTGGCTGATCCGGCACGTCGAGCTGCCTGAACTCCTAGACTCGATCGCGGCTAAGGCTGCGGAGGATCAGTTCGTCCACGGCGACTACCAGTGGGGGAACGTCGTCGCGAAAGCCGGGCGAATTAGCGGCGTCCTGGACTTCGAGCTCGCGCGCCGCGGCGACCGAAGAATCGACCTCGGGCTGACGCTGGCCCAGCTGGTCGCGGGTAGGCGGGGGTGGGGCCCCTGGGGGTTCCTCGGCCACGGCTTCAAGCTGCTCTTCGCCCGTGCCTGGCGACGCGGCTACGAAAGCGAGGCGAGGGTGTTCCCCCTCGATCCCGTATTCGCGGCGATGGGCGCAGCGGTATTGTTCAGCAACATCGCCGGCACACCGCGATCGAGGAGGGACCCAGCTCGGCTAGAGCGGGCGCGCCAGTACCTCACCGGGCGGCTGCGGGTGGCGGAGCTTCCGATCGATGGCGTCGAGGAACGTGAGTAGTCGCAGCTGACCGGGCAGCTGCCGCTCGGACGGCAGCGTGGTTCTCCGTCGCGCACGGCTGCCCTCGGCGGCCCCCTTCAGGGGAAGCCCGGTGGGACACGAAAACCCCCTCCCCGTGCGGTGCGGAGGGGTCTTGCGGCGCCACAACCCAGCGCTCTCCGCAACTGCGGGCGATGAGGGCCACAGAACACATGAGCTCCGACCGTTGGCGGCCTCCGCGTGGGGCCGCGGTGGGCCCCCCGTCGTGCGGATGGCTTGGAACACCACGGAGCAGCCCGAAGGCGCCTGTCCGCCGACTCCGCGGGAAAGTCAGAGACCGTTCTTGGCTATGTCCTTGAGGAACTCGTAAGTCCGGGAGGGAGCCTCTTTGTCCTGGGGAACCGGGAGGATCGCTCCGTTGAAGTCCGTCACGCCGATCGCTTCGAGACGCTTGAGCTGCAGCCGCACCTCTTCTTCGTCCCCCACGATCGCGAGATCAGCGGGGCCGCTCGCGCCCTCCCGGGCGATCACCTGCCGGTACGACTTGATGTGCGAGTAGATCTCCCAAACCTTGGCGCACGATTCGCGCGCTGAATCCGTTTCCTTCGTGAGGGCGATCGGGAAGCCGGTCATGATTCTGGGCGGGGGCCGCCCCGCTGCCTTTGCCGCCTTCGTGATGATCGGGATGCCCGTCGCCTCGAGATACTTGGGTCCGCAGAAGAACGTCGTGGTGCCGTCGGCGAGCTCGCCGGTGACCTTGAGCAGGCCCGGTCCGAGCGCCGCAACCAGGACCTGAGGCCGGCCGGTCTCGGGCACCTCCAGCTTGTTGTACGGAGCCGAGTTCATGTGAACCTGAAACTCTTCGCCCTCGAAATCGACGAGTTCGCCTTCGAGCAGCGGCATGAGCACCGAGAGGTATTCGCGGGCGTGGCGGATGGGCGACACCCAACCAAGCCCTTGCCAGCTCTCGACGATGAACTGATGGCTCAGGCCGATGCCGAGCGTGAATCGCCCTCCCGTCGCAAGGTTGGTGGTGAGCGCCTGCTGAGCCATCACCATCGGGTGGCGGGGATAGGTCGCAACGATGGATGTGCCCAATTCGATCGTGCTGGTGACGGAGCCGGCGAAGGTCAAAATCGTCATCGCATCGTGGCCGACGTGGTTCCCCGCCCAGGCTGAGGAGAATCCATCCGCCTCCAGACCCTCGAAGCGTTCGACGATTCCTGCGATCCCAGTCTTCGTCGGTCGCTGCCCGGGTTGCCCACCAGTACTTATTCGCATGTCCAGCCTCCTCGGTGGCTCTCTCGCACGTTCTGAAGGAATGAAGCGCGGTCACCCCCTGGGGCACCAGGGGAAGAGGCGCGGTGCTCGATCACGCTTGCCACCCATACGTGCCGATCAAGTCCTGAAGCGTCTCGCCGAACACGTTCTCCCGTGGCAGCCCGAGCGTCTTCCCGAGTTCGGCGCTCAGCCAGTCGGAGGCCTCCGCAAGCTTCGCGCGCTCGGCGTCATCAGCGGCGCTCGTTACTGCGGCAACGGGATCTTGCCCAGCCTCAAGCGGCCCCGCCACGCGAAGGATGGCGTCTTCGCCCTGATAGCTTTCGCTTGCCCCGATCTCGGCGGAGTAGCGGTCCCCCGTCGTGGGGTGACGGATCACTGTGACGAAGGACATGAGCCTCTCCTCTTGCCAAGGGGCGAGCCACGCTCTGCGACGTCTCGATAAGAGTCGTGCCGGGCGGCGGTACGGCGATCCCTGACAAGGCGATACTAATCCGACCCGGAGCGTGCCGCTCGAAGGCCTCGCGCCCGAACCGCTCGGTGAGCGTGCGCTTGGACGCTGTGGGGCACGCGAACGTAGCGCGCGCCACACATGGGGTTCGCGGCGCCACAGCCCAACGAGCGGTGGCGCCCCAGGCTAGGACCCGCGAGGCCCTAGCCCTTCCGCGCCGGGCAGATGGGACGATCAGGGCCCCACAGTCTGGTCGTTGGCGCGACGGCTAGGCGGTGCCATGGCGCAGCAGCGCACCCGGTGTGGCGTCGGTGCACTCGCCGTCTTCAAAGGTCACCTCACCGTTGACCATGATCCAGCGATATCCGTCCGGCTTGCGGATCCGGCGCCACTCGTCAGCGGGGAAGTCCCAGGCCTTCTCCACGGGCCGCAAGCTGAGCGCCTCGAGGTCGTAGATCACGAGATCAGCGGGCGCGCCTTCCTTGATCCAGCCGCGATCCTTGAAGCCGATGGCCTGCGCGGGGTACCCGGAGAGGCGCCAGTGCGCCTCCTCCAGGCCCTGCACCTCGTGGTCACGCACGAACTCGGACAGGTACTCGGTGGTGTAGGCGCCGAGAGTAATGAACTTCGTGTGGGCGCCACCATCGGAGACACCAGGCAGCGCGTAGGGAGAGTTGCAAACCTCTTTCAACGCCTCCCACTCGTCCGCGGTGCGCTCCCGCGGTGGCGTGACGAAGGTGGTGCGCAGTTCATCCGCGAGGGCGAGGTCCAGGAAGGCGTCGATCACGTGCTTCTGGTCGCGCTCCGCGAGCTCGCCCACGGTCATCCCCTCCGAGTCATGGAGCTCGGGGTCGACCACCTCTTGCACATACAGGGTGGGAATAGTGGTGAAGGGCAGCGGGTCGTTGCCCTCGTCGTACTCAGCCTTGATCGCGCCGCGCAATTCGGGGTCGCGCATCTTCGCGGCTCGCTCCTCCGGAGTGCCCAGCGTGGCTTCGCGCCAGAGGGCGCTCCGGTCGAACAGGTTCCAGTCCTCTAACGTGAACTGGAAGCCCACGCCTCCCTGGATCAGCTGCGCGAAGACGCGGTGGCCACGCTGATTCGCATCCGCGAGCCACTGTATCTGCTCCTTGTAGTTCTCCATCGGCTGGCCGTGTTGGTCGGTGGTCACGCCCAGACCGCTCATCACGGCGCCGCCGGTCGTTTCGCACAGCTCCTCAGCCAGCTCGCGCTCGCCGGCGCCCTGGATGAAGCCGCGCCCGACCTTGCGCAGAACCTGGGCGAGCTTGAGGACATCTTCCTTCGGCTGGATGTCGGTGATCATGGGCGTGCCGTCGTAGTCGCGCTGGATGCTGTCCTCGCCGCCACGCTGAGTGGAGAAGCCGCAGGCGCCGGCCTGCATGGCCTCGTAGAGGATCTCCTGCATGCGCTCCATTTCAGCGTCGGTGGCGGAGCGCCCCTTGCTCTCGATACCCATCACGTTCAGGAGCAACGGGCTGAGGCCCAGGAGCGCGAGCACGTTCACGCCCTTGGGCGCGCGATCCACGCTATCCATGAACTCGGGGAAGGTCTCCCAATCCCAGGGCATGCCCTCCTTCATCGTCGCGAGCGGCACCGCCTCGTTGCGGGAGACGGTGAGCATCGCGCGATCGCGATCCTCGGGTCGCACCGGCGCAAAGGCGAAGCCGCAGTTGCCGATGACCACGGAGGTCACGCCGTGCCAACCGGAGAGCGTGCAGTACGGGTCCCAAAACAGCTGGGAGTCGTAATGCGTGTGGTAGTCGACGAAGCCCGGAGCGACGATGAGGCCGCTCGCGTCCAGACAGCGATCGCCATCGCTGGGCTTGAGGTTGCCGATGTAGGTGATGCGGCCCCCCTTGATCCCCAGGTCACCGACGAAACGGGGCGTACGCATGCCATCGATGATCGTGCCGGCCTTGACGATTGTGTCGAACTCTGCCACGCGAGCTTCTCCTCCCAAGGTGTGCCCTTCCCGAGGTCCCTGAGACCTCCGGGGGCATATGCACGAAGTATACCGGCCACAGCCGGTTGTCAACCTTCGGCCATCCAGACCGGGGCACCCCAAACGCACCCCGCCGGGAGCTGTGCCGTTTCCCAAAACGCCCGTCAAGGCCGTGCGGATGGGAGTCCAACGCCAACAGGCGGCTATGCCGCGCTAACCCGGGTGGTGCGGGGCGCGCCTATGGCGGCGTCTACTGGCCGTCGGGGCTCGTGGCGACGAGGTCCTCGATCAGACGGCGGTGCCGCTCTTCGAGCTGAGCGCGTACGCCAGCTGAAGTGAAGACGTACCGTCGACGAGCCTTCAGACCCTCCACGAGCAGGTCGCCCACGACCCGGGGATCGAGTGCGGTAGCGAGGAGAGCCTCTCGGTCGCTGTCGTCGTCCGCCGCGCCGCCGAACTCCGGCTGACGATTTCGCTCGGCTGCGAGGATCTTCGTGCGGACACCGGCTGGGCAGAGGCAGGTGACGCCAATTCCCTCGGGCTCGAGCTCAAGCGCGAGCGCCTCGGTCAGCCCGACCACGGCGTATTTCGTGGTGTGGTAGCCGAGTGTGGTGATCGGCGAGGCGAAGAGACCGTTGATGGAGGCCGTGTTCACAATATGGGCTTCGCCAGGTTGCTCCTTCATTCGCGGAGCGAACGTCTGCACCCCGTTGATCACGCCGCGAAGGTTCACCGCCAGGAGCCAATCCCAGTCCGCCTGGGTCATCTCGAGGGCGGGGCGAAACAGGAGCACGCCAGCGTTGTTGCACAACACGTTGACCTCGCCAAACTCCTGATAGGCCCGGTCCGCGAGCGCCGCGACGGAGCCTGCCTCAGCGACATCCACCTGCACCGCTACGCTCTTTGCTCCCGCTCGTTCGGCATCCTCAGCGACGCGCTCCGCTGCGTCGCCCTCAATATCAGCAACGACCACGTGGGCGCCTGCATCGGCGAAGGCACGCACGATCCCTTCGCCGATGCCGCTGCCACCACCCGTGACCACAACTACCTTGCCGTTCATGTCGTCCATTCGAGTCTCCCTTGGGCTCTACCGTCGTTAGGCAGCGACTCCGGGTTTGCGCGCCCTGGGTGGCTGCCGCCAGCTCCTCCGCCATCTCCGAGTGCTTGGCCACGCCGCGCTGGCGAGTGGAGTTTGCCTCTACGGTGCTGGCTTGGCGAGCGCTTCCGCGTGGCCTCGATCACGACAGCACCGTCGAGCGCGAGGTTGGGCGTGAAGCGGCCGGCGATGTTGCCGCGGCGGTCGACCCGGAACCTCTCGACACTCCGGATACGTCGTTGTCGGCCTCAGGGCGGCCATCCTTGCCTCGTCGTCGAGAGTCGCGCGCGATGCTGGCGGCTGCGCGGGCGCCAGTCAACCGAACGCAAGTGGCCAGGGCGCGATCGCCCAGGCGGGCCTGCTGCGCTCCACGATCGACCATCGCGTTCGGCGCTTCCAGGGGCAGGCACCGCGTTCGCGAAAGGACCGTCCTCTGCGCCATCCGGCAGAGCCAGGCCTGCGGACCACACCGGATCGCGTGCGCCCTAGAGATCGCGCGCCCGACGGTTTACCGCCGTGCTGCGCCCGGCGAGGCGCAATCGCCCCAACCGCTTCCACCGTGTCACGCGCCAAGCTGGCCGCTGCGATCGGGCGCAGCAGGGGCGACGATCTGCAACTCGAGAATGGCGCCCGGCGGGGTGCGTCATGAGAGTCCCAGAGGGGGGCTTCCATGGCTACCAGCTGGTTCGCATTTCGCCCATCGGCGCTTTCCCAAATCGCGATCGCCCTAACTGTGCTCGTCGCCGCCGCGGTGTACGAATCGCCAAGCGTCGCACCCAACGCGGCGACCGCCCACGCTCAGGGCTGTCCGATCATCAGTGGCTTCGTCTACTACGATCGCAACGAAAACGGCCTGCTCGATGCGGGCGAACCCCTCCTCGGCGGGGTGCCGATGGAGCTGCGGAACTCGGGCGGCACCCTGGTTGGGACCGACACCACCGACGCGGCCGGCTATTACGAGTTCAGCTCCGACAGCACCGCCAACCCGCCCGAGGAAGTCGTCTCCTACGACGCGACCGTGCCCGTGCAGATCACCGACTGGGTGGCGACAGGATTGTTGCCCCAGTTCGATCCTGCGCTCGGCATTCTCACGCGCGTCGAGGTGACTGGCAGCGCCGAGACCACGAGCCAAATCAAGGCCGAGAGCCAGGACAGCGATCCGCAGCTGATCACCGCTATCGTGAGCGGCGAGATCAGTCTCGCCCTCTCGAGTAGCTACCAGCTAGCATCGACCCCGAACGTCGATGCAGGCACCTTCTCGGCCGCGCCCTATGACGGCACGCCCAACTTCGCCGGGCCCAGCGGCCACGACTTCGGCACCCACAGCGCGACGGATTCGAGCACGCTGATCATCGCCGATGCGGGCACGGCGTTCTTCGTAGGCACCGGGTCGGTTCCGTTCAGCGCTTCCGCTCTCGCCACCTCGCGCACGACGGGTGGCGGGAACGTGCTCAACGAGATCGGGACGACGGCGAGCGCCGCGGTCGCGATCACGTACCAGTACGAGCCGCACGTTTGCCTGAACCAGGGCAGCTACACGATCAGCGAAGCCGCACAACCGCTGGGCTACGGCGACCACCTCGAAACTCGCGGCAACAGCACGCCTATCCCCAATACGATCGGGACCGACCAGATCTCGGTGACGCTCACGAACACCGACCTCATCAACAACAACTTCGGAGAGATCAAGGGAAGTCTCTCCGGCTTCGTCTATGTGGACTTCAGCGACGATGGCATCTTCGACGCGGACGAGCCCCCCATCGCCAATGTGACCGTGACGCTCACTGGCACAGATGCCCACGGCAACGCCGTCAGCAGGACGACGCCCACCGCTCCCGACGGCTCCTATCTCTTCGCTGAGCTGTGCACGGGGACTTACGTGATCGTGGAGACACAACCGCCCCAATGGCTCGACGGCAAGGACACGATCGGCTCCCAGGACGGCTCGGTAGAAGACGACCGGCTCTTCGAAATCGACCTCGAACCCGCGGAGCATGGCGTCCAGAACAATTTCGGCGAGCTGCCGCCACCAACCCCGACACCAACCCCAACGCCAACCCCAACGCCAACCCCGCCGGGCACGGTTCTCTCGGAAACGCCCAGCCCCACACCGACCCCAACAAGCTCGCCGCCACCGACAGGGTCGCCGGGACCAACGGAGCCACCGGTCACGGGCACGCCTCCGCCCTCGGCCACTGAAGGCTCGCCGACGGCCCCCGTGGGCACCTCCCAAGACCCGCAGGAGCCGTCGCCTACCGCGGATAAGACGACTGTCGCGGGCACGCCGCAGCCGCCAGGTGCCGGCAGCGGCCTCGCCTTCGGCTCGACGTCGGTGAACATCGTGCTCGGCGCGGTGGTCCTCGCCAGCGCTGGCAGCGGTCTTGCCGTGATGATCCTCGGGCGCCGCCGGGACGAGGAGATCGTGGGAAGCTAACCGGCGGGCGTTACTCGACCGAGATGATCTGCTCGATCTTGCGGGTGTGATGCTCGGCCTCGATCGTGCGGACCGTGCGTGAACGGCTGCGCATCACCAGCGACTCCGTCCGCGCACCCTCGCTCGTAAATTCGACTCCACGCATCAGATAGCCGGTGGTGATGCCGGTGGCCGCAAAGAAGCAGTCATCGCTGCTCACGAGGTCGTCGAGCGTCAGCAGCTGCGCGAGGTCGAGGCCGCGCTCGACCGCGAGCTTGCGGTCGTCGTCGTGGCGTGGCCAGAGGCGGCACTGCATGTCGCCGTCCAGGGCCTTCATCGCACAGGCGGCGGTGACACCCTCGGGCGAGCCACCGATGCCGAGAAGAACGTCGACGCCGGTGCCGGCGCTTCCGGTCATGACCGCGCCCGCGACGTCCCCATCGGTGATGGAGACGATGCGGGCACCAGCCGCGCGGACATCGGCGACGATCGTTTCGTTTCGCGGACGGTCGAGGATCACCACCGTCACCTCGGGAACGGAGATGCCACGCGCCTTCGCCACCTGTTCGAGGTTCCAGCTCACCGGCGCCGAGAGGTCGACCTTGCCCTTCGCGTCCGGGCCCACCGCGATCTTGTCCATGTAGAAGATGTCGTGGGGGTTGTACATCGTCCCGCGCGGAGCAGCTGCGATGACACTGACGGCGTTGGGGCGGCCCAGCGAGAGGAGGGTGGTCCCATCGATAGGGTCGACCGCGACGTCGACTTGGGGGCCGCTGCCCGTGCCCACGTGCTCGCCGTTGAAGAGCATTGGGGCTTCATCTTTTTCCCCCTCGCCAATGACGATGACGCCGTCCATGTCGACGGTGTTGAGCATCGCCCGCATGGCGTCGACGGCGCCGCCATCGGCGCCGTTCTTGTCGCCGCGGCCGGTCCAGGGAGCGGCGCCGAGGGCGGCCGCTTCCGTGGCCCGGGCGAGCTCCATCGAGATGTTTCGGTCGGGGGCGGAGCCTTCGCTCATGGGTTCACTCCGAGCTGGTCCGCGACGGGCGCAAGCGCGTCGGCGACGAATCGAATGTGCTCATCAAGGTCGACCTCGAAATCGGCTGCGCCATTGCGCAGATCATCGCGGCTGACGCTGCGAGCGAACGCTTTGTCCTTCATCTTCTTCCTCACCGAGGAAGGCTTGAGCGCTGAGAGCGACCTGTCCGGGCGCACGAGCGTGCAGGCGGTGACGAATCCCGACATCTCATCGGAGGCGTAGATCGCACGGTCCATTTCGGATGTGGTCTCGAGCCCCAGAAAGGGCGCGTGGCAGAGGATGGCGTAGCGAATGTCCCCCGGGACACCCCGCGCTTCGAGGAGCTTCGAACCCTCCTTCGGATGGAGCTCCTCAGTGGGATGAATCTCCCAGTCGAAGTCGTGGAGGAGCCCGACGATGCCCCATTTCTCCTCATCCTGGCCAATCTTGCGGGCGTAAGCCTGCATGACGGCCTCAACGGCGATGCCGTGCCTGCGGGTACGTTCCTCCGCCGCGAACTCGGTGAGGATCTCCCAGGCGCGGTCCCGCAGCATCAGCGCCTCCTTGGCCGCCCAGATCTTAGCAGAACAGATGAGCGCACGAGCCTCAGGGCGCTCCCCTGCAGGTTGCGTGCCGCGAAGAGCAGCCCGCGAGGCAGGCTCGCCCGCGGAGCAAAACCGTTCAGACGGGGCGCGCGGTGAGGAACTGGACACCCCGGGCGAGCACTTCGCCCGTGAAGACCGCGCCCATGCAGATATAGAGCAGGCCGGTCGCGCTCTGCATCGAGCGCATCTGCGCGGTGCGCAGGGCGAGCACGGCGAGAACCATTGCGAAGAGCAAGCCGACGCCGATCCGGAACCAGAACATCGGGTTACCCAGCAGCCCTACCGCGACAGGGTTAGCCGGCGTCGGCGTGATGCGCTCGGGCAGGGAAGCGTTGACGACGAGCAGCACGGACTGCAGAGCAATCGCGGCGATCAGGATCCAGGCGAGCTCGCGCAGGGGGCGGGCCGGCAACGACCCTTCCGTGAGGTACCAGTGGCCCCAGGTCATCGAGGTCGAAACGGCGCCCATCGCGAGCGTGCCCGCGAGCAGGGCGAGAAAGACCCCGGGATACCCCCACACCGGCGGAGCGAGCATCGCCGCCATGAAGGCAACGCACGCAACCCCTCCCGCAGATCCGCCGATGGCGACGAGCCGGCCCGCCGGATCCCAGCCCATGAACACGGCGAAGGCGTAGAACGCGGCAGTTCCTAACACGATCAAGAGCGCGCGTTTCATCGGGTCGAACCAGTCGGGATCGATCAGGTAGCCGTCGACATCGCGGCTGATCTCGACCGTGGTCGCGGTCCAGAAGGCCAACCCCGCGATGATCGCCGCGGCGAACGCCATCGTGAGGACGAAGCCCCGCGTCACGCCGCCGCGCAGGTCGGCCACGAGGGTCACCCAGAGGCCTCCGACCGCGAGCTCCACGAGGATGATGAGGAGCGTGTAGGGAAGCGCCTCAGCGTTCACCGAGGGAGTGTAGCAGCGGCCCCGGTTCGCACGACGGAGCCGGGTTACGCGAGCAGGCCCCCCGCTCCGTTCCGGCGCGCTCCGCTTCCGCTATTCTGCGTGGCGGAGGGGCTCGCCATCGCAAACGACAACGTCGTCCTCATCACCGGTGCCTCGCGGGGCTTCGGTGGGGCCGCCGCGCGCAAGCTGGCCGAGCGCGGGAACACCGTGATCGCGACGATGCGCAACCCCGAGCGCGACGCACCCGCGATCGTGGCCGGGCTCGAAGGGCAGATCCACCCCGTCCGATTGGACGTGACCGGGCCGGACGAGGCCGCAGCCGTCGTCGCCGCCGCGCTCGCGCAATTCGGACGAATCGACGCGCTCGTGAACAACGCCGGCTACGGGCTCTACGGCCCGCTGGAGGAGCTTTCGGAAGAGCAGGTGTGGCGCCAGATCGACACCAACGTGCTCGGCCAATGGCGCCTCGCCAAGGCGGTCCTGCCTTCGATGCGGGCACGAGGCGCGGGCAAGATCGTGAACGTGAGCTCGCTCGCGGGCCGCGTCCCTGGGGCCTGGCTGGGGATGTACGCGGCCGCCAAGCACGCGGTCGAAGGGATGTCCGAGGCGCTGCGCTTCGAGGTCGGCCACTGTGGCGTAGAGGTCAGCATCCTCGAACCGGGGATGTACGCGAGCGACTGGCAGACCACGAACCTCGACATCGCACCGGCGATGGCGGAGGGGCGCAGCGCCTATCAGGAAACCGTGGCGGCCGCGCTCGAAGCCTTCCGCGCGCGCGCCCGCACGAGGCCCGGCTCGGCTTCGGTGGCAGCCGCCATCGCCGACATGGTCGGGCTCGAGCAACCGTTGCCCATGCGCTGGCCGGTGGGCGACGACAGCACCCACCTCATGGAGGTGCGTGCGAGCGCGACGGAAGAGGAGTGGGAAGCACTCCGCCGGGGCGCGACGTTGCGCACCTGGCGCCGCCCCGGCGAGGTCGGTGGCAAGGAACGTCTCTGGGGCGGCGAAAACGTCGTCCTCATCACCGGCGCCTCGCGCGGCTTCGGGGCAGCGGCAGCGCGCGAATGCGCCACCCGCGGGAACTTCGTGGCGGCCACCATGCGCAATCCCGCCCGCGACGGCGAAGCGGTGCGCGCAGAGCTCGGGGAGCGCATCGAGGCCTTCCCCCTGGACGTAACCGATGCCGAGTCCGTCGCCACGGCCATCGCGGCCGTGCGCGACCGCTTCGGGCGCATTGACGTGCTCGTCAACAACGCGGGCTACGGCCTCTACGGGCCGCTGGAGGACCTCAGCGAGGAGGAGGTCAAGCGCCAGCACGACACGAACTTCGTCGGGCAGTGGCGCATGCTGCAGGCCCTGCTCCCGCTGATGCGGGAGCAGGGGTCGGGCAAGGTCGTCAACGTCAGCTCCCTCTCCGGACAGGTACCGCGCCCGCTGCGAGGGATGTACGCGGCGTCAAAGCACGCCGTCGAGGCCATGTCCGAAGCGCTTGCGGATGAGGTCGCGCCCTTCGGGATCCAGGTCACGATCCTGCAGCCGGGGCAGTACCGCAGCGACTGGCAGACGCGGGGCCTCGATGTCTGCGCGGCCGTGCGCGAGGGGCGCAGCGCCTACCAGCCCGGCGTCGAGCGAAGGCTCGCGGAGTTCCGCGCGGTGGCGGCAACGAGGCCCGGGTCGGACGCCGTCGGCGCCGCGATCGCCGACATCGTCCAACTGCAGCAGCGGCTGCCGCTCCGATGGCCCCTGGGCGAGGACAGCCTGCGGCTCATCCCCGCCCGGCGCACCACCCCCGACGACGTCTGGGAGACTCAGGCCCGGTCGGAAGGCCAGGGCCTGACCGCTCGCGACATGGCCGCCGGCTCGTAGGCAGCGCCGTGGCCGCCATCCCTCCCGAAACCATCGCCTGGCTCGCGAGCAGCGGCCTCGTCGACGAAGAGGTCGAGCTCGCCGCCGTGCGAACGCACGTTGGCGGGCCGATGACCTGGTGGCTACGGCTCCAGCGCCGCGGCGCCGTCACCACCGGTGACCACATTTCGTATCGGGACGAGCGCCGCCGCGACGATGTCGCCCTGCTCGTGCACGAGCTCGTGCACGTCGCGCAATACCGGCGCCTCGGGAAGCTGCGCTTCCTGCGACAGTACTTCCTCGAACTAGCGAAGGCGCGCGGCTACAGCCGCCGCCTGCCGCTGGAGGCACCGGCCTACGAGCGCCAGGCGGCCGCACGCGCGTTGCTGACGCCGGAGTCGTGAGCGAGCCGAGCTCGGCAAAACGGGCCTTCGACCTCGCGGTAACGGTGGTTGCGGCGCCTTTCGCAGCGCTGATCGCCGCACCGTTCGCCATCGCCCTCGCGGTCGAACTGCGCGGCAGCCCTTGGTTCGTCCAGGAGCGCGTGGGGCGGCGCGGGCGCCCTTTCCGGATGTACAAGCTCCGCACGATGCGGAGGGCGGGGCTGGAGGGGGAGACCGACCATACGGTGCGCGATTGGAGCGCAGAGCTGTTCAATCCGGCCGGTCGCCGCGACCCCCGGATCGGTCGCGTGGGGCGATTTGTGCGGGCCGCTTCGGTCGACGAGATCCCGAATTTGGTGAACGTCCTCGCGGGCGAGATGAGCTTGGTCGGTCCCCGACCCGAGATCCCCGAGATCGTGGCCCAGTACCCCGAGCGCTTCCACCGCCGCCACGATGTGCTCCCGGGTATTGCTGGGCTCGCCCAGATGCGCGGGCGATCGGATTTGACCTACGAAGAAACCCTTACCTACGATCTCGAATACGTGGATAGCCACTCTGTGTTGATCGACGTCCACATCCTCATCCGTAGCTTCCTTGCTGCCCTCCGCGGAAGGGGCGCCCGATGAGCCCTCGCGGCGCCTTTCGCCGGCTCTTCGCGGGCGACGCGCTGCACGTGGTCGCCGCCCTCGTCCTTGATGCGCTCGTTGTCGCGCTCGCCTATGGCGCGGCGCTGCTGTTGCGTTTCGAAGGCGATGTCCCCCGCGAGAACGCTGAGTTCGTGGCCCTCGTGGTCCCCTTCATCGCCCTCGCCTTCATCGGCGCGAACCTCGCCTTCGGGGTCTATCGCACGGTCTGGACGTACGGCGGCATCGGCGACATCCTCACGCTCTTCCGGCCCCTCGTCGCGGTGACGGCGGCCGTCTTCCTCGTGAGCCTGCTTCCCGAAGACCGCCGGCTCCCGATCTCCGTCATCCTCATCGCGGGTGCCTTGATCTTCCCCGGCATGGCTATGGTGAAGATGCGGACCCGGCTGCTGGCGCGGGTGCCGTGGGCCGCCGTAGCCTCGCGCCGTCTCCTGATCGTGGGCGCCGGACGCACGGGACAACTCTTGGCGAGAGAGCTGCAGAACAGCCCCGATCTGAACTACCAGCCCGTCGGCTTCGTCGACGACGACCCCAACTCCCTCCACACCCGCATCCACGGCCTGCGCGTCTTCGGTTCGCTCGCCCGGCTCGAGGACGTGATCGCGAGCCGCGAAGTCGACGTCGTCGCAATCGCGCTAGAAGATGCGAGCGGCGAGCCCGTGCGGGCGATCGTCGCCGTGTGCCAGGTGCTCGATATCCCGGTTCGGATCGTGCCCGCGATGGACGCCTGGGTGCGCGCTCCCGCCGCCGGTGACCAGCTCCGCGATGTGACCCTTGAAGATTTGCTGGGCCGGGAGGCGGTCGAGGTCGACTTCGCCGCCTGCGCGGCCTCGGTTCAGGGCAAGTCGGTCCTCGTGACCGGTGCGGCAGGCTCGATCGGCTCCGAGCTCTGCCGCCAGCTTCTGCAGTTCGGACCGCGCGAGCTGCATCTCCTGGACAACAACGAGACCGGGCTCTTCGACCTTTCGCTGGAACTCGGGCAGCTCGCAACTGAGACCGCCATCCGCGTCGCGATCGCGGATGTCGCCGACAGCGATCGGGTGACCGCGGTCTTCGAAAAAGCCCGGCCCGAGGCTGTCTATCACGCGGCCGCGCTCAAGCACGTGCCCCTCCTGGAGGACCACCCGAGCGAGGCGTTCCGCACGAACGTGCTCGGCACCCGCAACCTCGCCCTGGCAGCGCGCGAATTCGGGAGCGAGACGGTCGTCCTGATCTCAACCGACAAGGCCGTGGAGCCAGCCAGCGTCTACGGCGCAAGCAAGCGCCTCGCCGAACTGTTCGTGCTGGCGCTGGCCAAGGAGAGCGAGGCGACGGCCTTCACGGTGGTGCGCTTCGGCAACGTGATGGGCAGCCGCGGATCGGTCGTCCCCATCTTCATGCGGCAGATCGAACAGGGCGGGCCCGTGACCGTGATGGACGCGGGGATGGAGCGCTACTTCATCAGCATTCCTGAGGCGGTGGCGCTCGTCATCCAGGCAGCGAGCTACCGCGGGCGGGGCGCGATCTACATGCTCGAGATGGGCGAGCCGGTGAACATTCGCGACCTCGCCGAGCGCGTCATCCGTCTGCGCGGCCTGCGACCGGGGCACGATATCGAGGTGCAGTTCACAGGGCCGCGCCCGGGCGAGAAGCTGCAAGAGGACCTTCGGGCCGACTTCGAGGAGTCGTTCGCGACCGACCACCCCAAGATCGTGCGCCTGAGCGCCGGCCTGACCGTGGACGAGCGCGAGATCGCCAGGCTGCTCGACGAGATGGCCGCCGCGAGCGCGGACGGCGAGGAGGTGCGCCGCCGCCTCCAGCTCGTGATCCGTCGCTACGGCTCGCCCATCGCGGATGAGGCGGCCGCCGATCGCGAGCCGTTCACGACCGCGCCGGGGTGAGCGCCGCCAAGATTCACGCCACCGCGGAGGTCAGCAGCGACGCCACCGTCGGCGACGGCACCCGCGTCTGGCACCAGGCCCAGATCCGCGAAGGTGCGGTCGTCGGGCCGGGTTGCATCATCGGCAAGGGTGTGTACGTCGACCTCGAGGTGCAGGTTGGGGCGCGCTCCAAGATCCAGAACTACGCCTGCCTCTACGCGGGCGTCACTCTCGAGGAAGGCGTCTTCGTGGGGCCAGGCGCGATCTTCACGAACGACCGCCAGCCGCGGGCGGTCAGTCCTGACGGCGCGGCCAAGTCCGAGGCTGACTGGACGCTCGGTCGCACCACGGTGCAGACGGGGGCCTCGCTCGGGGCAGGGGCGGTGGTCCTTCCCGGCCTCACAATCGGGCGCTGGGCGCTCGTGGGGGCGGGGTCGCTCGTTACGCGCGACGTCCCGGACTACGGGCTCGTCACGGGCTCCCCGGCGAAGCGTGTCGGCTGGGTCTGCGCCTGCGCGGAGCGACTGAGCAGCGACCTCGGTTGCGGCAGCTGCGGCCGCCGCTACCGATCCACGGACGACGGCGTCACCATCGCCCCGGACCCCGGAGGCGTCATCGGGGGCGACGAGGAGTGAGCGCAAGCCCACGGATTCCCGTCGCAAAGCCGATTATCGGCGAGGCGGAACAGCGCGCCGTCGCAGAGGTCCTGGCGAGCGGGCAGCTCGGTCAGGGCCCACGCACGGCCGCCTTCGAGAAGGCCTTTGCGGAAGTGATCGGCGTCCGGCACGCGATCGCCGTCAGTAGTGGCACGGCCGCGCTGGTGGTCGCTTTACAGGCACACGGCATCGGCGCCGGAGACGAGGTGATCACCACTCCGTTCAGTTTCATCGCAACTGCGACGAGCATCATCGCCTGCGGGGCGGAGCCGGTGTTCGTCGATGTCGACCCGTTCGACCTGAATCTCGACCCGGCCTTGGTCGAGGGAGCCGTTACCGAACGCACAAGCGCGATCCTGCCCGTGCACCTCTACGGGCACCCTGCGCGGCTCACGGAACTCGCCGAGCTCTGCAACAACTTCGAGCTCGCCCTGATCGAGGACGCGGCCCAGGCTGTCGGCGCGGGCCACGCCGGACAACCCGTGGGGAGCTTCGGCACCGGCTGCTTCAGCTTCTATCCCACCAAGAACATGACCAGCGCCGAAGGCGGCATGATCACAACGGACGAGGACGAGATCGCCGCTCGCGCCCGCTCCTTGCGCGACCATGGCCAGACGGGGCGCTACAACCACGAGCTGCTGGGGCTGAACTGGCGCCTCTCGGACGTGCACGCGGCGATCGGCCTCGCGCAGATCGCCCAGCTCGACGGCTGGCAGGCTGCGCGCGTGCGCAACGCGACCGCGCTCTCGGAAGGCATCGCGCGGCTGGAGACGCCGCGCGTCCGCGCCGGGGACGTCCACGCCTTCAATCAGTACACGGTCCGCATCCCCAACGGGCGCGAGCGCTTCCGCGACACGCTGCTGGAGGCGGGCATCGGGACAGCCGTTCACTACCCCACACCCCTCCACCACCAGCCCGTCATCCGTGAGCTCGGCTACGACGAGGGCAGCTTCCCGATCGCTGAAGCCGCGGCCGAACAGGTCGTGAGCCTGCCCGTTCACCCGAGCGTGACCGAGACCGACCTCGCCACCATCGTGGCCGCCGTCAACGCCGCGACCTGACCCTGCGCGCTTCCGCATTCCCAGAACGCGGACTAGAGTCGAAGCGATGGCCTCCCTCTTGCGCGCTGCCGTCATCGGCCTCGGTTCGATGGGTGCCAACCACGCCCGCGTGCTCGCCGACCTCCCCGGCATCGACCTGGTTGGCGTTGCCGATAGCGACCCTGAACGGACGGCCCAGGCGACGGCGCGACGAACGTTCCCGGGCTTCAATTCGGTTGCGGGGCTGCTCCGCGCGACGCAACCCGACCTGGTGACGATCGCGGTACCGACCCGAGCCCATGCGGCCACCGCCCTGGAAGCGATCGCGGCGGGCGCGCACGTGCTCGTCGAGAAGCCGATCGCGGCCACGATCGGCGAGGCCCAGGGGCTCGCCGAAGCCGCGGCCCGCGCCGGCACGATGCTCAGTGTTGGGCACATCGTCCGCTTCGACCCCGCCATCCAAGCCCTGCGCGAGCGCCTGCGCGCGGATCAGGGTGGGCGCGTCCTGCAGCTCCGGGCACGCCGGGTGAACCCGTTTCCTGAGCGCATCCGCGACGTGGGCGTGATCCACGACCTCGCAACCCACGATATCGACATCATGCGCTACCTCCTGGGCCTCGACGTGCGCCGGGTCTACGCCGAGGCCCAGCGCCACGTGAACACGGAGTTCGAGGACCTTCTCGCAGGGCTCCTGCATTTCGAGGAGGGCGTGCTCGGCGTGCTCGAGATCAACTGGCTCACCCCCACGAAGGAGCGCCTCCTGGAGGTGCTCTGCGAACGGGGCATGTTCGTCGTCGACTACGAAGCGCAGTCGCTCACCTTCTACGAAAACTTCGCCGCGACCGCGCGCGAAGGCGCGATCGCGAGCGTGACCGAAGGCCCGATGACGCGTTACCCCGTGGCCCATCAGGAACCGCTGCGGGCGGAACTGGCCGCCTTCCGCGACGCCGTTCGGGACGGGGGGCCGCCGCCGGTCTCGCCCGCCGACGCGATCGCCGCACTCACCGTGGCGGAGGCGCTGGCGCAGTCCGCGAACACGGGCGAACCGGTCTCCGTCGCCGAGATCGTCGCCCCCGCGTGAAAGTCGCGGTCGTGGGCCTCGGGCGCGTGGGGCTCCCGATCGCCACCGCAATCGCCGGCCGCGGCCACGATGTCGTCGGCTGCGACATCGACCCGCAACGCGTAGCGATGGTCCAGCGGGGCGAGAACCCCTTCCCCGAAGAGGCCGGGCTGGGCGAGCTGCTCGGGGACGTCACAGCGAACGGCCACCTCCGCACCACAACCGACACCACGGAGGGCGCAGCGAGCAGCGACACCGTGCTCTGCACGGTCGCCGTCGACCTCGACGCAGGAGGCCGCGCCGATCTTCACGGGATTAGCGCCGCGGCCCGCGCGATCAGCGCCGGGCTTCGGCCGGGGGCGCTCGTGATCTTCGATACCACCGTTCCCCCCAGCACCACCCGCCAGATCCTGGCGCCTCTGCTCGAGGAAGGTGGGAAGCAGCTCGGGAGCGACTTCTCCGTCGCGTTCAGCCCGGAACGCCTGTTCATGGGGCGGGTCCTGGAGGACCTGCCGAAGTACCCAAAGGTCGTCGGAGGACTGGACGCTGAGAGTGGCACGCGCGCCGTCGACTTCTTCCGCGAGGCGCTGGGGAGCGAGGTGATCGAGCTGGCGAGCGCGGAGGCGGCCGAGCTGAGCAAGGTCGCCGAGGGCGTCTACCGCGACCTCAACATCGCCCTCGCAAACGAGCTCGCTCAAGCCGCCGACCTGTTCGGCGCTGACGTGAGCGAAGTGATCGCGGCCGCGAACAGCCAGCCCTTCAGCCACATCCACACCCCCGGTGCGGGCGTCGGGGGGCACTGCATCCCCGTGTACCCGCGCTTCCTGATGCAGGGCGAAGCGCCGAGCACGCTCGCGGCGGCCGGCCGCGCGGCAAACGACGCGATGCCCGCGTATCTCGTGGGCAGGCTCGATGAAATCGCGGGCGGCCTCGCGGGCAAGCGCTGCCTCGTGCTCGGGCTCACGTTCCGGCCAGACGTGGCCGTGACCGCCCACACGAACGCCGTCGATCTCCTCCGTGAGCTTGCAGGCCGCGGCGCGAAGGTCTGGGGCCACGACGCGCTGCTCAGCCCAGAGGCGATCGCCGCGCTCGGCTTCACGCCCGCCGCGGAGCCGTTAGCGCGCTACGACGTTGCGATCGTGCATGCGCTCCACGCGGCCTACCGCTCGTTCGCGTGGGGCCAGATCGCGCCGCTGGTTCTGGACGCGCGCAACGCCCTCGACCGGGGCGCGGTCGAGGCGACGGGCGCGCGCTACGTGGGCGCGGGGCGCCCCCTCACGGCCTAGTCCGCGACGATCCGGTAGATGCGATCATCGCTGAAGGTGAGCACGTAGAGCTCCCCGTCGGCATCTTCGCCGAAGGAGACGACCCCCGGCCCCGGCTCCCACAAGCGCACCGGTTCCACGGGCGCCCCCGCCACAGCGGCCTCGGCATAGATGGCCCAGACGGTTCCCGTACAGAAGTCGCTAAAGACGTACCAGCCTTGCAAGGCAGCGATCGCTTCGCCCCGGTAGACGAAGCCGCCGGAAATGGAACAGCCCTCCTCGTGGCTGTAGTCCCAGAGGGGCGCAGTCAGCCCCGTACGATCGCAGCCCTCCTCGGGCTCGAAGCAGAGCGTGCCCTCGGTGACGTTCCAGCCATAGTTTTCGCCGCGCCGGAGGACGTCCACCTCCTCCCGCCGCACCTGCCCCACATCCGCTGCCCAAAGCAGACCGGTCGCCCGGTCGAAGCTCATCCGCCAGGGGTTTCGCAGGCCGAAGGCCCAGGTCTCGCCCCGCACGTCTGGGTCGTCGGCGAAGGGGTTGTCGGGCGGGATCAGGTAGGGCTGGGCGGGGGTCGCGTCCCGCACATCGATACGGATGACGCTCCCCAAGAGGTTCCCGGCGATGTCCTGGCCATTCCCAAGTGGGTCGCCCGCGGCGCCGCCATCGCCCAGCCCGAGATAGAGCATGCCGTCGGGCCCAAAGGCGATGGTGCCGCCGTTGTGATTCCGGAACGGCTGCTCGATTTCGAGGATCAGGAGCTCGGTCGACAGCAGGACCGCCAGCGAGGGACCGCTGCCGGCCGTCTCGAAGCGCACGAGGCGCGTCACCGGCTTCTCGAGCGGTGGGCTGTAGTAGGCGTAGAGGTAGCCGTTCAACGCGAACTCCGGATCGAGCGCGATCGAGAGCAGGCCCTCCTCCGTGCCGCAACAGAACGTGTTATCGCGCTGGTCATGGATGGTGCGCGGGCTCGAATACGGACCGTCCCTGTCCAGCGAGAGGATGCGGCCATCGGCGAGCGCGATCAGCAGGAGCTCCTGATCGGGCACCGCCAGCAGTGCGAGCGGGCGGGGGATCTCGGGGAGGTTGGGGAAAGCGACCTCGAACGTGACGCTGGGCGGTTCGCCGCGGCTGAGCTGAGGCAGCGTCGCCCGCCGCGGAAGGGTCGACGCCACGGTGGGAGGCGGCCCCTGCTGCGCAGCGACGGAGCGCTCCGAGAGGGCGGTGCCAGAAGCGGCAAGGACGATTGCCCCCACGAACAGCCCTCCCGCGAGCGCGGTGAGGGCGGTGCCGATCGCCAGCCAGAGCGCGGCGCGCCCTGGGCGCAGGCCCTCAGTCGCGATGATCATCAGCTGCGATGCTACGCGGCCACGCGGCGGAGCCCTACGGCGTGACCCGGTAAATGCGCCCGTCGAAGCTGACGAGGTAGAGCTCGCCCGCGAGGTCTTCGGCAAACGAGGCCAGCGGCGGCCCCTGCCGCCACAAGCTGAGGGGCTCACCCGGCGAGCCCGCCGCGGCACTGGCGGCCTCCAGCGCCCAGACGTTGCCGCTGCAGAAGTCGCCGTAGAGGTACCAGCCAACGAGGGCGGGGACGGCGACGCCGCGGTAGACGTGACCGCCCGTCACCGAGCACCCCTGCGCATGATCGTACTGGGCGACGGGCGGCGTCAGGCCCGCAGCGTCGCAGCCTGAGGGCGGCTCGAAGCAAGCCGTGCCTTCGGTGACGTTCCAGCCGTGGTTCTCGCCGGCGCCGATGATGTCGATCTCCTCGAAGCGCTCCTGACCCACGTCTCCGGCCCAGAGGAGGCCGGTTCCGCGATCGAAGCTCATGCGCCAAGGATTTCGCATGCCCGTGGCGAAGGTCTCGGGGCGAGCGCCGAGCTCACCGAGGAAGGGGTTGTCGCGAGGGATCGTGTAGCGCTCGCTGGCGGAGGCGTTGACGACATCGATGCGGACGATGCTCCCCAGCAGGTTCCGTTCGAGGTCCTGACCGTTGCCCTCGGGATCGCCGCCCGCACCGCCGTCGCCGAGGCTGAGGTAGAGCAGCCCGTCGGGGCCGAACAGCACAGTCCCGCCGTTGTGGTTCGAGAAGGGCTGCTCGATCTCCAGAATCACGAGCTCGCTCTCGGGGTCGGCGGCGAAGGTTGCGCCTTCCCCGAGGGTCTCGAGCCGCGAGAGGGTCGTCCGGCGGGCGCCATTCACGGGGCTGTAGTAGAGGTAGAGGAAGCCATTCGTGGCGAACTCGGGGTCGAGCGCCATCGAGAGCAGCCCTTCCTCGTTTGCGCCCCGCGCCGTGCGCGAACGCCAGTCGAGCACCGTCGTCGGCGCGTCGTAGGGGCCGGCTTTCGGGAACGCGATGATGAGGCCACCCTGCTCGGCGACGAGGAAGAGCGCGCGCCCCAGCACCTCGATCATCGCGAGCGGGCGGTCCAGGTCCGGGAGGCCGGGAAACGCCTCCGCGAACCCGGCGGCGGGGACGGTCGTGGTGGTCGCCACCGCTGTGGCCGTGCTCGTCGCGCCTTCGGCGGGCCGAGCGGTGGCGCTGGCACTGGCACTGGCACTGGCGGTCGATGTGCTCGGCGCGGTCGTCGTCGAGGTGGTCGGTGTCGCATCGTCGCCGCCCACGCAGGAGACAACGAGCACGATGAGGAGGGAGGCCGCCAGGAGGAGCCGCCGGCGCCCAGGGGGGCGCGAGGGGCTCCCGGTCACTGCTCCAGGCTGCCCGCGGCCCGATCGAGCGCGGCGCCGACGTCGGCGGCGAAGCCCTGCTCCCGCAGGAGGCGCCCAAGCGAGGAGAGGAAGAAGAGGACGTTCGCAGGGCTGGACGATTCGCCCATGAGACCCACGCGCCAGACCTTTCCGCGGAGGTCGCCGAGGCCGCCTCCGATTTCGATACTGAAACGCTCCAGGAGCGCGCCGCGGACGGAGGCGTCTTCGACGCCCTCAGGGATGCGAACGGTCGTCAGGACGGGCAGGCGGTACTCGGCGTCAGCGTGGAGCGCGAGCCCCATCGCCTCGAGCCCGCGCTGGAGGGCGAGGCCGTTCGTCTCATGGCGCGCCCAGCGATCCTCGAGGCCCTCCTCGAGGACGAGCGCGAGGGCGCGGTGGAGGGCGTAAATCATCGAGATCGGCGAGGTGTGGTGATAGGCGCGACGGCTATCCCAGTAGGCCTCGAGCAGACTCAGATCGAGGTACCAGCTGTTCGAAGGGGTCTCACGTGCTTGGACGGCGCTCCAGGCCGCGGGCGAGAGCGTCACCGGCGATGCGCCCGGGGGCGCGGAGAGGCACTTCTGCGTCCCCGAGTACGCGGCGTCGACGCCCCAGGCGTCGATCTCGACGGGGAGACCGCCGAGTGAGGTGACGCAATCGAGCAGGAGCAGGGCGCCCGCCTCCTTCGCCAGCTTCGCGATCGGTTCCACGGGCTGGCGCACACCGGTAGAGGTTTCCGCGTGGACGACCGCCACGAGCTTCGCCGGCCCGGCTCCGAGCGCGCGATGGATGTCCTCGGGGTCGATCGGTGAGCCCCAAGGAGCGGTCACGCGCGTGACCTCAGCGCCGGTGCGCTCGGCCATCTGCGCGATGCGGTCGCCGAAGTAGCCACAGATGCCCACGACCGCGCGATCCCCCGGCTCCAAGAGGTTCATCACGCTTGCTTCCATGCCGCTCGTGCCGGTGCCGGGCGTGGCCAGCGTGACCTCGTTCTCCGTGCGCAGGACCTGGCGCATCATCCGCTGGCATTCGTCCATGATGCGGATGAACTCGGGGTCGAGGTGACCGAGGATGGGCGCACCCATGGCGGCAAGGACGCTGGGATGGGCGCCGCTTGGGCCGGGGCCCATGAGCGTGCGGCGGGGCGGGTCAAGGGGAAGGATTTCGGGCATCCAGCCATGCTAACGGCTGCGCCCCCGCAGGGGCATCGTGGGCGAGGACCACCGATGACCTGGAGCCGCTGGCAGGGGAAAAGGTGCAGTTACGCACCCTCGATCTGGGCGGCGGCGAGCCCTTGGCGACCTCGCCCCTGCCCGCACAACCCCACCCCGATCGCATTGCATGAGGGCCTCGGCTTCACGCATGGGGCGCGAATCCACCGCGCAGTCGACGATGGTGCTTTTCACCGCCGCCTCGTCTACGGCATGACGGCCGAGGAGTGCGGGGAGCGGGTCGCGCCGCTACTCGAGGGTAGGCTAAAGCCAACGGAGCCGGCTATGCCTGCAAAGATCGTTCCCATCCTGCGTTACGCGGACGCTGCGAGAGCGATCGCCTGGTTGGGCTCGGCCTTTGGCTTCGAGCCCAAGCTCGTGGTGCCAGGTGAGAACGGCCGTATCGAGCACGCTCGCCTGGTGCTCGGGGAATGCATGGTCATGCTCGCATCGCTGGGGCGCACGGGCGCGTTCGAGGCCTCCTTCCGCACGCCTCAGGAATCCGGCTTTATCACTCAAGCCATCAGCATCCACGTTGAGGACCCCGACGCGATCTACGCGACCGCGTGCGCCGCAGCCGCCGAAATCGTGGACGAGATCGCGGACTTCGAGTTCGGCGGCCGAATGTTCACCTGCAGGGACATCGAGGGGCACACGTGGAACTTCGGCAGCCACGACCCCTGGGCGCCCCTCCCCGAGCACTAGCGCGGTCGTCACCACCGGCGCCGGCAGCTGTCAGACGCGCTGGCCCTGCCAGGCTGCGTTCAGTGCCGCCACCGTCGCGAGGCGGTCATCCGGCCCCGCGCTGCAAGCGGTGAGCAGTGCCTCCCACTGGGCCTCGCTCCCGCGAAAGGGACCATGATCGAGGGAGCCGTCCGACAGGAGGACGGCGGCGGTCCTGCCCATCGTGAACACCGTCGTCCGCTCGTCGATCGTCGCCCCGAGTTCGAACTCCTCGGGTGCCATGAACCGGGTCGAGCCAAACATGCGGCCCATCTCGTTCGTGAGCGACCCCCGGCGGTAGGTGTTCAGGTCGCCCACCGTGAGGTCTTACCGGCGGAAGTTGTCGATCAAGCAGCCGTCGTAGAGGTCGACGGCGACCCCGCGGACTTGGGCGAGCCGCGCGTGCAGTGCGTACACGGCAGCGAGCACGGCAAGGATCTCGTGGACGGGAAGTGCTCGGAAGCGATCGAGCGCGTTGTGGTGGAGAAGCTCGCCTTCGGCCCACGCATACACCAGCCGCGGACCGCCCGGCGAAGCCACGACCCCGTGCAGTTGCGGGACCGCTCCCGCGGGACAGTCCTGCGCGACAACTGCCGCATTTCGAGAAGTCGCACGCGCTCAGAGTGGGAGAACGCGGGTTCCTGGGAATCTGAACTGCCGGCGGTCTTCACGAAGAAGCGCGCGTCACTGAGGCGAGCGCCGTACGAGACGTTGCCGGAGTGCTGGGTGCGCTCGCCGAAGACCGCGAAGACCTCTCCCGACCGACGCCGGATACTGCGCCGGCGGGTCGTCGATCACGGCTAGGTCCAGCAGGGGGTGAGGCACCGCTCGCCGTTCCGGCAGCGGGCGCCTGCGAGCAAACGAGGCCTAGCGGAGGTGGATGACGTTCCCCGTGATGAGCCAGGCCGCGTCTGAGCAGAGGTAGGCGATCACCTCCGCGACATCCTGCGGGGGGACGACGTGCAGGAGTGTTGGATGGCCTTCGACGCTCGCTCGCACCGTATCCGTGACCCAGCCGGTGTCCGTTACCGGCGGATAGACCACGTTCGACGTGATGCCCAGAGGGGCCAGCTCGAACGCCGCCGACATCGCGTAGTTCTCGAGCGCGGCCTTCGCAGCGCCGTACGATACCTCCTCCGGAAAGCCCAGCGGCCCGCCCGAGGTGAGGCCCACAATCCGGCCCCAACCCGCGCCCCGCTGAGCATGGCGGGCGGCGAGCTCGGCGATGAGCAGCGCGGCTCCGCGCGCATCGACGGAGAACTGCTCGTCGACCGAGGCGGCGGTCATCTGCGCAACGTTCCGCCCCAGTCGGTCGACGGACTTTGCGGCGAAGGTGTCCGCACGCCACGCGGTGGCGTTGTTGATCAGGATCTGTACCGGCCCGAATTGCTGCTCCGCGAAGTCGAAGAGCTCCCTGGGCGTCTCCGGATCGGCGAGGTCGGCTTCGATCGCGACGGTGCGCCCGCCCCCGGCTTCGATCTCCGTCAGAACGGCACCCGCGTCTGAGCGCCTCGCCGCACGATAGGCCTCGGGGGTGGCAGGGTCGGGGGGATCCTCGACCCGCAGGTACGTGACGACCACCGCGATACCTTCCGCTGCCAGCGCCTTCGCAGTCGCGGCGCCAATGCCGTGGTTCGCGCCCGTCACCAGCGCAACCTGGTGGCGCGGCGACTCGGGCCGTGAATCGTTGTCCGGCACCTGACTCCCCCGTTCGCCCACCAGCGGGCGTGAGGCGACCGCCGACCCGCCCGTTAGCTGGAGACGATCGTCCCGAAAAGGTCGTAGTCGGCGGCGGAGTCGATGCGCACGGGGACGCGCTCGCCGAGGGCGGCACTCCCGCGCGCGAAGACGAGGCCGTCGACTTCGGGCGCCTCGCGATACGTGCGGCCGGCGACAACCGGGGCGCCGTCCTCGTCCTCGCCGTCGCCCTCCACGAGCATCGGCAGCGTGCGGCCGACGAAGGTGGCCGCGCGCCGGGCCGCGATCCCCTGCTGGACCTCCATCAGGCGGTCGCGGCGTTCGTGCTTGATTTCGTCGGGGAGCTGGGCGGGGAGGTCCCCGGCGGGGGTCCACTGCTGCTGCGAATACGTGAAAACCCCCACGTGGTCGAACTCGATCGTGCGCAGGAAGCTCGCCAGCTCTTCGAACTCGGCTTCGCTTTCGCCCGGGAAGCCGACGATGAGGGACGTACGCAGAACGATCTCGGGCATGGCCGCGCGCAGGTCCGCGACCATGCGTTCCGTCTTCGCGAGCTTGTGCGGCCGGCGCATGCGACGAAGGACGCGCTCGGAGCCGTGCTGGAGGGGAACATCGAGGTAGGGGATGACATTGGGGATACGCGCCATCGCCTCGATCAGGGGCGGGCGCACCCGGCTCGGGTAGGCGTACATGAGGCGCAGCCAGACGTCAGGCCCCACCGCCTCGGCGAGCATCTCGAGCAGACCCGGCAGTCCTTCGCGCAGGCCCAGGTCTTCGCCGTAGGCGGTCGAGTCCTGAGCGACGAGGACGAGCTCCTTGGCGCCCGCACCGACAAGGCGCTGGGCCTCGCGCACGAGCAGGCCCGCCGGGGCTGAGCGCAGGCCACCCTTGATTTTCGGGATCACGCAGAAGGTGCAGGGCGCGTCACAGCCGTCCGAGATCTTGAGATAGGCGCTCGCGCCACGGACCTGGACCGCGCTCTCGGGGATGTCGTGGAGCTCGATCACGTCGACGCTGAGCGTGCGTGCCACCTGATCCCATTGACCGACGCCGAAGATGTGGTCCACCTCGGGGGTGGCTTCGCGCACCTGCTCCGCGTAGAGCTGGCTGAGGCAGCCCGCAACCACGAGCTGCTGGCCGGGCCGCTTCGCCGCGGCCAGCGCCTGCACCGTCTCGAACGACTCGCGCTGGCTCTGTTCGATGAAGCCGCAGGTGTTCACGACCACGGCGTCCGCGTCCTCTGGCGTGTCGACGGCGACGAGGCCTCCGGCGCGCAGCGTGCGGCCGAAGTGGTCGCTATCGGCGTCATTCTTGGGGCAGCCGAGCGTCACAAGGTGGTAGGTGCGTGGTGCGCTCATGGGCCCTCGCTCACGACGATGAAGACCTCGCGGCCAACGTCCTGGGCAACGCCCGCCGCCGGAGCCTGTTCGGAAACGAAGCCACGCGGGTACTGCTCACTCGTTTCGCTGACCACGGTGACCTCGTAGCCCGCCTCCTGCACGGCCAGTCGGGCGATATCCTCGGGCTGGCCAATCACATTGGGCACGATACCCGGTGTGATGCCCTCGAGCCCGCTGGAGCCACCTTCCCCATCCGTGCCGCCGGCCGCCGCGGGAGCAGTCGCAGGCACGATCGGGCCGGAACCGACATCGCTTTCGGCGTCGCCACCGAGGTTGGCGATGACGATAGCGAGAACGACCACCGCC
>CAUYXJ010000014.1:0-42436 GCA_963577065.1 Dehalococcoidia bacterium | reverse complement strand
ACGCATCCACCACCTCGGCGTCTTCTGCGACAACGTCGAGGACGAGATCGCCCGCCTCGAGTCCGAAGGCTACACGTACGAGGGGGCGAGCCTGGGACCGGACGGCAAGAGCCTGGCGGGCGCGCAGTACATCAACAACGAGTCCGGGATTCGCCTGGAGCTCCTCGCTGGCGAGACGCGCGAAGGCTTCATGAAGATGTTGCAGACCCCCCGGGACTGAGCGCCGGCGGGTCCAGCCCGGCCCGGAGGGCGAGCGACCCGCCCTCGTGGCCGCACATGGAGGCATAGCGATGGTCCGAGCCGAGATCAGCGAGCGCATTGCGAAGCTCAGCGAAACTCCGACCGTGCAGCGGGTCAACGACCTCCGCGAGCCACTCACCGCTGCCGGCGACGAGGCTCAAGAGCTACGCCGCCTGCCGCAGTGGGCCGCGGACGAAATGGCGAACGCCGGCCTCTACCGGTTTGCGCTGCCGCCGCAGCTCGGCGGCGAGAACCTGACGCCGGTCGAGCAGATCAAGGTCATCGAAGCCGCCTCCGCGATTGACGGCTCGATCGGCTGGTGCGTCCAGATCAATTCCGAGATCAACAGCCTCGTCACGCGCTCGCTCGACCCGGAGGCGGCCCAGGAACTCTACGACGACTGGGGCATCGTCATCTGCTGCGCGGCTGCCCCGGGGCCGGGCTCGTACTTCAAGCCGCAGCCGGTCGAGGGCGGCTGGACCGTCTCGCACCAGGCCCGCTTCGGCAGCGGTGCGCACAACGCGACCTGGACGTGGGTAACGCCCCCGAACGACCGGTCGAAGGAGGCCGCCGCGGGTTGGGAGCCTGAGCCCGGTGACCTGATGAACTTCCTCGTGCCGAAGGGCGAGTTCGAAATCGTCGACACCTGGAACACCGCTGGCATGCGCGGCACGGGCAGCCACGACATCCGCACGACCGACGTGTTCGTGCCGGATAAGCTCGCGAGCAGCTACGGCGCCGAGCTCCCGCCCTACGACAACACGACCTACCGCAACGCGACCCAGGTCGACTACAACAAGGCCGCCGTCGCCATCGGGGTCGCACGGGGCGCTCTCGACGCGTTTTACGAGCTCGCTCAGTCCAAGGCGCCCTGGCAGTCGGCGGGGACGCTCCTCTGCGATATCCCAGAGATCCAGTACCGCATCGGCGAAGTGGAGTCGGCGCTCCAATCGGCGCGCGCCTGGATGCTCGAGACGCAGGAGGAGCTCGCTGCCGACCTCGGCCCGCTGCCCCCGGTCGGGAACATGCTTCCCACGTGGGATGTCCTCAAGCGGGCGCGGTTGGCAACCGTCCACGCCGCCCAAACCGCGCGCGTCGTCGTCGACTCCGTCCATAACCTCTCTGGGACGACCGGGAGCAATATGGACAGCCCGCTGGAGCGCAAGCTGCGTGACGCCCATCAGGCGGCCGCGCACGGCCTCATTACCTATCGCCACTACCGCAACATCGGGAAGACCTTCATGGGTGTGGAGCCTCCGCCCAGCGCCCGCCGCGGCGCCCGCGAGGAGTGAATCCTGGCGCTGGGCACCCGCCTCGGCGGCAACGACGTGCGGATTCGAACGCCTAGAACGGAGGGAGACTCATGTCAGCCGAGCCAGCTCGCCGGATAGAAGCGACCGACGAAGAGGTCGACGAGTGGGTCCAACGCAAGCGCGAATTGGTCGCGAGCGGCGAGCAGGTCTTCACCGTCGAGAACCTCCACGACTACCAACTCGATGAGGACGAAACGTGGGAGCTGATCACCCTGGGGCGGGGCTGCAGCCTCTCCTGGGTGGCGGAAGACGGGTCGCCCGGCGGGACCCATGCGAAGCACGCCGTGCTCAACGGCGCCGCCTACCTGCTCCTGTTCGAGGGCGACGAGGCGATCCCGGCCCTCCGCCGTGACCCGCGTGCGTCGGTCGTCTTCGACGGCGGCGACGGCGTCGGCGCCGTGACCGTACGCGGCGCCGTGGCGTTCGTAGACGACCTCCCGACGCTCGTCCGCGTCGTGTTGGCCGTCGCCAGGCGCAACGGCCTCAGCGAGGAGCAAGTCGCTGAGCGCGTCCGCGCCGCCCGGCCCGGCCACGACTACGTGGTCCGCCTCAACCCTGAGCGATTCGTCACCTTCACGCATAAGAAGATCTTCGGTGGATAACGGGCAGCGCGTGACCAGCGACGACCACCTGGTCAGCGAAGACGAGGTGGAACGGTGGGTCGCCGAGAAGCAGGCTCAGCCCTCGACGTCGCCGGCGCCCCCGCTGCGCGTGAGCACGGAACTGAAGGACGCCTGGGCGGTCATCCGGGAGCCGCACAGCATCACCCACGCCTACGGCGGGGCGATCGTCTGGACGACAAAGGATGGCGGCGTCGCCTCCGCCTACGTCGGCTTTGGCGTCCTCGACGGCGAGGTCTGGACGACGACGACGCGGGGTCGCGGGAAGACCTACGCGATGCTGCGCGACCCTCGCGCCGCGTTCGTCATCGTCTCCGACGACCGCCAGCGATCGACGACGATCTACGGCCGCGTGGAGCTGAGCAACGACGATGTCGACGTGACCCGCTTCGCGATCGGCTTTGGGCGCTATCGCGGCGGCGCCCAGGAAATCGGGCCCGGCATCGCCTCCTTCGACAGTCCGGGACGGTATGCCGTCCGCTTCATTATCGAGCGCTCCGTCACGCGCACCCCGATGTAGGGTCGTGGCGGCGCCGGTGCGGAGGCCGCCCGACCCGGACGGAGTTCAGTGTTCAGAGTTCAAAGTTCAGAGAGGGACGAGAGTGGGGCGTTGCCAGCCGTCGCTAGGCGAGGCGCCCGTACGTGGGGCGGGGATCGAGGGTCCGACCTGCGCCTTAGTCGGACGGACCGGGGGAAGCGGTTGCGGGGGCCTCGTCGACAACTACGCCCGCCTCGGCTGACGCGCTAGGGTCGCCGACCTCCACCCCCAGCGCCTTCCGCCACACCTCCGCCAGGATGGCGATTCGCGCCGAGGCGCACCTCGTCTCCCGCTCCAACAACCGGACCCAGGTGCGGCAGCAGCAACCTTTCCATCGTGGAGAGGCCTCCTCTGAGGCGGGCAATCTTGGCTCCAGAGGACGATAGCCGCGGACCCGCCGACATCCGGGCCTCCACATCTCTCGACGGCAGCACGTCGTGGAACTCCGGGACTCACGCAGAGGACAGCATGGGTTTTGAGCAAGCGGCGCCGCCCACCGCGATCGGAGAGCCTGGCGTCGCCCTGCACGTTCCGCCGGATGCCTTCGCGCCTTCATTCTCGAGCCCCCCGTTCGCCCCCCCCATTCGCCCCCCCGGAGGGTTCACCCCGACGTCTTCCGCGCGATTACCCGGAGGCGTCTACGGCGACGGGGCGCGCCTAGAGCACTACGAGGATTCCGCTCACAACTCCCACCACCGTGCCTCCAGCGAGAACGGTCACAAGGACTCTCCGGGTCCGAACGTTCTGGGCCAGCACGATCAACTGCTCCCTTGGGTTGAAGCCGAGGGGATCGGAGTTGGGCGGGCGCCCCCACCCTAGGGTCTTGAAGGCTATCCGCCTCAGGCTCGTCACACCCAAGAAGCCAGCCCACACGGCCCCGAGGACCAGGAGAGCAAGGATCACAGCGAACGGCCAGAAGGCGATGGCGCGAGCGAGGCCCAGGCTCAAGAGCAAGGCAACCAGGCCCGCGAGCGCGATCATCAGGAGCATGAACAAGATGCCGAAGAGAACGAGCAGCCATCCCGAGAGGCCGATGGCCAGGTGGCTCAACCCAGCGCCCCGTCGAACTGCGGGCCAGGCTTGCCTGCGGAGGCGCCCAAAATGACCTGAGCCTTTCACTTTGGTCTCAAGATCGCTCAAGCATTCTGGCGCGGCGATCCCTCCCCTCAGTCCCCACACGCACGCCCCGGCACCCCCACCGAGGTCTCGACGCTCTCGACCGGGGCAGCCATGCGCTCCCACGTTCGAGCAGCCAGTCCGGCTGTTCGAGGTGGGGTAGCCAGCTGAATCGTGAACCCTGCCTAGCTATCCCGCAACGACTGTGCGTCCCCTTCATGCGCATGCGAGCACGCTGGTCTCCGAGTGTGGTGGCCAAAAGATGGAGACGGCCCGGCTAGGTTCCAGACGGTGAGGGCAGAGGGCGAAGTGGCGTGGATGGTGCCTGCCTATTAGCGAAGAAAGCCGCTGGTCAGACCATTCGCGTTGACGTGCGTCGATCTCCGCCTGGGCGCCCCAGCGCCGCACCGCGGTCTCCGTCAGGTCGAGGTCGCGAGAATCCCTACCCACCCCGCGACCGTGCGCCCGCCGCCTTGACAGAGCGTCACTACCTCCTCCTCGTACTCGGCCGTGAACCCGTGGCCGTGACCGTCGGCTGCCTTCCATCCGGACATCCTCCTGGGGCTGCGCCCCTCATCCTGGATGTCCGTCAGATCGGGTCAACCCCAAGCGAAGTTCCAACGGCTCTAGGCCCTTCCCAGCCTACCGGCGAGCCACTCCGCGCGGGGCCCTGGCCAGGAGTATCGCTGCTGCCGATCGTGACGCGAGTTGCACGAAGACTTCGCCAGCGCGTGGCGTTCGCCGAGCACGAAGGCCCAGCGTGTCCTCGCAAGATTCCGGCTCACGGCGCCTATCCAAGGGGGACCCAACTGGGGCCAGCGATGGCTTTCGGAAAGCTGAATCTTTCTTCGAGATCGCAACGAGGCCACGTCGTGCTGGCTGACGAGGCTCGCCTTTCAGCGGTCCTGACGGCGCACGGAATCCGGGAGACCAGAGTTGTATGCTCGGCCTCGTGGGGTCGTGCGGCGGCCAAACCTCATGCGGCCCAAACGTGCTCATGGTGAAGGCCACCGAGCACCGGCCGGCTCCGCACACGCCCAAATCGCGGCTTGCCCTGCGCTGGGCGGCCTTCCAGCGAGTGCAGTCCGAGCCTGCGGTGTGGCCGGAGCCGGTTGTAGTGAGCGACGTATTCATGGAGAACCCACCGAGGGTGTCACTCGCTGAGGACGACCACGTGGTCCAGGCACTTTCTCCGCAGCGTCCCGATCGCACGCTCGGCGACCGCGTTGGCGTTCTGCGCTCGTACCGGAGCGAGCTGCGTTTTGATCCCGATACGGCAAGCCTTGGTAGTGAAGTCGGCCTCGTAGGAACGGTCGCGATCACGGATCAGGTACGGGAGTTGGCATGCCCAGGGAGTCGCCTCGATGAGCTGGCGCCAGATCCAGGCCGCGGTGGGGTTACAAACCCCCCTCCGCGACTGACCGGACGGGATCGTCGTGGCCCACCGGCTCTCACCGTCGGCGGTGAGAGCCCTGCCTCTGTCGATCGACGCAGGCCTGCCCTGGCTCCGCGGGACAGTGGCTTGACACCTCGAGCGATCACCGCCGATGGTTCAGCGCGATGCCCTTCTTCGTTTTGGGCGTCCATGAATATAAGGAAAACCACCGGCTCCTCTTGAATGGAGCCGCAATGAGGTATGGCATGTCTCTCGTACTCGAAACCAGTCTCACGGTGCGGCCGATCGGCATTCTGAACCGGTTCATTGAGGTCTACGCAAACGACGCACGCGCGCTTGGGGAGCGGCACGGCTTTGAGCTGTTAGGGGCGTGGAGGCGCCCTGGTGGCACCGGACAGCAGGTGATGCACCTCCACCTTTTCGAAAGCCTTGCGAGCTACGAGCAGGCAAGAGCATCGCTCCTGGCGGACCCGGCGAGCACGGCCCTGCTCGAGAGCCTCGGGAAAGAGATGTCGATCAGCGAGGTTAGCAGCGTGGGCGAGTCGACCGCCTACGCCACGGAGGCCCGGTTGGAGCGGGCCCAGGGCCGCGAGGGCAGCTCGCCACTGACGTATCTCCAGCGGATCTCTCGCGTGCACTTCCCCCATCGGGCTGAAGTCGCCGACCTTCTGGGGAAGATCGTGGATGCGGTCGAGGAGACCGGCGCTATCTCACTCGTGACCGCGTACCAGGCGATCTTCGGACGAACGAGCGATGTCACCGACCTCTTCTTCCTGCCCCAAGGCGAAGAGGCGTTACCCGAAGCGAACGCGGCAGAACGGCAGATCGAGGGCGGGGTCGTCGCCGACCGGTTCCACGCGCTCCTCGAAGACGAGATCGTGTTCCGACTCCAGCCGCTCCCGTACTCGCCCCTTCAATAGTTGGCTCGCAGGTGGCTCGCCGAAGCCGCGCTCGTTGACCTCCGTTCTGTCCGCGCAGGCGGCCAGAACGGAGCCGGAGCCATCAGCGGACGCTGAGGAGCTCAGCGGCACCTACGTGGAGTGCCGCCGCCGCTCCTGCGTGACCTACGCTGGCACAAACCGGGGCGAACCATCACCCGGGCGCTGTCGGAGACGCTGATCGACGTCAATCTCTGCTAGAGTACCTCCCCTCGCGCCTCATCCATCGCTAGCGGGCGAGATCTGGCCCGAGGGTTGGGCAGGGTGCCCAAGGGGAACATCGACCACCACTCGGGAAGGGGCACCCATTTGCGATCACCCGAGGCAGAGATGGCCGGCCGGGCCGCCAGGCAGAGGCGAACGCTTGGCCCGCGCGGTGAGGGCTAGGGCTAGCGGATGCAGGGGTACATTCTCCGCCGCCTGCTCCTGAACTTGGTCGTGATCTGGATCGTCGCGACGCTCGTCTTCCTGGCGCTGCGCGTTCTGCCCGGGGATTTCGCTGCGGAGCAGGTAGCCCTGCGCTTCTTTTCGGGTGTCGGGGACAGTCGTTCAGCCGAGGAGGCTCTCGCGGACGCGCGCGCCGAACTCGGCATCGATCGGCCGATTCCAGTGCAGTACTTCCACTACGTGACAGACATTCTGAGCGGGGATTTCGGCAAGTCCTTCGTGACCCGCCGGTCTACGCTCGATGAGATCGGCCGCGCCTTGCCGTATAGCATCCAGCTGGGCGTCATGACGGCCCTCATCGCCATCCTTATCTCCTTGCCGGTAGGCGTCATCTCTGCCGTCAAACCGGGATCCGTTGTCGATCACGTTCTCCGCATCATCGCCATCATCGGCCTAGCCGCTCCGTCCTTCTGGATCGCCACGATACTCACCTTATTCGTCCTCCGATTCGACGCATGGACGATTGACGTTGTCGGGACGCCGGGCATCTGGGAGGACCCTGTCTCGAGTTTGGAGCTGTTCGTCATCCCTGCCGTAGCGGGCGGCCTCGCCAGCGGCGCCATCCTCATGAGGTACATCAGATCCCAGCTTCTCGAAGTGCTCGCTCATGACTACATCCGTACGGCCCGTTCGAAAGGATTGAAGGAACGCACGGTAATACTTAGACACGCCGTCAGGAACGCCCTTATTCCAGCCATCACCGTGTTAGGATTCGTCATTCTCGCGGTTGTCAATGGCTCCGTCATCCTGGAATCGATGTTTAATATCCCGGGTATGGGGCGCGCTATAGTCGGCGCAGTGCAATCGAGAGATTTCCCCATGGTCCAGACCTTAGTGATCGCTATAGCAGTCGGTGTAGTGACGATCAATCTCCTGATCGATATCTGCTACTTCTATATCGATCCGCGGGTGAGCGTGAGTGGCGCCAATGCGTAAGGCCGCTGGCTCTCGACGTCATAGTGGCTGCGGTTGAGCCATATGCAACGCAGACCGAGCCGAACGACGAGCAATACCGGAGAGAACGGGTCCGCCAGCGCGGATACGTGGGGCCTGGGCCTGGAAGAAGGACGCGACCCGCGGATAGCGCTTTTGCGGTCGATTCCTGGCCGCGTTGGCCTGTTGGGCATCATCGGTGCCGTGATCGTTGTCCTCGTCGGGGTGACCGCCCTGGCCGGTCCAGGGTTGGTCCCATACGGGAAAGACGATGTGGTCTGGATCGATATACCAGTAGAGGAGAGGGTGTCGCCCAGCGCGGTGCGTCGGCTGGCGATCCTCGCGGGTCCTTCGCTGGAGCATCCCCTAGGCACTGACAGCCTCGGCCGCGATCTCATGACCCGCGTTATCCACGGCTCCCGAATCGCGTTAATGGTCGGATTCTTTGCGGCAGCGATCGGCACAGCCGCTGGGACCGTGATCGGCGTAGCGTCAGGTTATTTCGGGGGCATCGTAGACATCGCGATGCAGCGGGTAGTCGATTCAATCATCGCGATGCCAGGTATCGTGATCTTGCTGCTATTCACGCAGGTAGGCGAGCGCAATCTGACATTGACAGTGTCTGCCTTAGGATTCTTAGGAACATTTTCGGCGGCGAGGGTGCTGCGCGCGGCAACACTGTCGGTCAGGGGAGAAGTGTACATGGAGGCGGCGAGATCTACGGGTGCCAGCGATCTGAGAATGATGTTCAGACACATTCTCCCGAACATCGTGGCGCCCATAGTGATCATCTTCTCGATATCCGTGGGGACGAACATACTGGCCGAGTCCGGTCTGGCGTTTCTGAACTTGAGCGTACCGGGCCCGAGTTGGGGGAACATGGTGAGCGAAGGACGCGCGTTTCTGGATAGCAAGCCAATGATGAGCATGGCGGCCGGGGGTGCGATCACGCTGACCGTGCTCGGGTTCAACCTCCTCGGCGACGGGATTCGGGATGGCTTCGACCCGACGCGGAGGTCGGGCTAACAACCAGCGCAGTGCCGTTGCAACTTAGCTTCTGCCTCTCCCCGCCGGGCACACCAACCCGCGGTCGGATTTGCGGCTCGCGAAGGCCGGTAGCCCCTCGCAGCCGCGACTAAGTCGGAGGGGCACCAGCCCACGCCGGCCGCGGGCAGAGCGCCGCCAGCCTGAGCGCGGCGCCGGATGCACGTCTCCACTGTCGCGTCTCGTTTCACTCTCGCGTCTCGTTTCACTCTCGCGTCTCGCTTCACTCTCGCGTCTCGCTTCATCCTCGCGTCTCGCTTGACTATCGAAGAGTCCGTGTAGAATGCGGGCCTCGTCGCATGGTGCGGTGGATGACGGAAAACTGAAGGAGACCGGAAGACATGGCGGAGTTCGACACCGTTATCAAGGGGGGAACCGTCGTCGACGGCCTCAGGACACCCCGGTTCACGGGCGATGTCGGCGTCAAGGACGGCAAGGTCGCCTACATCGGCCGCATTTCGAGCCACGAGGGCGCGAAGGTGCTCGATGCCAGCGGGCTGATCGTGGCCCCTGGATTTGTCGACTTGCACACGCACTACGACTCCCAGATCTTTTGGGACCCGTGGTGCACGATCTCTGGCTGGCACGGTGTCACCTCGGCCGTCATCGGGAACTGCGGCTTCGGCTTCGCCCCGGTCAAGCCGGAGGAGCAGGATCGGGCCATGCTCTCGATGCAGAGGAACGAGGCAGTCCCGCTCGCCAGCATGAAGGCTGGCATGCCCTGGGACTGGGAGTCGTATCCGGAGTTCCTGGACAGCGTCGAGCGCACCCCGAAAGGCATCAACCTGCTCGGCTACGTTGGGCTGAATCCCCTCCTGATGTACGTGATGGGGCTCGAGACAGCCAAGAGTCGCGCCGCGAACGATGATGAGCGCGCCGAGATGTGCAGGCTCCTCGAGGAGGCTCTCGAGGCTGGTGCTTGTGGCTTTTCCGCGCAGATCGCCGGCGAAGACAGCAACCAGCGCGACTACGACGGGACACCAATGGCGACCGACCTCATGGCGGAGGAAGACCTGATCGCCTTCGCGGGCGTCCTCGGCAAGGCTCGGAAAGGGTTCATTCAGATCGCCGGAGGCCGCGCGACGCCGGAGCTCGTCAACCGGCTTGCCGAAGTGAGCGGCCGCCCGATCGTCTACAACGCTCTCGCTGCGCGCACCGATCAGCACGGTATCGCGATCCCCGACTACAAAGAGACGGAGCAGTGGATCGCCGACGCGAACAAGCGTGGCAACCGCGTGTTCGCGCAGTCCATCACGACAGCCATTGCTTTCGAGTTCCAGCTCGACGAGTGGAGCCTGTTCGACAACGTCCCGTCCTGGCGCGACGCTCTTGGCGGCGGCCAGACGATCGAAGAGAAGATCGAGAAGCTGAACGACCCGGAGCGTCGAGCCGTCTTCAAGGCCGAGTACGACGCAGGCAAAGGCCCCGCGACTGGGGCTGGAACCGAAGACCAGGGTTTCGTCTCCGGCAGCGGTATCGCGGACCTCACGGTCGAGATTGTCGAGGACTCGGCGCTGCAGCAGTACGAGGGATTCACAATCCGGGAAATCGCCGAGCGCGAGGGAAAGCACATCGTCGATGTCTTCATTGACATTGGCGTCGCTGACAACCTCCTGTCGACCTTCGGCTCCCCGCCGAACCAGATGGACATGAAGGCGATGAAGGACATCACGAACTCCCCGTTCGCCCTTCCCGGCCTCTCCGATGGAGGCGCCCACACCAAGTTCGTGACGATGGGCGCGTACCCCACCGAGTACATCGAGGTTCTCGTGCGAGAGAACGAGCTGGTCGATCTGGAAGAAGCGCACTGGCGTTTGAGCGCCTATCCGGCGATGGCCGCAGGGTTCAAGGACCGCGGCACGATCCGCGAGGGGTCACCCGCCGACATCCTCGTCTACGACTTCGAGAACCTGCGGCGGACCGAGACCAGGCGAGCCTACGACTTCCCCGCCAACGAGTGGCGGCTCGTACGCGAAGCTGTGGGCTATCGCTGGATCATGGTTAACGGCAAGACGACGTTCGAGGACGGCAAGTGCACCGGCCATACCCCGGGTGAGCTCATCCGGCACGGTCAGGGCTAGGAGGCGAACTGCCCACGACGACACAAACATAGTCGCCCAGCGCAGGGCCGATCCAGCCTTCGCATTCGCTCCGAGGCAATGCCTCGGAGCGAATGCGAAGACGGGCTGAGGGGTCCGTTGCGCTGTCGGCGGCGTGGCGTATGGTAAGTGACCCAGCACGATCGAGGAGGGACGCAATGGCGAATAATTATTGGGATCGATACTCTCGGCGAGCGCGCACGAGTAGGCGCCGCTTTCTTCAGGCATCAGCGTCGGCCGGACTAGGGGCCGCCGGCCTCGGCCTCGTCGGGTGCGGCGATGACGACGAAGCGGAGCCGACGGCCACGAGCGAGCCGGCGGACACGCCGGAGCCGACGGCCACTGCCCGGCCCGGGGAGACCCCGCGGCCCACGGCCACGTCCGCGCCCACGGCCACGGCGACGGAAGTGCCCCCGGACACCTCGCTGGTTCCCACGGACGGAAGCTACTACTCCGAAGTGGGCGAAGCATTCACCGGTGCGACACAGGACTTGCACCGCGGGATCGGCGGGCTCGCCGGTGGCATTGAAGGCACCGCGTACAGCGGTTTGATCCGATTCGAGGACCAGACCGCGCCAACCTTCAGAGGTGATCTGGCGACTGGCCTTCCCGAGCAGCCCGATGACGTCACCTACGTTTTCACACTTCGTGATGATGCCTTCTGGCACGACAAGCCGCCTACGAACGGACGTCAGTTCGTGATGGACGACGCGCGCTGGAACTTGGAGAGGCAGCTCAATCAAACGCTTGCCGATGGCACTGTGGCAGACGATTTCGCGCTTACGAATTCGGTTTTTTCCCACATCGATGAACTCAATTTCGTCGATGACAAAACTATCTCGTTCAAGCTGAAACAACCTCGCGGCACGTGGCTCGAGGCAGTGGCTGGCGTCGGCTTCATGGACCAGTCGGTGGCCGAAGAGATGGAGGCAAACCCGGATCCGATATCAGCGGAAAGAATCGTTGGTACCGGCGGTTACGTCTTCACAGAGTTTGTTCCGGATGGCCGTCGTCTAGCGGAAAGGAACCCTAACTGGTTCCTCAAGAAAGATACAGAAGTTCAGTTCTTCGACTCCATAGCGCTGCAGAATGTCGGCGAAGACGTGAATGCCGTTCGAATCGCGCTTGAGCAGAAGCAGGTCGACTGGATCGGAGGCCGGTTCCAGCGGACACCCTACGCACCAGAGTTCATGCAAGCCATTGAGGACGCCAACCCCGACATCGAGAGATTGAACATACCCGCTTTGAACGCGAACAGAGCCCTCATCTATAGTTGGGAGAAGGGGCCGTTCAGCAACCCGATGATCAGGCGGGCGTTCTACCTCGCCATCGATAGGCAGCTCGTCCTCCAGCAGGACTTCGCCGGCGAAGGAAGGATCACCGGGCCCCTGCCCTGGGCCTTCACCGACTGGGCGCTCACCGAGGAGGAGCTCATTGAGCAGCCGGGGTACGCGCTCACCAAGGACGACGACCTCGGAGAGGCGCGGGCGCTCTGGCAGGCAGGCGGCGGTGAGGACCTCGATAAGCTTGAGATCGTTGTGCATGAGCCGAGCGCGGTAAAGCTCGCCGAGTGGTTCACCGCGATGATGAACGGGAACTTGGACACGGACAAAATCGAGGTGAAAGGGATTCCGGGGGGAAGCATCCTCCCCTATCTCACCGGGGATGACCCGATCGCCTTCAGCACGCCCGTATCCGCCTGGACGAGCCCCGACCCTCGAGAGCGACTTGGCCGCTCGTATAAGACAGGGGGCCCGATCAACTTCGGGAAGTACAGCACCCCGGAAATGGACGGCCTCTTCGATCTCGCAGAATCCACATTCGATCGGGATGTGGCCATCAGCACCATGAAGGACATCCAGCGCTTGGCCATGACGGAGTCAGGGTCCGGCACAATCCTCATGGCGGCGGCAACGGGACGGTACCTCAAGTGGCCGTACCTGAAGATGGCGTTCAACCCTTGGAGGCTGCCGGTTGAGGACCGATCCTGGATCGATCAGAACGATCCGTCCTTCTCCGGGCGGCCGAACCTCTAAGTCGGGCTGCGCCAGATGGCGCCGCTCGGCGTCATCCGGCGCAGGACCGAAAGGAGCGAGCGATTGACGGTCCTGGCAGTCGGGGCGACCTCGATAAGCGTGAGCAATCTGGATCAAGCCGTCGACTTCTACACCCGGCTCGTGGGCTTCGAGGAGTATCGGGAGCGGCTCCACATCAAGGGGCCGAGCATAGAGACGATCTTCGGGATACCAACTGCCGAGGGCGATGTCGCATTCCTCCGCCTCGGCGGGTACGACCTCGAGCTGTTCGCGTTCCAATCGCCGGACGGATTCAAGCAGAACCCCCTGCGCTTCAGCGACACTGGCGGGTTCTCGATGTCCCTCCGCTCGGATTCCTTCGACGAGGAGTATCGTCGCCTCAAGGCGGAGGGTGTGAGCTTCAAGTCCGAGCCCGTTGACTACGAGGGCCGGAGCAGGGTCGTCGTCATGTGCGATCCAGACGGCAATTGCATGCAACTCACGTCCCTGCCAGCGGAGGGGACCTAGCCCAGAGAACAGCCTGGTCGGGCGACCGTCGGGCAGCAGCCGAAATCGAAGCGAAGGAGCTTATTGGCAATGGCTGAATTCGACACCGTGATACGAGGCGGAACGATCATCGACGGTCTGCGGACTCCCCGCTACACCGGCGATATCGGCATCAAGGATGGCCGCATCGCCTACATCGGGCGGCTGAGCCCGAGCGACGGGGATAACCACATCGACGCAGACGGAATGATCGTCGCGCCAGGCTTCGTCGACATGCACACGCACTACGACGCCCAGGTCTTTTGGGATCCTTACTGCACGATGTCGGCGTGGCACGGGATCACGTCTGTCGTCGTGGGCAACTGCGGGTTCAGCTTCGCCCCCGTCGCGCCCGAGATGCGGGACCGGGCGATGCTGATGCTCTCACGCACGGAAGCGATCGAGCTCGAGGCGCTCCAGGCCGGTATGCCCTGGGACTGGGAGACCTTCCCGGAATACCTCGATAGCCTCGAGGGCAAGCCGAAAGGGGTGAACGTCGCAAGCTACTGTGGCGTTTCGCCGCTGATGATGTCCGTGATGGGGCTGGAGGCGGGCAAGAACCGCACGGCCTCGGAGGACGAAATCAAGCAGATGTGCGCCCTCCTCGATGAAGCCCTGGACGCCGGTGCCGTCGGCTGGTCCGCGCAGTGGGCCGGCCAGAACAGCGGGCAGCGCGACTACGATGGCACGTCGATGCTCTCCGACCTGATGTCCGTCGACCAGGCGAACGCCCTCTGTGAAGTCCTCGCCAAGCGCGGTGAAGGGATGACCCAGATAAACGGCCACGGCTCTCCCGATCCGTACCCGGAGATCTGGGCGCGACACGAGAAGCTCGCCGAGATCAGCGGCAGACCCGTCATTCACAACGTCATCGAGTTCTTCACCGGGGTTGATGGCATAGCGCACGGCAACTACGCCGACACCGTCGATTGGCTGGCCGCGGCGAACGCTCGCGGCAACCGCGTCTTCGGTCAGGTCGTGACGGTTCCGGTCTCGCCCGACTTTACCTTCGAGGACTTCAATCTCTTCGATAGCAGCACCATCTGGCGGGACGCCACCCTCGGCACGGTCCCGGAGCGCACGGCCAAGCTCGCCGATCCGGAGCGGCGACGGGCCCTAAAGGCTGAGTACGACGCAGGCGATGCGCCCAAGGTCACGTTCACCGGAACGATGGACGACCTCGTCATCGCGGAAGTCGAGAACCCTGCTCTGAAGGAGTATGTGGGGCTCAGCGTTCGAGAAATCACGGAGCGTGACAACAAGCACACGATCGACGCGATGCTCGATATCGCGGTCGCCGATGATCTCAAGTCGCTCTTCGCCAGCCCTATTCCCGACCCGGACGTTCCCGCCGCGAAGCAGGTGCTGCGGTCACCGTTTGCCGTGCCGGGTGTCTCAGATGGAGGCGCTCACACGAAGTTCCTGACGCTCGGTTCGTATCCGACCTATCTCCTCGCGAAGCTCGCACGCGACAACGGGGTCATGGAGCTGGAGGAGGCTCACTGGCGCCTCAGCGCCTACCCCGCACAGATCCTGGGCTTCAAGGGCAGGGGCTACCTGCGAGAGGGCGCAGCCGCAGACATCGTCGTCTACGATCTCGAGAACCTCGGCATCAGGGACCGAGAGCGTCTGGACGACCAGCCGGCGGGCGCCTGGCGTCGAGTTCAGCGCGCCGACGGCTATCGCTGGATCCTCGTCAACGGCGACGTCACTTTCCAGGATGGCGAGTGCAGCGGCGAAACGCCCGGTCAGCTCATCCGCCATGGCGTGGGGCGGCCGAGCTAGAGCGCAAGGCCTGCTCGGTCGAACCGCGTCAGCCAAGGCGACCGGTCTGGAGGAGTGTCGCCGCCGGCCAGAGGAACACGGGCGACCGGCGTCGATGGCGCCGCACACTCGTCACTGCTGGCGACACGCCTCCTCGTCCTGGCGGCCGTAGCCGTCAGGAATCAAACCGCATAAGGAGTTCACCGTGACTATCATCGTCGAGACCCGGGTCACGCTTCGCCCCCCGGCCGTCATGCCGAGGTTCATCGAGGTGCTCGCCGAGCAGGCCGTGCCCTTGCTGAAGCGACACGGGCTGGAGCCGTTTGCCGCCTGGTCGCAGGCCGGGGGCCCGGCCCAGCAGGTGTTGCACCTCAGCCGCTTCGAGGATCTCGCCTCGTACGAGCGGGCCCAGGCGTCTCTGAAGAAGGAGTCGTCGTCCGGGATCGTCGAAGCGCTCAAGGGTATCGACGTCACCGAATTCATCAGCATCGGGGAACCCTGCCCGTACTCGCCGGACGAGCGGATCGATCGCGCACTTGCGGAGTCCGGCGGCACCCCACGGAGGTGCTTCCAGCGCATCGCCCGCATGCATCTTGGCATGGAGGACGAGGCGAAAAAGCACTTGGCCGTGATCATCCGTGAGGTCGAGAAGAACAGCGGCGCCATCCAGCTCATCACCGGTGTGCAATCGATCGTCGGCCGGCGTGACGAACTCAAAGACACCTTCATCCTTCCGCGGGGTCAGGACGCGCTCCCCGAAGCCCAAGCAGCAGAGGCAGCGATCGAGGGAGAAACCGTCGACCGCTGGCACGACTGCCTGAAGGAAGAAGAGTCCCTGTTTCTGAACCCCCTTTCCTATTCGCCGCTGCAATAGGCTGGCGCGGACTCGGGGATCCCCCTGATGGGAGGTTGGCGCTGTCCCGTGGGCCGCGAAAATTCCATCCGGGTTGTCAGTCCGGGTGGGTGCGGGCGACCCAAACGCGATCACGCGGCGTCCCGACGGTATTCGGGCTGAGTTCCTCTGAGGACAGGATGATGACCGGGCGAGGCGGGGCGGGCCCTCAGCGGCCGGCCTGAGAGGGAGGGAGGCCCCAGCTCCAGCGTCCGGTGGAGCCGCCTCCGGGTCGTAGCAGGCGACGAATTCCCGAAGCCCGGGGCGAGCTCGCGATAGAGGGCGGATGGCCGCGGTGCGGAGCTCGGAAGCCAGGGGCGCTCCCCAAATCCCCAGGCTATAGGGTCGATTTCGAACGCTCGATCAGCTGATTCGACGGTAGCGAAGAATCGAGCGCCTTGCGCGCAGCCTCCGCGCCGGTCACCGGAAGCGAGCCGGGATCGATCAGGTCGAGTTGAGCCAGGACTGTCGCCTGGTCCCAGTAGATGTGCTCGTGAGCGATCTTGTCGCCGCTGAAGCCGACAAGCACGACAAGGGCGACCTCCACCCGATTCCCCGTCGGCCTGATACCCGGCAGCATCCACGCCATCGGCACGGTGTGTGTGAAACTCACGACCATTTCGTCGACGAGCTGCGTCTCGCCGATCGTCCTGGAGATCGGCGTCATCTCGACATCTGGTGGCATCTATGGAATGAACTGCTTGGAGTAGAAGTCGGCCAGCGGTTCGTGACCCACCCCGCCAGTCATCGTCGGAATGTGGTTGACGTAGGCGTCAGCGCTCATCGTGTGGAGGGCCGCGTCGGTGCTCTGAGTCTCGAACTCCGCCGCCAGATGCGCCTCCCAGAGGGCCTCGATCTCCTGCTGCCGCGGTGTAAGCGTCGGCTTCGTCGCCGCTGGATTGTCGTCCGTCATAGGTGCCTCCGAGCAGCGAAGGATGCTACTCCAGGCTTCGACGCCCCCGCCAGCAACTCCTCCCCGATCTTCAGATGTTCGGCATTCCGATCTCGCGGCAGAGGTCGATGGGCGCAAGGCAGGCGGCCGACTCAGAACGTGCGTGAAGTTGCTGGGTAGTATTGCGCTGCCACTATTCGGGTGAGCGAGGTGCCTCGGTGACTTGGATTCGGAACCGCCCGCAGGGCCTCGTCTACCGCGACCCCGACCTCTCCTCCCCCGGCTACACGCTTTTCTGCTCCGTGCGCGGTCACCATGCGACTCTCCTCGACTGGGAGGGGAGGGTGGTCCATCGCTGGCATCACGAAGAAGGTATCCAGCACGTTCGGCTGCTGGAGAACGGCAACCTCCTTCTTCACACGCTCCCGCCCGAGGACGCGGACGGGGCAGAGCAGATCGGCGGCTCGGCGGGGGCGCTCATCGAACTCGATTGGCAGAGCCGTACCGTCTGGGAGTACCGCGACCGCTTCATGCACCACGACTACCAGCGCCTCGCTGACGGCAACCACTTGATCATCAAGTGGCGGCCAATGCCAGAGGCCATCGGGCAGCGCGTGCAGGGCGGGCACGGTCACGAAGACGATCCAGAGCTCATGTGGGGTGACGTCGTCCAGGTAATCACGCCCTCAGGCGAAGTGGTGCAGGAATGGCGCTCCTGGGAGCACCTCGACTTCGAGCAGGACCGCATTTGCCCCCTCGAGAGTCACAAGGAGTGGACCCACACGAACTCCATCGAGGTACTGCCCGACGGGAAGTACCTCGTCAGTTTCCGGCTCACCAGCACCGTTGCCATCGTCGACCCGGAAACGGGCTCCTTCACCTGGAAATGGGGGCCGGACGAGTTCTCGCATCAGCACGCAGCCAGCTGGCTGGAGAGTGGACGCATCCTCGTCTTCGATAACGGCTGCCATCGCAAGCGCGGCCCGAGCTTCTCCCGCGTGGTCGAGGTCGATCCGAAAACAAACGAGATCGGATGGAGCTACCAGGCGGAAACGGTTCTCGCCTTCTTCAGCTTCATGGTGGGTGGGGCGGACCGGCTCGCCAACGGCAATACCCTCATCACGGAGGGGGCGACCGGCCGTCTCTTCGAGGTGACGGGTGAGGGAGAGACCGTCTGGGAGTGGGTGAGCCCCTTTATCGTCGCAAGCAGCTTCGGTCCGACGCCGGCTGTTTTCCGCGCGCACCGGTACCCGCCCGACGACCCAAGGCTTCAGGGCTACGACCTCGATCCCGGACGCTGGGCCGACCTTACGCAGGCGATCGCGGCCCGGGAGATCGCGAGTGGCGACGAAGGGCCGTTCCGAGCACCATAGGTCCGGTTCCATACACAGCTGCGCAGGCCGTAGCGGCGGTCGCTAGGATGCTGGCGAACACCCGCCCGAGCGGGCATCGAGGAGCGCGAGCATGAAGGTCGGCGTCGTCTTTCCCCAGACCGAGATCGGTGACAACCCAGCGGACATCCGCGCCTACGCGGAGGCCAGCGAGGCCGCCGGATACGATCACCTCCTCGTCTACGACCACGTCTTGGGGGCCGATCCGGACCGACCGGGAGGCTTCCAGGGGCCGTACACCGCGCAGACGATGTTCCACGAGCCCCTGGTGCTGTTCGGCTACTTTGCCGCTGCGACCGAGCGTGTGGAGCTTGTGACCGGAATCCTGATCCTGCCCCAGCGCCAGGCCGTGCTGGTGGCGAAGCAGACCGCTCAGATCGACGTGCTCTCTCGAGGTCGCCTGCGACTGGGGATTGGCGTGGGCTGGAACGCCGTCGAATACGAGGGGCTCGGCGAGAACTTCCACGATCGCGGTCGTCGCGCGGAGGAGCAGATCGCGTTGATGCGCGCGCTCTGGGCCGAACCGGTCGTCGACTTCAAAGGCCGCTACCACACCGTCACAAGGGCGGGGATCAACCCCCTGCCACCGCGTCGCAGCATCCCCGTCTGGATGGGCGGTATGTCCGAGGCCGTGCTCGACCGCATCGGCAGGATCGGAGACGGCTGGTTCCCGCAATATCGTGATCCAAGTGAGCTCGCCGCTGGCCTCGAGCGTATTCATACGGCGGCCGTGGCCGCCGGACGCGACCGCTCCGAAATCGGTGTCGAAGCCCGCGTGAATCTCGCGGGCCAAGCCCCGGAAGCTGCGGTGGAGGTTGCGAAGAACTGGGAAGCGGCCGGAGCGACTCACCTCTCGGTGAACACGATGGGTGGAGACTTCGCCTCGGTGTCCCAGCACATCGCCGCGATCGAAGCTTTTAAGGCTGTCTACGGCTAACGTGCCGTCGCCGGCGACTCCCCGCCCTCACGAGCTGCTTGGGCGCACCGATCTCACGGTAGCGTTCGTTGGCCTGGGTGAGGCAGCTGCGCGGGGGCGACCAAGCCCTCGGACTCGATGGACGCTACTCGACGCCGATCTGCACGAGCAACGCTTCACGCAGCCGATCCTCCCAGTAGATCACCGGGCTCCCCCAGCTTGCGACCGCCACCGGCAACTCTCCCCACTTCGCTTGGGGTCCATAGAGCAGGTACGCGTCCCAAAGAGGAGAGTCGAGTTCGCCCAACCCCAACTGCGGCCCGCGCTCCGCGAACCAATCACCGATCAGGCCAGCTTCGTCCCAGAGGTGGGTCACCCGCTCGTCGCGCAAGACGGTGCTGCTCCACCCCGCTCGGGAGTCGCCGGCGATAACGTTAAACCAGACCGCGAGCACCTCCAGTTCGGCCTCGGAGTACTCGTCGAGAATCGCCTGCACCAGACTGGCGCCGGAAAGGCATAGGCCTCAGGTGGGGGACAGCAGAAGAACCAAGCGGGGCGTGCCCTCCGCCCCGTTGAAACGTTGCTTGAAGTCGGCGATGCCCTCGATATCGATGAGTTCGGCCCGTGCTCCCGTCGCGAACGTCGGCTCGATCGGGGTCGGATCGCTGCTGCTCCCACAGGCGGTGGTCAGCAGCAAAAGGAAGGCGAACACCGTCGCGATGCGCAGTCGTGGCGCCGGTCCTGCCCACGCCGAGAACGTCGCTGGGAGCCTCACTCCCGCCCGGCTCCGCTGAGCAGCTCCTCCGCTAGCTCCAGGTGCTTGGGCATGCCGATCTCGCGGTACTGCGCGATCGCCTCCACAAGAAGGCCACGGGCCTTCTCGCGGTCGCCGGGCTCGTCGCGGTCCAGGAGCATGCGCGCGTACCAATAGCGTACCTGGGGCTGCTCGGGCACGTGCGGTATCTCGGCGGCCTGCTGCATCGCCGTGTCGTAGTGGTCGGTTGCGCGCTCCCACTGCCTTCCGGCGGCAGCGGCCATGCCTGCGACCGTGTGCGTCAGATGAGCGAGGTGGATGACGATGTCCGCTCGTTCGGCCAACACCTCCGCATGTTCGTATAAGCGCCCGGCGTCACCGTAAGCGTCAGTAGCGACCAGGCCTCGATGGCGCTGCATAGCAGCGTCGCACCACTCTGCCAAAGTCCGCCTGGGCGGAAAGCCTCCAGGACACCCCGATAGTCCTCGAGCAGCTCACTGGCCTCGGTTCGCCTCCCGTCGTATACGAGGAGAAGCGGCCTCAGGCCGGTGCTGAATCCATCGAACACGGGGCTGCCCTCGTCAGCGTTGCCCAGCTCGATCTCGCGCTCAGCGGCTGGGAGGTCCCCCCTCCACAGTCTCATCACCGCCGTACTAGGGTGCCAGTAGATTAGTGAGTAGCCGCCGCCCCCCCCCCAAGGCCCCTGCTGCGTCGTTGGCATCCTCGAGGAAACGAGGCAGATCGGCACTACGGAGTGCACGAATCGCAGCGGCGTTCCATTGAACAAGCGAGAGGAGCGCGGGGTTCCCCACGGCCGCACTGACGCGATGTGCCTCCTCAACCTCGGCCTCGGCGAGGGGAAAAGCCCCCGAGAGCGTCAGGTTCGATAGCTTGGCCATCCGCGCGTACGCGAGATTCCAGATATCGCCCGTGGCGAGTAAGGGCCCGATCGGGGCGTCGAGAGTCTCCAGCGCTCGCTGCCACTCGTAGAGTTGGTTCGATAGCAGCGAGCTGTGCCACCCCGGCACGGGCCGCGAGCCACGCGTCCCCGCAAGCCTCTGTACGCACTCGGGCCTCCTCAGCTCGCGCCCGTGCCTGATCCGGGCTTTCGCCAGCGTGCGCGCAGACAAGAGTGGCTGCGGTGGCGAGCTTTGCGCGCACAAGCACGCGCTCGTCCGCCATTGCGATCCCTTGGCCGACCAGGCGGAGCACCAGCCGGCTGGCCGGAGCATCGGCGTAGATGGCGAGTTCAGCGAGCTCGAGACAGCCCTCCGCAAAGGTTTCGGTATCCCCCGCCTCCGCCAGCAGCTGGAGCGCCCCCTCGAAGTCCGTCACAGCCTCATTGACCTGGTTGACGCTCTGGAAAGCACGAGCCCGGAGTCGGAGAACGGCTGCCTCCTGTCGCGCGCCTTCGAACTGACGAATCTCCAGTGCCTGATTCGCCAGGCTCACCACCTCTTCGTACCCCCCAGTCCGGAGTGCCTCAGCACACGCCTCGAGCAAGGCCGCGGTGGTCCTTTGCGGGTCAACGAAGGCGCCCGCCTCATAGAGGTGATGGGCCACGGGTAGCGCGCGCTCAGCGCCGGCCAGGCCGATCGCCTCGATCGCGTCAGCGATCTTGAGGTGCAGCCGCTGCCTTCGTGGCACCGAAACCTTGGTGAGGAGCGTCTGCCGGATCTGATCGTGGACGAACTCGTAGCGCGCGTCGCGCCCGGATGTGTGGTCTCGGATCAGATGTGCCGCTTCCGCCTCATCCAGGGCGTCCAGGAGCGCAGTCGGGTCCAGCGACGTCAGCTCCTCTATCAACGGGTACGAGAAGCCTCGACCCATGACGGCCCCCTCGGTGAGGAGGGCGTGACACTCCGGGCTCACCCGCTCCAGTCGCTCCCCAATGACGAGCCTGATGCTCTCCGGCACTTCGTGCTCGCCGATATCAGCCGCTGCCCGCCACCGGCCTGCGTCGTCGAGGAGCGCCCCTTGCTCGAACAGGTGCTGGAATACCTCCTCGAGGAAGAAGGGGTTGCCCTGGGTCTCGCGGAAGACGCGCGCGACGAACTCGGGTGGCGGGGTCTGCCCGGAACGCTCCAGGAGCATCTCGCGAACCCCATCCTCGCCTAGGGGCGGCAGGTCGATGCGCTGTGCCTGACGCCGCCGCAGGAGCTCCCGAAGCGTGGCCGCCAAAGGCCGGCTCACGTCGAGTTCCACATCCCGGTAGGTCCCTATTACGAGCAACCGTGCCTCACCAACCCACGGGGCGAGGTTGTCGATGTACGCGAGCGTGGCTTCGTCGGCCCAATGCAGGTCCTCGAACACCATCAGTTGTGGCGTGGCCTCCGAGGCACGTGTAAGGACTGCCCGAATGCTATTGAGGAAGAAGTGGCGCTCCTGCTCCTTCGGGAGGGTGAGTGCGGGTGGCAGGTCGGGGAAGCGGCGGCGCAGCTCTGGTACGACCTTGGCGATCTCCGGCGCCTCGTCCCCGAGCATCTCGACGAACTGGTCTGGCCCGCGCTCGGCCATGGCGCGCTCGAACATCTCCACCAAGGGTGCGTAGGGCTGCGCACCTTCGCTGTCGTAGCAGTGCCCAAAGCGGACGGCGAAGCCGAGCGCCTCTGCCTCGGCGGCGACCTCGCGGCAGAGCCGCGTCTTCCCTGCGCCGGGCTCGCCGCTGACCATGACGAGCGAGCCGGTTCCGTCGCGGGCGCGTTCGAGCTGGCCACGAAGCGTGGCCAGCTCATCGCCGCGGCCGACAAGGGGCGTTGGGTCGTTGGCGGCCAGGACGCCGGTTGCTTCGAGCTCACGCCAGACAACCTCGTGCAGCCGCACCGCCTCGTCGAAGCCCTTCAGCTTCACCTCACCTCGGTCTTCGAGTTCGATGCCTGGGGCCGAGCCGAGTACCGCCCTCACGCTGTCGCTGATGAGGATCTCGCCGCCAGCCGCCTGCGCCGCTACCCGAGCGGCCAGATTCACGGTCGCGCCAAAGAGGTCCTCGACTTCGTGCACCACCTCGCCGGTGCTTAGCCCAATGCTCAGACCGAGCTTCTTCGCTTCGGGATGCTGGGCGAGGGCACGCTGGATTTCGATCGCGCAAGTCACGGCCCGGCGAGCGGACTGGAAGGCAAGCATCAGCCCATCGCCTGTGCCTTTCACTTCGTAGCCGCGGTGCTCCCCGAGTTGCACACGAACGAGGTCCTCGACGGTTCGCATCGCCCCGCGGGCGGCGTCATCGCCGACCCGGTTCGTGAGCTCGGTCGAGCCCACGACATCCGTGAACAGGACCGTAACGGTGCCTTCGGGCAACTCGGCTGGGCTTGTCATCGCTGGGGCGATTCTAGGCTCCCGCCCACAACCCGGCGCAATGGCCTCGACAACCTCAGTATCCTTCCCAGGCCAGGCCGAGCGCTCGCCTCAAGCGGCAGGTCAATGCCAGGTCAGACAAGGCGAGGCGGCGCGGGACGGTCGGCACGAGGCCACGGTGCTAGCGGGCGCCAAGTTCGCTCGAACGCTCAACCCAGACAACTGCCCGCCTGCGTCTTAGGCCGGCACGTTCGCGGCTGCGGGCGCCGGCTGCGCTGACTCCGAAGGGACCGTGCTCATGCGCCGCATGGAGCGTTGGGTGACGAGCGCCGTCGTCGTCGCGACAACATTGGCGACTCCGCACGCGGCGAAATACGTCGGCGCGCCCACGAACTCCGCGCCGAAACCCGCGAGCAGTCCCCCGAGGGGCATTCCGCCCATGAAGCACAGCGTGTAGATGCTCATCACCCGGCCCATGAACACGTGGGGTGAGTGAGCCTGAATCAGCGTCTGGTTGAGGTTCATGAAACAGCCCGCGCTGATGCCCGTGATGAACATGAGGCCCAGGACGATGGCGTAGACCTTGATCAAACCGAGCCCGACCATCATCGCGCTGGCGATGATGAGCGCGAACATGAACCAGCCACCGGCGTTCTTGAGCTGGCCGATTGATGCGAGGGCCAGCGAGGCAACCAGCGTGCCCACCCCCATCGTCGCAAAGAGCATGCTCGTCCCGAGGGCGTCCGCACCGAGTTCATCCTTCGCGAGCTTCGGCAGCAGGGTGCCCCAGGGGCCGCCGGCGAGCAGAGCGCTCACGACCAGAAGGATCATGAGCGCCCGGATGTTGGGCGTTTCGGCGACGAAGCGGAGGCCGCCTGCCAGATCGGTGAGCCAGCGCCTCTTCAGCGTCGCCGCCTGCGTAGTGACCGCTGGCAGGTGCAGGGGAATCAGGGCGAGGAGGCCGACAGCGAGCACGACGGCCTGGACAGCGAAGCTCCCGCCTATCCCCCAGATGGCGATGCTTACGCCGCCAATCGCTGGGCCGGCCAGCTGCGAGAGGTTCTGGCTGGTGCTCGTGAGCGTGATCGCGTTCATCAGGCGGCGCGGCTCCACGATCGTTGGCACGATCGCCTGGCGCGCCGGCTGGCCGATTGCGACGGCCGCCCCGAGAACGAAGGCGAACGCCAGCGCGAGGCCGATCGACATCGCCCCGGCCCAGATGAGGACAGCCGCCAGGAGCGAGCCGACCAGTCCAAAGATCTGACTGCCGAACAGCACCAGCCGGCGATCGAGCCGGTCGATGAGGACGCCCGCCGGGAGGGAGAACAGCAGGATCGGAGCCCCAAGGGCGAAACTCACGGCACCGAGCACGATCGAACGATCGCTGATCTCGAGCGCCAGCCAGAGAAAGGCGAATCGCTGGACGCCGTTCACGATCATGAACGAGAAGGTGTTCAGCCAGAGCAGCCGGAAGGGGCGCGAACCGAAGGCTGAGAAGGTCTGCAGGCTCAGTCCGCCTGAACGCGCCTTGACGGAGGCAGCGGGCTCGACGGGTTCAGTGCTGCTGGCCATCGGTGCTCTGCCATCGTACGCGGGCAGGAACTCCCATCCGGCAAGCCTCGGCATTCAAGCTCTCGGCAACAGGCTCAACGACGCGGACTCGGCGGGAGGATCTGCTCGCTACGCTCGACTCGATTGGCCTTTTCTGAATTCTCCGCCGAGTCTCTCTACCTTGCCGATCGCGCTTCGAGTCTCGGCCTCCGCGGGAAGTGTCGATCTCGACTTGGACCCTCGAGGGCGATGCCCCCTCGCCCAGCAAGCCCCTGGCCCCCCGCTGACGATCGGGACGAGACCAACACCCCGGTCCCCAGCACCCCGGCCGCGGCCTCCTTCAGGAGGCTCGCCGACGCTCGTGCTCATCGCTGTCGAGAACGACGTAATCCAGGAACGCACGCACGACGTCCGGATCAAGCTGCGTGGCGGCGACCCGCTCGAGTTCCGCCAGCGCCTCTTCGAGGGGTCGCGCGGCCCGATACACCCCCGGCGAACTGAGCGCATCGAAGGTATCGACCACAGAGATGATCCGCGCTTCCAGCGGGATCGCATCTCCGGCGATGCCATCGGGATATCCCCCGCCGGTGAAACGCTCGTGATGGGCACGCACGATGGGCGCGACCTCCCGGAGAGCCCCTGAGGCGCGGGCTATCCGCTCCCCGCGTTCCGCGTGGTGCTTGATCTGCTCGAATTCTTCCTCGGTCAGTCGCCCCGGCTTCAGCAGCACCGCGTCGGGGATGGCGATCTTGCCGACGTCGTGGATGCGGCCGGCAAGGTCGATACGCCTGAGCGTCGCCTCGTCGAGCGCCAGCGCCTCGCCCAGGGCGGTCGCGTACTCCCCGACCCGGCCCGGCCCATGTGGTCCCTGGTATAGGTGTCCTTCGTCGCGACGGCGATCTCGAGCGTCTCCGGCCGCGCCACGTGCACGCGACTGATACCGTCACGCAGCGCGAGCGAGCGGGGGAAGAGGAGCAGCGAATGCGCACGTCGTGCCTCCACCAGCCAACCTCCGAGCAGGACCAGGAACGCGGCCAGCATCAATCCGTGATAGAGCCACCAGCTCGCGTGCCAGACCTCACCGAGGTGCATCGAGATTTGCGTCTCCATCAGTAAGACGAGCGCCATCACCGTCCCGAGCTGCCCCGCGAAGCTCGTCAGTCGCCACACGCGCCAATAGCGCCACGTCGCGTAGCCGAGCATCGCGAGCGTCACGCCCATCACTGCCCAATTCCACCAACCGGCGGTGGGGACGAATCGGAGCCAACTGGGCATGAACATCGCGACGACGAAGTACCCGACCAGTGCGGTCAGGGTCGCCGGCAAGAACCAGCCGCGAACCCTCGTCGTCGACCGAATCCCCGGCAGTCCCGCGGGGAGCACGCTGAGCAGAATGAACATCGCCCCCACGAGCTGGCTGAGCCCGGCCGAGACGATGACGGCGAACGGTTCCTGGTGGTCATCGGCGGCCGTTTCGCCCGCCGGCGCAGCGTAGCCGTAGAAGCCGAGTTCGCTCGCGCCCTCGGGCGCGGCCACAGCGCCGCCACCGACGATGAACCCCGGAGTCGAGAGGCCGTGTGTCGCGAAGATGATCGCAACCGCCACGAACCCCAGCCCCAAGAAGACCGTCTAGGTGCTGCGGATGCTGTCGACCCAGACAAGAAGAAGGAGCCCGATCAGAGCCGATGCGAGGGTGGCCACGGAGACGATAAAAAAGTGGCCGGTTGGCGCATGGAGGCGGACGTCGAGGCTGGGGACAGTCAGCAGGAGGACGAGGAGCGCCAGGGACGCCGCGAGGGCCAAGCAGACCACAACGGACCAAACCCACCTGCGAACCATGTCTTTTGCGGAGTGTCGGTAGCGGTGGCGGGGTCGTGGAGTAGGAATCGGCCTACCCTCTGACGGAGCGAACGCACGCTCAATCCGTGAGGCGGACCGCCAGCACGAACTCCACCGCCTCTGGGTGGCGCTTTCGCAGAGGCGCAGGCACTGCTGGGCCCCCGTGGCGATAGGGGCGGACAGAGCGAACGCAAAGAGCAGCGGACAGTCGAGCGACCGAGCAGAGCGAGCGCGAAGCGCAGCGAGCACGAACTCCACCGCCCCCTGGTGGCGCTTCGCAGGCGCGCAGGCACTGCTGGCCCCCCGGTGGCGATCGGGGCGCACGGAGCGAGCGCGAAACGCAGCGAGCAGTCGAGCGACCGAGCCCAGCGAGCTCAACCGGAGCGAGCGCGGAGCAGTCGAGCGACCGAGCCCAGCGAGCTCAACGGAGGGAGCGCGGAGCGTAGCGGAGCAGTCGAGCGATCAAGCGCAGCGAGCTCAACGGAGGGAGCGCGGAGCGTAGCGGAGCAGTCGAGCGACCGAGCGCAGCGAGCTCAACAGAGCGAGCGCGAAGCGCAGCGAGCTCAACAGAGCGAGCGATCAAGCGCAGCGAGCTCAACGGAGGGAGCGCGAAGCGCAGCGGAGCAGTCGAGCGACCGAGCGCAGCGAGCTCAACCGCAGCCGCACGACGCCCTTGCCGTGACGTCGGGGGGCGGCCGGACAGCGCTAGCCTAGGACTCGCCGGGTCTCCTCCAGAAGCGCATCGACTTCGACGCTCGACTCCTCGCGGAGCACACGGCGCAAGACCGGCGGAACGTCGTCGAGCGCCGCCGCGAGGCGGGAAAGCATCGCCCGCAACTCTCGCATTCGTGCCGCTTCCTCGGCCGGCGTGACGAGGTCATCTGCCAAGGCACCGTCCGAGCGCGAGGCGACAAGCGCATCCGCCACCCCCCGCACCCAGACGTGTGTGCGCTTCCCGGGCCCGCGCTCCTCTTCGATCGGGGCGATCGCCACGACCTCATCGGAGCGCACGTATTTGCCGTAGCCGAGGCTTATCAGCTGTCCCGTCTGTATCCGCATCGCCCTATCCCTCGCGCTGAGGTAGCCATCGCGACGCAGAGACTAATGCTCGCTCTCAGCGATGACGAGCAGGAGACCATCTGCCGGCGCAGCCAGCGTCCGATGCCTGCGACCCCGTCCCTGTTGCAGAGCTGGGCAGCGGGCTACGGCGGTAGGATGCGCTCGAACCTGAGGGGGTGGGTGATGAGCACGGTCGATTTCATCGAGCAGAGTCTTGGATTCGCGCACCGCGCGCTGGCGGACGCGCGCAACGGGAGCGACGAACAACTCCACTTCGTGCCGCCCGGGGGGAGCCACTCCATCGCGTGGTGCCTCTGGCACACAGCCCGGATCGAGGATCTGATCATCAACGTCCGCGCGCTCGACAAGGCGGCCCTTTGGGATGAGGAGTGGGCGAGGCGGACAGGCCTCCCGGCCGAAGGCTTCGGAACCGGGCAGTCAGACGACGAAGCCAGGCAGATCCACGTGGACGACATGGAGGCGCTCGCGGGCTACCAGGCCCTGGTTTGGGACGCCACCCAGCGCTTCCTCGGCAGCGCCACCGACGCCGACCTCGAGCGGGAGGTTCCCGCCCGAGCGGGCACGGAGACGGTGGGACAGGGAATCTCGCTGCACATGCTCGGCCACTTCAACGGGCACCGGGGAGAGATCAACACACTCCGCGGGATGCAGGGGATGCCGACCGTGCTCGCAAAGGAGGGAACGCACTGAGGAAGGGCCCGCAGGCCTCCAGCGACGCTGGCGTCTGTAGGCTATTCTCCCCTGGCCCGGTCCCCCAGGAGGCGTTCGATGCGCACGAGGCTTGCTCTCTTCTCGATGACGCTGCTTGCAGCAGCGTCATCGCCGCCTGCGGCGGGAGTGATAACGGTGGGGGAGGTCCGTTTGCTAACGCTGGCGGAGGGCCCGCGCCGACCGCTGCCACGAACCAGGACGGTGATGGGGGCGGCGGGGCCAGCGGCTCGGGTTCCGCGGGGTGTGTTCTTCGCATGACCCTCTCCGAGGGCATCGAGAAGGATATCGACTGGGATGAGGACGAGGTCGATTGCGCCGGCCTCGGTTTTGCCGCCGATGGCGTGGAGCTGGTCTTTGTCTACAACGAAGACGATCGGACGATCCTGATCACCTTCCAGATTGGGGAACTGGAGGCGGGCGAGACCGGAACCGATGCCACGCTCAACGTCGCAATCATCGGAGAACTCGAGCCGGGCAACCTCCTCTTCCATACAACGCCCGACGGCGGCTGCACGATCGAGATCACCGAACAGGAACTGGTCAGCGATGAGACGGGCGGCGGGATCTACGACCTGCGCGGCGAGGGCACCTGCACCGAGCCAGCTACCGCGGCGCAGGGAGAGCCGATCTTGGCCACGGACTTCGAGATCGCCGGCCAGGTGGTCTGGGTCGACTAGCGATTCCAGGGCGCTGCCGCCTGCGGGGCAGGCGGTTTCGAGCCGGGGGGTGCTAGTCGCTGGGCGCTACCCCCACGACTTCCCCGACGGCATCTGCAGCGCTTCGTGCGGCAGCATCTCTTCGAGCGATTGGGCGACGAGGGTGCGCTGCTCGCCCGCGCGCTTCTCGAGGACGCCGCGCGTGCGCACGAAGGCGGCCGTACGCACCGTGTCGCGCATGCGCTCGGCGAGCTCCTTGCTCACGAGGATGTTCATCAGGCCGAACTCGTCTTCGAGCAGCAGGAAGATGATGCCCCTGGCCGTCATTGGGCGCTGACGGCAGACCACCAGCCCCGCCACCTCCACCACCTTGCCGCCAGGCAGGGAGCGTAGGTGCTGGCTGGAGACGACGCCCTCGTGCAGGAGGGGGCGGAGAAAGCGCATCGGATGGCTGTCGGGCGAGAGCGACAGCAGCTCGTAGTCGGCGGACATGCGCTGGTAGGCGTCGAAGTCCACGAGCGTGACGTTGTCCTGAGCGGTCGGCAGGGGGAGGCGCATTTGGCGTTCGCGTGATTTGCTCAGCATGGCGCGCTCGAAGCCACCGCCGAAGAGGCCGAGCTGCCAGAGCAGCTCGCGGCGGTTGAGGCCGAAGGGCGCGAACGCGCCGATGCGAATGAGGCTCGTGGTGGCGCGGCGGCTGATGCCCGCGCGCTGGACGAAATCGAAGAGCGACTGAAAGTCGCCCGCCCGCCCGCGCTCCTCCTCGATCCGCGTGCCCCCGGCTTCACCCACGCCCTTCACGTAGCCGAGGCCGACCCGCACCGCACCGACACCGTCCTCGCCCTCGTCGAGCTCCTCCACCGTGCAGGCGGCGAGGCTGTGGTTGATGTGGGGACGGCGCACTTGGATCCCGTGGCGAAGCGCGTCGTTCGTGAGCACGTGCGGGGGGTAGAAGCCCATCGGTTGGTTGTTGAAGAGAGCACACATGAATTCGGGGCCGTAGTGGCGCTTGAGCCAGGTCGATTGATAAGCGAGTAGACCGAAGGCAGCGCCGTGACTCTTGGGGAAGCCGACTTCGGCGAAGCCGAGGAGGTTCTCGAAGACGCGCTCGGCCGTCGCCTCGTCGACACCGCGCTCGCGGGCGCCCGCCATGAAGCGCTGGCGGTAGCGCTCCATCGCCTCCAGCGAGCGCTTGCGGCTCATGGCGCGGCGGAACTGATCGGCTTCACCGGCGCTGAAGCCGCCCATCGCCTGCGCCACCTGGATCACCTGCTCCTGATAGATGACGACCCCGAGCGTCTCCGCGAGGATCTCGCGGACGCACTCGTGCGGCACCTCGGGCACGTAGTGCGGATTCTCCCGTTGCTTTTCGCGGCGGCGAACGTATGGATTTACGGCGCCGCCGACGATCGGTCCGGGCCGCACGATCGAAACCTGCACGGTGAGGTCCTCGAGGGTGCGCGGTTGGGTGCGGGGCAGCATCGCGATCTGGGCGCGCGACTCGATCTGGAACACGCCCACCGTATCGCCCTCGCAGATGGCGTCGTACGTCGCCTCCTCCTCGAAATCGATGCGCGAGAGGTCGAGGGCGTGGCCACGCTGGCGGGCGACGAGGTCGACCGTCTCCTCCACGCAGGAAAGCATGCCCAGCGCGAGGAAGTCGATCTTGACCATGCGCGCATCGTCGATCGAATCCTTGTCCCAGTGGCAGAGGTAGCGGTTGGGCCAGGCGGCGGGCTGGCAGGGAACGTAGTCGATAAGGGGGTCGGAGGAGATGACCATGCCGCCCACGTGCTGGGAGAGGTGGCGAGGGAAGCCGGCGAGCTCTTGCGCGAGATCGGAGAGGTCGCGCCAGCCGCGCGCCTCCAGGCGGTCGGCGAATTCAGGTTGGCGCGCAAGCTCCGCCGGCAGATCGCGAACGCTGTCGTGGCCGCTGGCGCGTTTCGCCAGCCGGTCGAGCTCAGCAGCGGGGAGGCCGAGTGCCTTCCCCACGTCGCGGATGGCACTGCGCAGACGGTAGGTGGGGAAGATGGCGACGAGCGCGGCATGGTCCTTGCCCCAGCGTTTGTAGACGCGCTCGATGAGCTCGGCGCGGATGTCGCGGGGGAAGTCGAGGTCGATATCGGGCAGCGAGCGCATGACGTCGTTGAGGAAGCGCCCGACGAAGAGGTTGTTGCGGATCGGATCTATGTGGGAGAGCCCGATCAGGTAACAGATGATCGAGGAGACAGATGAGCCCCGCCCCCGCCCAGGGGGGAGGGTTTGGAGGGCAGCGCTCCGCCCGGCCTTGCCCCGCACCTCGGCGGCTACCTCCGTGGCCAGCTCGATGATGTCGTGATAGATGAGGAAGAAGCCGGCCAGATCGTGACGCCCGACGAGCGCCAGCTCCTCTTCGAGCCGCGCCTGCGCCACCTCCCTTTCGGTCGGTGGCGGCTGTTGGCTGTTGGCTCTTGGCTCTTGGGGGGTGGCCGTTGGCCGTTGGCCGTTGGCCGTTGGCCGTTGGCGGCCGCGGCCGGCGGCAGGGGGCTCGTCTCTCTCTGAACTCTGAGCTTTGAACACTGAACTCACCACGGTATCCGGGTAGCGCTCCTCGAGCCGCTCGCGGCAGATGCGCTCGAGCCGTTCGAGAGGGGTCGTGCCGTCGAGCCCCTTCGGGTTGGGGAGGCGGTAACCGAGGTCCTCGGTGAGATCGAAGGTGCAGCGGCGGGCGATGCGCACCGAGTTCGCCGCCGCCTCGGGGTGGTAAGCGGCGAAGCGCTGGGCCTGCTCCGCCGGACTGCGCAGGTAGAACTCCGCGTTCGGGCGGCGCTCCTGGTGGCTTTCGTCGAGCGTCTTGCGGTGGTGGATCGCGACCAACACGTCCTGCAGGCAATGCCGCGCGGGGACGTGGTAGTGCACGTCGCCGGTACCGACCACGCCCACGCCCACACGCTCGGCGAGGGCCACGAGGGCGTGGTTGCGGGGACGGTCGCCGTAGACGAAATTGTCCTGCAGCTCGACGAAGACGTTCGCCGAGCCAAACCAACGCACGAGCCGGCGCAGCGCTTCCTCCGCCTCACGCTCCTTGCCTGCGGCGAGGAGCTGCGGGACGCGCCCCTCGCGGCAGCCACTGAGGACGATGAGACCGCCGGCATGCTCTTCCAGCCGCCCCACCGGCAGGAGCGCGTCGAGGCGGCGCTCCTCCTTCGCCGCTGCCTCCTCCTCTTCGAGACCGAAGGCGTAGCTCGAGAGCCGGCAGAGGTGGGCGTAGCCCTCCTGCGTCTCGGCCAGGAGGGTGAGGTGGGAGCGGGTGCCGTCCTCCTCAAGGAGCGTGATCTCGAGACCCGTGATCGGCCGCAGCTGCGCTTCTTTGGCGGTCCGCGCGAACTCCATCGCCCCGAACAGGCCATCGTGGTCGGTGAGGGCGAGGGCGCGGTGACCCTGCGCAACGGCCGTCGCGACCAGCTCATCGATGCTGGAGGCGCCTTCGAGGAGCGAGTAGTTGGAGTGCAGGTGCAGCTCCACGTACGGCGCCTCGTCGAGGACCGAAGGGGAGACGGGCTGGGCGGGGTCGCGGGGGGCACGGGAGCGGGGCGTATCGGGATCCATGGCGCTCTCGATGGCCGCGCGGCGGGCGAGGAGCGGTTGGCTGTTGGCTCTTGGCTCTTGGCTCTTGGGGGACGGTGGCCCGCCGTTGGCCATTGGCCGTTGGCCCGTTCTACTGCTGGCCATTGGCTCTTGGCTCTTGGCTCTTGGCTCTTGGCTCTTGGGGGGCCGGGGGGCTCGTCTCTCTCTGGACTCTGAACCCTGAACTCATCAGCGGCGGCTCTTGGCTGGTGGCTGTTGGCTCTTGGGGGACGGTGGCCCGCCATTGGCCATTGGCCGCTGGCCCGTTCTACCGCCGTCTCCCTCTGAACTCTGAACCTTGAACTCTGAACTCATCAGCGGGCCGTTGGCCGTGGCTTTACCGCCGTCTCCCTCTGAACTCTGAACCCTGAACGCTGAACTCTCATCCGTAGTGCTGGCTGAACCAGCCGCCGCCGGCGCCCTCGTCATCGTGAAAGAGGGTGAGGGGGCGGCCGTCGTCGAGAACGAGGCGGTAGTAGGTACGCGCGACCGGCTCTTCGCGCCACCACTCCTCGGCGACGCGCCAGACCTCCTCGACCCGCGCGACGGTCTGCCGGCTCTTGGCCTGCGGCCGCCGTTGGCCGTTGGCCGTTGGCCGCTGGCCGCTGGCCGCTGGCCATTGGCCGCTGGTGCGCGTCAGTTCAACTTCGACGGGCAACCCCGCGGCATCAGTGCGCACCTGTACGGGGCGCGGGAGGGCCAAGGGGCGGAGCGAGGCGCGCGGCTCTTGGCGCTTGGCCGTTGGCCGTTGGCCGTTGGCCGTTGGCGGCTGACCAGAGCGGCCTGCGGCCGCCGCCCGGACCGCGCCCTCTGAACGCTGAACTTTGAACTCCTCATCGGGGGCAGAGCCGAGGCTCTCGTCTCTCTCTGAACTCTGAACCTTGAACTCTGAACTCCTCCTCACGGGTCGTAATCCATGAGTGCGTGGCGGCGTTCGGGGAGGCGGTTCCTGGGGTCGAGCGCGACAATGCGCGCGAGCGGCGATTGGCCGTAGCGAAGCTTGAGGTGGCGCACCATCTCGTCCAGCTCTTCGCGTCGGCGCAGACGATCACGGAAGAGGCCACGCTGGCGGGCGCTCTCGCTCGTGAGGCCGCCGAGCTCGAGCTCGAGCTCGGCGATCGGACCGGGGTACTCGGCCTGCTCCAGAACGGTTCGGAGCGCGAGCCAGAGCCGGCCCCGGTCCCCGGTCGGCTCCTTCATCGAGAGCTTCCGCTCCCAGAGGCCGTCGTCTTCGCCGGTGGCGGAGATGCGAAAGTAGCGCACGAAGCGGCCGGCCGCGCGCGGTTGGCGCAGCGCCCGCCCGAGGAGCTGTTCGCAGGACCGCGCGATCGCCTCGTGGCTGATGAGGGGGGGCTGCGCCTGCGAGCGCTCGATGACGCGCTCGCGCAGGAGGTGCTGGGGGCGCAGCGGGGTGGGGTCCTCGCCGCGCGCCGCCAGCCAGGCGAGACCGCCGCTGACGCCGAACTGCGCCTCGACGGCGTGGCGGGGGAGGGCAGCAAAGCCACCGAGCGTCTCGATACCGAGGAGATGGAGGTGCTCACGCGCGTCCTCATCCAGAGGGAGCCAGGCCGTAGGCTTCTCGGCGAGAAAGGCCGTGGCTTCATCTTCGCCGACGCTCGTAGACGTTCCCGCTGGGGACTGATGCGCAGCCGCAAACGCCGTGAAGCGCGTCTCCGCGATCCCAACCCTGGGGCCGAGGGCGGCGGGCGTGGCATCGAAGAGCGCCTGCTCGATCAGGCCGGGGCGGGGGTAGAGCCGTTCGAGACCGGCGAGATCGGCGAACACCACCCCTGGTTCAGCCTCTTCCACGCAGGGGCTGACACTGCCGATCGCATCGATGAGCGCGTGGGCGGCGCGGGCGACGAGCGCGGGGCGGGGCTCGAGCACCGCCAGCGCGGGCACGAAGGCGACCGCTTCGCGCAACGTCATCCCCGGCCGCACACCACGGCTCAGAGCTTCGCCACTGACGTGCGCCACGCGCAGCCCAGCCTCATCGGTGATGACGATCGGACGCCCGCGCAGATCCGGCCGCTGCGCGAGCTCACAGGCGAGGGGCAGAGCAGGGACGAGGAGGCAGGCCATCGGCATCCGGAACTCTCCTGGGGGTGAAAGGAAAGCGAGGATAGAACAAACGTTCTGAAGAGGCAAGGACCTGCCCCATTTTCAAAGCCCAGGGGGTCGGCGCTGGCAGTGGGGCTCACGGGCGAAGGTCGTGCTTGTGGGCTGGCTCTGCAGCAACTCATCCTGGTCGGCCGGCCTGCGACTGCCAATGCGGCCCGGAGTCATCCGGCCGGTCCGTGTGCTGACGGACCAAGGCTGACGGTTCCGCGGGTACCCGAAAGCGCAGCTCACGGTCTGGACAAACTGAGGGGGCCGAAAACTCGGTCCCCTCAGTGATTTGCCTGGCCTCGCGTCTGAACCTGGGATCATCGCGAGGCCGCTCTGCCTGGCCCGCTAACGCGGGCCGAGCTGATCGACCTCGAGCACTCCAAAGAGAAGGTGAGTCCGGATCTTCATACAGGCACCCTCCAAAGTCAGACTAGAACTAAAGACTAGCCCACTAATGGAACGATTTCAACCAGCAGAGCGAGGGTTCTTTCGACATATTGTGACTCTCTTCACAAACAAGATGATCGTGATTACTTTCACAGAACGAGTGAAATATTTCTCAATATCTTCGCACAGCTTGAGAGGAGACCACTTGACCTTCCAAGGGTGTAGGCTGATACTGGTGAGGGATCAGTGGACATGGCCCCCTACAGGTCCCGCTCACGTGTCCGAGCAGCGGGCGTCGCAGCGACGGTGGGGTTTCTGGGGATCGCTGGGTTTCAGGCGGTGCTGGCGCTTGGTGTCCCGTGGGGCAAGGCCGCCTGGGGCGGAGGCGCTGCCGAGCTGTCGGCAGGGCTCCGTATCGGAAGTGGGGTTGCGGTATTCATATGGACGCTCGCGGCAGCCATCGTCTTTCAACGCTCTGGCCTGGGTGACGCGCACCTCCGCGCCACGCTCGTCAAGCGAGCAACGTGGATCTTGTTCGGCCTCATACTTCTCGGCTCGTTGATGAATTGGGCGTCTCGAAGCGAGGTCGAGCGATACACATGGGGACCGATCACACTCGTGATGGCGGTCCTGTGCTTCATCGTTGCCCGCGGCGCCGAGCCGCAGGACCGCTGACTGGACTGCCGATCCTGATCCTCGGTAGGCACGGCCCCACCGCGCGGTTGGCGTCACCTCTTCGCTCATGGGCAGGTTCGGCAGCCACTCGAGCCACGACGGCAGGTACCAGTTCCAGTCGCCGAGGAGCTTCATGGTTGTCGGGAGCAGGAATGCGCGGATGATCGTCGCGTCGACTAGCACGGCCTTGCCCACGATGTTCAAGGGGACGAGGTCATGACCAAGGACCTTGTGACGATCGAGCCTCATACCAGGGTGGTCGAGGCGATGGCGCTGATGACCGAGACGCGCACCCGTCGCCTGCCGGTGATCGAAGGCGACAAGCTCGTTGGGCTCATCTCGATCGGAGACCTCACGCGTTGGGTCGGGCTCCCGAAGGACGACTTGGTGCGCTCGCTCGAGAACTACATCACCGGGCGCGGGATGACAAACCCAGTGGTCGCGAGCAGCCTCGAGAGGGGGCTGACCAATTGACGCCGTAATGCAGTCGCCAACACAATCCGCCCCACAGCTGGCAAGCCGTCGGGAGGGCAGGCGGTGACTCCAACAGCTCCGGCCCCAACCTATCGCCCGGAGCGTGGGGCCCTGGGGACCGACAAGATTCCCATCATCCTCAACATCGATGCCGAGCCCGACGGAGTTCAAAGTTCAGGGTTCAGAGTTCAGAGAGGGGGCGGGAGTGGGGGTTCCGAGCAACGTTGTGTACGTGCACCGCGGCCCGGGCCCCAGCACGATCCCGCAGGTGGTGAACCTCCCAGACTGACCAATTGACGCCGCAGTGCAGTCGCCAACACAATCCGCCCCGCGGCTGGCAAGCCGTCGGGAGGGCAGGCGGTGACTCCAACAGCCCCGGCCCCAACCTATCGCCTGGAGCGTGGGGCCCTGGGGACCGACAAGATTCCCATCATCCTCAACATCGATGCCGAGCCCGACGGCCTCTTCATCGATCGCGAGCGGCCGTTGCCATGGCGTGGGTACGAACGCTCCGCGGAGTACCTGCAGCGACTACGGAGCAGGATTGCCAGCGTGACCGGTTCGCCCGCCCACTTCACGTGGCTCGTTCGGCTCGATCCGCAGATCGCCGAAACCTACGGATCAGCCGAGTGGCCCCTGATGCGCTACGGAGACCGTCTTTCCGCGGACGAGGCGATCGGTGACGAACTCGGCGTACACATCCACCCCTACCGCTGAAGCGAAGAGGCGCAGAGCTGGATCGAGGACTATGGCGACCAGGCCTGGGTCGATTCCTGCGTGCGCGGTGCCCTCGCCACCTTCCGGACACACCGCGGGCGGGCCGCACAGTCGTTCAGCATGGGCGGCAACTGGATGAACGATGACACGATGCAGCTCGTCGAGTCACTGGGGGTCCGCTACGAACTGACGATTCCGCCGGGCACGCCCGCCGGAACGCTCGCCGGGCCTCACGGGAAGTACACCGGCGAGAGCCCCGACTATCGCAAGGTGCCACGAGCCCCCTGGCGACCGTCCGTTGAAGATTTCCGGCTCCCGGCAGTGGACGGTCGTGGCGACGGCATCCTCGCCATCCCGCTCAGCACGATCATCCCCGGGTGGCGAACGCGGCCCGGCGGGACGCCGCGCGCCAAAGTTGCTCAACTCCTCGGACGTAGGCCCCGGACCAGATCCACCCGGCTCCTGTTGCGAAGCGGCCCTCAGCACTTTCGGCGAACGTTCGAGCACGAGCTCGCCAGACGCCAGCGGCAGCACTTCCTGTTCTCGATCCGCGCTTCCATCTTCGCGGCTCCGCACGCGCTCGAACGAATGACTGCCGGGCTGGACTACATCCTCAGTCACCCGCAGGCCCATCGATTCGTCTTCGCCACCCCGCGCGAGACGATCGAGCTGCTCGCCAGCGCGGATTCCTAGATCAGACGTGGCAGCTCAGACTGCCGAACCGTGTGTTCGTCTCCCGCCTGGTGCGTCCTGCCCGAGGGACCCCATGGAGCCTGCTCGCGCAGTGCGCAAGAGCGCGGCCCGGCTGCGGGATGCCCTCGATGCGTGGCTACGCGGGAGTGGCGCCGTCCAACCCTCGTTCACCGTGACCGCCACGGGGCGCCCTACGGTTCGCCCGATACGCTCTGTGCTGGAGCTTCGATCCTGGCCTCACCGTCGAGGGACGGCCTATCGTTGGGCCTAGCGCGATCGGGCAGCTTCCCCCAGGTAATGCGCTCGGGAAAGGGACCGCGATGAGTTCAGACGCAGCAGGGCTCGCTGGTGGCCTCGAAAACAACTTTCTCGGCGAGCTGATCGGCCCAGAGGGGCCCACCTACGAAGCTGCCAGAGCGATCTGGAACGGACAGATCGATCGCAAGCCTCAGCTCATCGCCCGTTGCCAGGGCCTGGCTGACGTGCGCGCCGCGGTTCGCTTCGCGCGCGAGCGCAACCTCCCCTCCTCGGTCCGCGGCGGGGGCCACGCGGTCGCGGGGCACGCCATCAGCCATGACGGACTGGTGATCGACCTTTCCGCGATGACCGCCGCCCGCGTCGATCCGTCCACTGAAACCATTCGGGTCGAGGGCGGCGCGCTCAACGAACACCTGGATCGCGAGAGCCATGCCTTCGGGTTGGCCACCACGGGCGGCATCGTCAGTCACACGGGCGTTGGCGGCCTCACCCTCGGGGGCGGGATCGGCCACCTGATGCGGGCGTTCGGGCTCGCTATCGACAACCTCACCTCAGCCGACGTTGTCACCGCGGACGGCGACTTCGTCGTCGCGAACGAGAGGGAGAACAGCGACCTGTTCTGGGGACTCCGGGGCGGCGGGGGAAACTTCGGCATCGTCACCTCGTTCGAGTTCCGGCTGCATCCGTTACCGCCGCAGATCCTGGCGGGGATGGTCGCCTGGCCCATGCGCGCAGCGCCCGCGGTTCTACGCTTCCTGCGTGAGTTCCTGCCCGCTGCGCCGAGGGAGATCGGCGTGCTCGCGAATCTTCGCTTGGCCCCACGCTTGCCCGCCATCCCGAGCGAACTGCACGGCGAGCCCATCGTTGCACTGGTGATGGACTACGCCGGACCGGTGGAAGAGGCCGAGAAGGCCCTCCGCCCGTTGCGCGAGTTCGGCGCCCCTGCCTTCGATGCAGTCGCCCCGAAGCCCTATCCGGCGCATCAGAAGATGTTCGACGCGGCCCTTCCCCACGGCCGCCACTACTACTGGAAATCGCACAAGCTCGCGGAGCTCTCCGACGATGCAATCGGCCTGATCGTCGACCACTGCCAGAGGATCACGTCCCCGCTCGCGACCGTGCCTATCTTCTGTCTTGGCGGCGCCGTCATGGACGTGGCGAACGACGCGACCGCCTTCGCCAACCGGAGCGCTCTCCACGACATCAACATCGCCGCCGCCTGGATGCCTGACGACCCCGAGCCCGAGCGTCACATCAATTGGGTACGGGCGATGTTCGACGACCTGCTTCCGCACAGCAGCGGCGTCTACGTGAATTTCACGAGCGATGACGCGGCCGGCCGCGTCCGCTCAGCCGCGTACAGCCCCGAGCAGTGGACGCGGCTCGTCGCGCTGAAGACGAAGTACGATCCGACGAACTTCTTCCGCATGAACGCGAACATCCCCCCTGGCCCCGCCTGAGGCGCTCCCAACGCTCGCCCACGCCAAGTGCGGCGTAGGTGTGTGTCGCCCCGGGGGGGGGCGCGACGGAGTTCAGAGTTCAAGGTTCAGCAGGGGAGGCGGCGGGATCGCTCGCCCCCCACAAGAGGTGGCCGCCGCTAGGGGTGGCGGGCGAAGACCGTCACGCCACGCGTCTCGAACTCCGCAGCGTCCGACTCGTGCTTACTCCCGGAGAAGACATCGATTTCGTTGGACAGAACGACCTCGCTGAAGCCCGTCAGTTCGAGCACCTGGCGCCACTCTGCTTCCAGCAGAGCACCGGCGATTCAGCCACTCCAGAGGTCGATGTCATCCCGGGCATCCTGCGGTACAGGCTTGTGAACGAGGATGTCTCCAATCTGGATGCGTCCTCCGGGCTTGAGTACGCGCGCCATCTCCCGGAAAACAGCGGGCTTGTCGGGGCAGAGGTTTCCGACGCCGTTGCTGATGACGACATCGGCAACGGCGTCGGAAACGGGCAGCGACTCGGCGAAGCCGTCGCGGACCTCGACGTGCCCGAATCCCATTGCCTGAGCCCCGGCAGCGGCCTTGTCGCGCATGCCGGCCGTCATGTCGACTGCGATCACCTGGCCGTCGGCGCCAACCTGCCGCGCGGCGATAAGGCTGTCGAAACCCGCACCACAGCCCACATCAACGACGGTTTCGCCCACAGCGAGCTCGCCAAAGAGGAATGGGTTGCCCGTGCCCGCGAACGATTCCACCGTCCCCCACGGGAGGGTCTCCACGACCTCGCCGGCGTAGCCGAGCATCCGCGCGAGCGGGCGGCCGTTGTGGAAGTGGAATCCCATTTCCGGGTCCATGGCGACATCGCGATACTTCTCGGAAATCTGGGCGCGAAGTTGATCGCGGTCTACCGTCGAAACGCCAATCGCTGACTGAGCCATCCGGACCTCCTTCGCCACTGACCACGCTGTCGCCCGCCGCCGGGTCCGTCCCTAGCGGCGAGGACATCCATTCTAGGGCAGCCACGGTGGCCCGATCGGTCCCGGGCTGCTTCCGGCAGTGGTAGGCTTCGGTTCGCCGCAAGCAACACACCGATCGATGGTGGTCGTGGTAACGAAATCGACGCCCGAACACTCGTCTGAAACCGCTGGAGCTCTTCTCCACGAGACGCTCGCGGCGCCCTCGCGGCGGGATCCCAAGTCGTAAGCACCTACGCCCTCATCATCGCCGGCGCCGCCATTGGCGCACCCCTGCGCTACTTCGTGCAGTCGCGCGTGCACACCGTATTCGGATTCGGCTTCCCCTACGGAACGCTCGCGGTGAACATCAGCGGCTGCTTCCTGATCGGCGTTCTCGCCACCCTCGCCGAGGAGCGCGGGCTCCTCAACCGGGAGGCGCGTGTCCTGCTCCTCGTGGGTGCGCTCGGCAGCTACACCACGTTCAGCACCTTCGGCTGGGAGACCCTCACGCTCCTGCGCAACGACCAGGTCCTGCGGGCGGCGGCGAACGTGGGACTGAGCACGATCGCGGGGGTGTTCGCGGCCTGGTTGGGCATGACGCTCGCGCGCGCGCCCTGGAACTGAAGCACCGGCCTCAGTTGATTTGGAGGCGAGTGCGGTAGGGGTTCGTGTCGTACGCGAACCAGAGATCGTCATCCGACGACCCGTTCACGATCAGCTTGACTTCGAGGCTATGACCGCTGGTGAGGGTGTAGGTCGGACACGTGAACGAGAAGCTCTTGTTGCGGAAGCTCGGGGGCGGGCCCTGCCAGTCGGGCTCGGTCAGGGAGCCTGAACAGATCTCCGTGTGACTCCCGCCATCGAAGTCGCGGAGATAGACCGTGACGCTTCCGGCCTTCCCGCTCTCGAAGTCCTTCATCCCGCTCCAGAGAAAGACCGTGACGTCGTTCCCGAGCGTGATTGCGGAGGACAACGGCGCCGTGCGCCAGGCCTGGTATTTCACCGGATCGGTCTCGCCGGCGCCCGAGCCACCCCTGGCGATGACCAGGCCGGGCTCGCTGTCGCGATCGGTGTCGTAGTTGTTCAGGGGCCCGGACGGCGGCGCGGTCTCATCCAGGGGCAGGTTCAGCTGCGAGGTCGTGTCCCCGGATGGCGGGGAGGGGTTGTTGTGGAGGTAGAACGTGAAGTTCCCGCTCGGGGGAGGGGTCGGCGTTGGGGTTGGGGTGGGCGTGGATGTGGACGTCGGAGTCGGCGTTGAGGTAGGGGTCGATGTCGCCGTTGGCGTCGCGGTGGGGGTCGGCGTAGGCGCCGGAGTAGCCGTGGCCGGCGGGGTGGGAGTGGGCGTCGCGCCCGGCGGCGGCGTCGCCGTTGCCGTTGGCGTCGGCGTCGGCGTCGGCGTCGGCGTTGCAGTGGGGGTCGCTGTCGGGCTCTGGCCCGGCGTCGAAGTTGCGCTCGGCGTGGAGGTAGGGGTGGGCGTCGGCGTGGGCGTGGGCGTCGGCGTGGGCGTGGGCGTCGCGCCCGGGGGCGGGATGGGGGTGGGCGTGCTGGTCGGCCCCGCCGTTCCGCTAGCCGTGGCCGTTGGCGACGGCGACGGCGACGGCGACGGCGTTGCCGTTGGCGTGGGCACGGGGAAGGGGGGCGCTGACTCCGGCGTGGCCGCCGCGGTTGCGGTGGCGGTCCCCGCTTGGGTTGGGACCGGCGTGGGTGTCGCCGTAGGTGTCATCGAAGGTTCGCTCGCGGCACCAGTCGGCGAGGGCTCGGCGCCGGGTTCAGCGGTCGACGACTGGCTCGGTGGGGCCGTCTGGGGAGGAGTCGCCGCCCCGTCAGCCGGGGGCGTGGGCGTGGGCGGTTCAGCAGTCGATGTGGGTGTCGCCTGGCTCGGAAGATGGGGAGGGACCAGTGCCGGCGCCACCGAGACTTCGCGGTCCTTGGCCACCTCCTCGATGATTCGGGGTTCGAGGGGGACGAGTTCAGGCGCGGTGCCGCGGGGGTCGGCCGCGTAACGTGCCTCCAGCTTCGACGACGTCGATGCCAGGAGGAGGTCGTGACTGGGCCGCTGGAGCGCCACGCTCGCGCCGCCCATGGCGGTCAGTACGCTCACCCCCACGATGAAGAGCAGCGCCAGCGCCCC
>CAUYXJ010000013.1:0-44109 GCA_963577065.1 Dehalococcoidia bacterium | reverse complement strand
ACCGACCCGGCCCACTGTCCGCTCCAGACTTTGCGACCAGCGAGCGGTTCTTCTCCACGGGTGCGGTGCCCCAACGTGATACGGGGACCCCTGCTATTGCGGCCAACCGCCAATCCCTTCGCTGCCTGCGTAGACTCGCCACCAGCTGATTACGCGACTACCAGTCTCCCTTGCGGCTCAGGCGGGCCGGCGGAGCCGAGTGCCGGGACAACGAGGTTGCGTATGGGAGGTCCCACATGGGGCAAGGCCAGGATCTCAGGCACCTGATCGAGGACCAGCTAGTCGTCGCTCCGGATGCGCATGACCTCTTAACGGCACGACTCGCGGAACAGGTGGGCTTCAAAGCGATCTATCTGGGCAGCTACGGATCGTCCGCGACGAGGCACGGCCTCGCCGACCAGTCCTTGGTGAGCGTGGCACAGCTGATCAAGCACGCGCGCGTGGTCTGTGGCCGTGTAGACATTCCGTTGATCCTTGACCTGGAGGAGGGCGGCGGGAACGCGGTCACCACCTACAGAAATGTCGAGGCGGCAGAGAAGGCAGGCGTTGCTGCCCTCCACATCGAGGACCACGTAGCAGGAAAGGCCTACGGGCCAGGCGGGACACTGCACCCGATCGAAGTGGCAGCCGACAAGATCAGGGCAGCGGTGGACGCTCGTTCGGAGATGCTTGTTATTGGTCGGACCGAAGCCGCCCACGTCACAGGTGATCCCGACCAAGCGATCGCGCGCTGCAGGGCCTTCGCCGAAGCGGGTGCCGACCTGGTGTTGGCAGCAGGCCTGCCCTTAGAAGAGACGCTGGCACTGGCAGGGGAAGTCGGTAAACCCGTGGCGACATTTGGGCTGGGTGGAGCTACGAAGGAGGAGTTGGCAGCGTCAGGCGTGAAGCTCGTGCTTCACGCTCTCGAGTCGACTCTTCTGTGGTATTCAACAGCGAAGGGCTGGCTCGAGCATCTTGCGGACACAGATCAGGGCATCGAACCGGAACTCTTCGCTGAGGCCGCCCCGGCCGTAAATACGCTCATGGGTGGCGACCAGAACGCGGAACTCTCGCGGCGATACAGGCTCACGTAGGACCCCCGTGTCGTGGGGCGACCGCGAGCAGGCGTACGAGCTCCCCACCGAGGCCAGCGACCTCTACCTCGAGATCGCCGTGCCCAAGCACCTGCAGCCGGCGGGTGGAGTTGCCGGCGGTGCTTGGGGTCTGCTAGTGCCGGTACAACTTGAGTCTCAGGCTTGAGTCTCAAGGTAGGAACTGACCTCCGCCTTCGGCGCTGCCCGCGCAGCTCGCGTCCCCTAAATGAGCACTCGAACGAATGGGCACCCGCGCCACCCGGAACCTAAGTTGCAGGGCACTAGCCGCTCTCCCGCGCGAGCCGCTCCCGTAGCTGTGCGACTTGGACCCGGAGGGGCTCGCCGCCGGGCGCTGTCATTGGGGTGAGTTCGGCCTCTTCGGTGGCGAGCTCGGCGAAGACCGGACCGGTTGCACTGAGTAGCTCGGGCAAGCGGATGCGGAACTCCTCCAACGTCTCGATGCGGGTCGTGCTGGCGTAGCCCGCGGCCGCGGCCATGCCGGCGAAGTCGATCCCGCTGCGGGCCGGAATCGCCTGGCTGCCGGAGGTCTGGTAGACGCCGTTCGCGAAGAGGAGATGGGTGTAGTTCGCCGGCGCCGCCCCGGCCACGGTCGCGAGCGAACCGAGCTGCATCAGCAGCGATCCGTCGCCGTCGAGCACGATCACGCGCCGCTGGGGCTGCGCGATCGCCAGCCCCAGCCCGAGCGAGGACGCCCCGCTCATGACGACCACGCAGGCGACGCTCGGGGCGTCCGGGGCGATCGTGCGCCAGGCGGGCACCGTCGTCATCGTCGGCACCACGATCGCATCCTCGCGGACCTCGTCGATCGCACGGAGGGCGTCCTCGGGGCGCATCAGGCGGTCTCTCGCCCGACGAGCACCACCGCCGGCCCCGAGCGTTCGCGGCTGAGAGCGTAGTACTCCGGAATGCGGTGCAGATCGTCGCGTGTTTCGAGCAGCGTGTGCGGTACTGCGAACGTGTCCAGCAGCGGTTCCGCGAAGCGGACCATCGAGCGGGGTGAATCGCGGGGCGCGAGCTCGGGCTCGCGGCTCAGCAGACCCACGAGCGCAAAGAGCGGCACGCCGCCGTCCAGTCCGACGCCGCGCATGGTGTTCACGGACGCGTAGAGCCCGGCATGCTGGATCATCAGCGCGACCTCGGCGCCGCCGATGTGGAGCCCGGCCGCGATCGCGTTCGCCTCGTCCTCGGTCGAGCAGGTCAGCAGCCGCAGTTCGTCGTCGCCTTCGAGTTCGGCGATGACGCTGCGCTGGTGCGTATCCGGCACGCTGAGTATCCAGCCGAGCGGCTCACCGGCCAGCGGCGGCGCCGTGCGTTGTGCCCGAAACGCATCCTTGAGCGCAGCCACCATCAGCTCCGCCGGGATGCGCTCGTTCGTGCCCACGGGCGACATCGTACGGCTCTCCGTCCTCGCGGCGCCCGTTTCCCGGGAGTTGACGCGCTCCGAAGGCGTTCGTACCGTGCCAAGGATGGCCCGGACCGGTGGTGAGTCTGCAGCAGCGACGCCGCTAGCGCCGGACCTTGCTGAGCGCCTCGCGCGTATCGCGCCCGAGGTGCACGAAGTCATCACGAACATGCACGGCGAGGTCTGGGCTGCCCTCGACCCCGAGCTGCTTGAGCTCTGCCGCCTGCGCATTGCGACGCTGCAGAGCGATGACGAGGAGTTCGCGCGGCCCGCGCCAGGCGCCTCCGTCTCCGCGGAGAAGTTGGTCGCGATCGGCTCCTGGCCGACATCGCCGCTGTTCAGCGACCGCGAGTGCGCCTGCCTGGCCTTCACCGAGCAGTTCGTCGGCGATGTCGCCGGGACCACGCAGGAAGATGTGGACGGACTGCTCGCGCACCTCTCTTCCGAGGAGGTGCAGGCCTTCGTGACGGCCCTCCTGGCCCTTGACCAACACCAACGGCTGGCGCTCGGACTGCGCACAGTCCTCGCATCTGAGGAGGAGACAGCATGACCCGCGAACGACGCCTGCCCGCGGCCACAGCCGACTCGAAGCCGGTCGCGCCTGCGCTCGGCGCGGCGCTCGGTGCCTATCAGGACGCCGTGGTGCGCCTGAGCGCACTCGACCCGGTGACCACCGAACTGGTGCGACTGCGCTGCGCGCGCCAGCACCAGTGTTACACCTGAATGTCCCTCCGCCTGGGCGTTGCCCGGGACGCCGGCCTCGACGAGACGATGGCCGAGAAGATCGACTACTACGAAGAGAGCGACCTGCCCGAATTCCAAAAGGTGGCGTTGCGTTTGACCGACGCCTTCGTGACGGCGCCTGGCGCGATCAGCGGGGAGTTGCGGGCGCAGGTACGGGACCATTTCACGGAGGCGCAGATCGTCGAGCTCATGCTCGACATGTCGAAGTGGAGCACGCAGAAGCTTCCGGTCGCGCTCGGCACTGACGATCCGATCAACGCCGAGCGCCTCAGTCTGTTCGACTTCGATGACGACGGGTCTGTGGTTTGGGGCCCGACCTTAACGATGCCATTTGCGCCCGAGGCCCAGCCCGCCCGCTAGGTCAGCGGCGGGCTCTCCGCCGGTGTGGGGCTGAGCAGCGCGACGGCCGCAGCCGCGGCCTCCTGCGTCTCAACCGTTCTCAGCTCGGGGCGGGGCAGCCGCGACGCGATCCAGAAGAGGATGAGCGAGACTCCCATCGCGCTGGCGAACATCACGAGCGCCCAGTCGTAGGAGCCGGTCGCGTCGAAGATCGCCCCGGCAACCGCGGGGCTGATGATCTGCCCGCTCGTCTCCACCACCGTGATCACCCCCAAGATCGAGGCGAAGTAGGCGACCCCGAAGGCGCGTGTGAGGAGCAGCGGCTCGATCATCGGTCCGCCGCTCGAGCCGACGATCCAGAGCACGATGAAGATGGCGAGGCCGCCGACGCTGCCGCCCGAGATCAGCAGCGTGAGCATCGCCCCGGCCAGAAACGCGGCGATGACCACGGACGCCGCCTCGATGCTCGGGATGCGGTCCGCGAGGTAGCCGAAGGCGAGCCTGCTCAGCGTACCGCCGCCGGCCGCGATTGAGACGAGCGCCGCCGCCCAGGCGGGCGAGATCCCGATCGACTCGTAGTACGGGATGGAATGAATCATCCAGCCGAACATGCCGTAGAAGAACGCCATCAGGGCGAAGGCGATCACCCAAAAAAGCGGTGTTCGCAGCGCTTCGCGGGCGGTGATGCCGCGGAGCACGCGCTCACGCACCGGCTCCCCTGGCGCGGCTGTGTCGCCGTCGAGGCTCGTCCCTACGTCCGCGGGGTGGTCGCGCACAAGGAACAGCGAGAGCGGGACGAAGACGGCCACGATCACGACGCCGGAGACCAGGAAGGAGCCTTGCCAGTCGACGACGTCGATCGCGACGCGCATGAACGGGACGATGACGAACCCGCCGAGGGAGAAGCCGGTCCCGAGGATGCCGACCGCCAGCCCACGTCGCCGTTCGAACCACCGCGAGATGAGCGTTTGGAAGGGGATGAAGAACATCATCTGGCGAAAGACGGCATTCAGCGACTGATACGCGAACCACTGCCAGAGCTGGTCAGTCGTCGCGAGCAGGCCATAGGTCGCGGCCGTGAACAGCGCGCCGATCAGGATCATCCGGCGTGGCCCGTAGCGGTCGATCCAGCGGCCGATGAGCGGAGCGGCGAGACCGCTTGCGAGAAGCGAGATCGAGAAGCCGCCCGAGATCTCCGCGCGCGACCAGCCGAAGTCGTCTTCGAGCGGCGCGACGTAGAGGCCGAAGGACCAGAAGGACACGCCCGCGGCGATCGCGACGCCGAGGACCGAGCCCGCGAGCAGCCACCAGCCGTAGTAGGCGCGGCGCGCTCTTCGCCAGGTGCGGCCGATCGAATCCCTGCGCCGCGCGATCGCGATGACGCCGCCTCCCCTGCTCGGTGCGAGCCTCGGCCGTCGATTCTAGGAGGAGTTGCTGATCGGGGTCGCGGCGGTGGCGGCCTCGCCCCGCACCTCGCCCGAGGTGGCAGGTGCTCCTGGGCCGGGTCGGTTCGGCGAGATGGGGCGCTCCGCTGGCGCCCTTGGAGAAGGCTGGGCCGGCGGCAACTCGACCGTGGCGATATCTGGCTCGCGGGCGGTCACGGGGTCGCGTCCAGAACTCCATTCCGAAGCCCGGGGCCGCTACGCCTTGCGGCCCCAATGCACGTGGTTGGGAGGCGCGAATCGTTGCGACTGGTGGGTGAATCTGAGCTTCGCTCAAGGCGGGGACTCCTTACGCGAACTGCTCGGCGACGCGCGCCCGCGCTTCCAGCTTCGGCAGGATTTCCGCCGCGGGCGCAGGCGGGAGGGAGAACACGATGCGTTCGACACCGGCTTTGGCGTGCGCCTCGATCCGCTCGGGGTCGGCGGCAACGCCGAAGAGCGAGACGGGGATCGGAGCCCGTCCCGCAGAGGCGGCGAGTTCGTTCAGCTCGCTGATGCGCTGGCCAAGGTCCGTGTCTCCGCGCCCGTCGATCGGCATCCAGCCATCGCCGTAGCGCACCACCCGCTTGAGGGTGTTCGGCCCGTCGCCACCAATGATGACGGGCGGGTGGGGGTTCTGGACGGGCTTGGGCCACTGCCAGATAGGGTCGAAGTCGACGAGCTCGCCGTGGTACTCCGCCTCGTCGTCGGCCCAGATCGCCTTCATCGCCTCGATCGTTTCGCGCATGCGCCGCCAACGACGCTTGGGGTCGGTGCCGTGGTTCTCCATCTCCTCGAGGTTCCAACCGCCGCCGATGCCGAGGAGGGCGCGGCCGCCGGAAACGAGGTCGAGGCTCGCCACTTCGTTCGCGAGGACGATCGGGTCGCGCTCGATGACCAGACAGATGCCGCTCCCGACGAGCAGCCGCTCCGTTGCCGCCGCGGCAGCCGTGAGCGCTACGAACAGGTCCAGCGTGTGCGAGTACTCGCGCGGGAGTTCCGGTCCGCCGGGCCAGGGGGATTTGCGGCTCGTCGGGATATGCGTGTGCTCGGGGAAGAAGAGTGACTCGAAGCCGTGCGCTTCGACTTCACGCGCAAGCTCGCCGGGGCCGATCGCGTAGTCGGTTGGGAACATCGTGATGCCGAACTTCATTTTTTCAGTGTGCCTCTCAGCGTGGTTGGGGTGCGGGCGAGTGTCGGCGAGCCTACCAGGTCCAAGTGGGTCAGCTCGGCCACCTCTGGTCCTCCAGGTGTACTACTCCGGCGCAGACGCGTGAGATCGTCGCCGCAACAGCGCCGGACTCGGACCGCTCGCGGAGCTAGATGCGTAGGACCAGCTTCCCAACGACATCCCGGTCGAGGACGCGGCGGAGGAAGCGGGGGCCATCCGCGAGCGTTCCCGTCTCGATCGCCGGGGGCGGGAGGCGGCCGTCGGCGAGCATCGCGAAGACCGCGGCGGCGGACTGCTGCATGCGATCGACCCGCCGGCTGCGGTAGTGCATGAGCACCATGCCGACGGCGCTCGACCCAGCCACCCTCGATGCCGCGGAGCAACGCACCTTCGAGCAGCTGCACCGCGTGAGCAGCGACCTCAGCGACGCGATCGGGGCTTGGCAGGGTACGGCCTCCGCGCGTCTCGCAGAACTGCGCCAGGCGCGCCTCGCGACCACCGCCTACAGCCCCCTGCCGCCCCCACCCGCGGTTCGCTCCCGGGGGATGTAGGCCCAGCCCCAGGCCCTAGCGCTCGCCCCCCGCTTCTCGCCGCGGAATGTGCGGGCGCGCCGCACGGGTCTGGCGCTGATCTTCCCCTAGTCCGAAAGGTCTAGGCCGGCCCCCTACACGTGGGCCCGGCCCTCCGTGCCCTCGGGCCCCGCCCTCCGTGCCCTCGGGCCCCGCCACGCTCGCCGTGGAGTCGCTGCCCCCCGGCCGTTACCTGCGGGGCGGGCTGTCACCGAACCGTCTGCGCTCTCCGCTCCCTTAGGGCCGGATCCCGTTCAAGATCAGGGTCCTCCCTGCCGACACTTAGGGCAGGTCACTCCTTAGGGGAATCCCCTCGGGAGGCCAAGGGGGAGGCGATGGCGAAGCCGAAACGAAACTCGAGCGGTCTGGCTACCTGGCTAGTCGCGGGAGTGCTCGTCGCTGCAGCTGGTGGGATCACCTGGTACAGCACCGCCGGCAGTCCTTCCCAGAACCAGACGGCGGACCACGAGACACAAACGCTCGCGGCTGCGTCCGACCCTGTGGAGAGTATCGACACAGCCCCGGCTGCTGCACCGTCGCGGGTCGAGCTCGGTGGGTTGCCCACGCGTGTCGTGGTCAGCTCAGCCGGCATCGACGCGGCCATCGATGAGGTCGGCGTGTTCGCCACCGAGAGCGGGCCCCAATGGGAGACCGCCTGGGGGGCGGCCGGCCACCATATCGATTCCGCTCTTCCGGGCGAGCCCGGCAACGTTGTGCTCACGGGCCACGTTTCGGTTGCTGACTCGGCGAACGTTGCGGTCTTTGCAGGCTTGCCCGACGTGGAAGTTGGCGATGTCATCGAGGTCTTCGCCGGGGAGGCGCGCCACCGCTACGAGGTGACCAGTGTTCGGGTCGTGGACCCAGGGCTCGTGGAGGTGCTCGAATCTGATCACCAATCGCGGGTCACCCTGATCACCTGCACGAGTGACCTCGCGCAGCGCCTGATCGTCACCGGCTCGCTCATTCGGGACGAGGGGCAGCGGCCCATCGTCCGCAACGCCAAGGCCGACAACATCGAGGCCGCCGGTTAGTAGCCAGGGAGAGGGAGAAGATCATGTCTCAGATGCGCAAGATCAGCCGCCAGGCCCCGCTCGGGAGCGTCGAGCTCGTTGGGTATCCGCGCGGGAGCGCCGCCGGAGCGCCTGCGTCCGCCCCCAACGATTCGCTCAGCGTGACACCCGCGGCGGGGGAGTTCATCCGCGCCCGCGCAGCTGTGGACGCGGCACCGGATCTGCGTGACGGCCGCGTGGCCGAGCTGCGGGAGCGGGTCTCCCGGGGCGAGTACCGGCCCGACTCGGCGGCAATCGCGCGGCACATCCTGGACGGGGGCGTCTAGCGCCGGGCTAGACGTAGCTCGGGTGGGCGCGATCGATCCAGGTCCGCGCGAAGCGGTCCTGGTACGCGTCACCCGCGTCCACGGGAAAGGCTTGGACGTACGGCCAGAACAGCGTGACTACGTCCTCGCTTACGAAGTTCGCGCCGACGTTCAGGTCGAGGAGGCGGCGCTGGACGTCGTAGCCGATCGCCTGCCGCCGGTCCGGGGACATCTCCGCACGCTGGTCCGCGATGAGCGCATCGAGGTCGTCATCGCGAAGGGCAAAGCTGTTCCTCGTTCCCTCGCTGTGGAAGTGCGGAAAAAGCCAGTCGTCGAGCTCGATCCAGCCGTCGTCGGACCCCACGGCCCACGGAGCCTGCCCTTCGGACAGTCGCTGGCCGAGCGCCTGGATCGGAACCGGGGTGATGGTCACGTTCAGACCGAGCGTGGCTTCGAGCTGATCCCGAATCAGGCTGCCCATCCCCAGACTCTCCTCAACATCGTCCTCCACAAGGAGCTCGAGCGGGTCCGGAAGCTCCTTGCTCTCCAGGTAGCTCTCCAAGGCGAGGCGTGCCTCCGCAACATCGGCCTCCCGCCCGCCGCTTCCCGGGCGGTAGCCGGGTCGTTGCTGCAGCTCCGCTTGCGGCAGCGACCAGCGCGTCATCGCCGCGCTAACCCAGGGGTTGATCGTCCCGGCGCCGTCGAAGAAGCGGTCGAGCATCGCGCGACGGTCGAGGGCGGTGGTGATCGCGTTGCGCAGGCGCTCGTCGTCGTAGGGCGGAAGCGCTGAGAGGAAACGCATGCCGTAGAACTGGGCGAGCGCCGAGCGCGCCTCGCGGAGCTCTGGGAGGCGGCTCTTCAGCTCCCGGGCCGGCCCAAACCCGACCACTGCGGCGTCGAGCTTCTTCGCGCGAAAGTCCGCCTCCACCTCGTCGGCGGTGCGCGGCTGCACCGCGGAGACGCCGTCGAGGAATGGCCCGCCCTCGGGCCCGTGCCACGCGGGGTTGCGCACGGTGCTCGCGAAGGCTCCCTCGGACCACTCGAGCCAGCGGAACGGTCCGCTGCCGATCTGCCGATTGCTCCCGAAGCCGCCTTCGAGTTCGGGGGGTACCACGAAGCCTTCGGGCGAGGCAAAGCGGTCCAACGTGCCCGCGAACGGTACCGCGGTCCGGACTGTGAGCGTGCGTTCGTCGAGCGCCTCCACGGACTCAATCTGCGACCAACGGGCCTTGCGCGGGAAGGACGTGTCGCCCTGCCGTTGGCGCTCGATGCTCAGGGCCACGTCGTTCGCCGTGACGACCCGGTTGAAAAGCGGCGCCTGCTCGTGCCAGCGGGCTTCGGGGTTCAAGTGGAAGGTATAGGTGAGCTCGTCCGGTTGCTCCGGGAGGCCGAGCGCGAGGTCCGGCTCGAGCCGGCCTTCGACCTGGCTTTCGTAAGCGATCAGGCGGCTGTAGATCAACGCCTGCTGACTCAACACGGTCGTCGATCTCGTCAGGTGCGGGTCGAACCTGCCGTCGCTGGAGACGAGGGCGGTGTAGCGCAGCGTGCCCCCGTGGCGGCCCGAAGGCGGCGGCCGCGTGGGCGTGGGCTCGGGCTCCCCCGGTTGGGTGGGCGCGACGGTGGGCGTTGGGCTCGAAAGCGCTGCGGGGGGGCCTCCGCTGGCGCTGTCGCCGCAGGCGCCGATTGCCGTGAGGCCGGCCGCTCCGGCCGAGGCGCCGAGGGCGCCGAGGAACCAGCGCCGGCTCCGCCTTCGCCCGCCCCGCCGTGCCGTCGTCACTCGTACTATCCTTGCTGACCAACGGCTTAGGAACCGGAAACGCCAGGTGAAGCCGAGGAGAGCTGCCATGCCCGAACGATTGAGTGCCAGCCAGGTCGCGGAGGCCGTCAACGCCCTCTCTGGCTGGGCCGCCGATGGCGACCAGGCGATCAGCAAAACCTTCAAGCTCGACGACCATATTGCCGCGATGGGGTTCGTGAACCGCGTGGCCATGGCCGCCGAGGTGATGGGCCACCACCCCGAGCTTTCGATCGTCTACAGCACCGTCGCCATTCGCCTGAGCACGCACGACGCGGGGGGCGTGACCCAGCTCGATCTCGATCTCGCGGGGAGGATCGAGCACTACGCCTAGCGCGGTCTGGTTCCGGGCTTAGGAAACTTCGATCGCGTCCTGGGCGGTCTTCGCCTGCTTCACCAGCGCGATCTCCTGGTCGGTCAGCTCTTCGAGCGGCTTCAGGATCTCGTGCTTCAGCGGGAAGATGTGGACCGAATCCCACCCGCAGACGTCCTCACAGAGGCGGCAGCCGGTGCACTTCTTCTCATCGACGACGCTCACGCCGAAGAAGTCGTCGACACGGTCCGTGTGCTGCAGGCTGAGCGCATCGAAGGGACAGATGTTGATGCAGAGCTCGCAGCCCGAGCCGATGCACTTCTCCTCGATCACGACCGCCTTCGGCCACTCGTTCTTCTTGATCGACTTCGTCACCTCGCCGAACTCGTCGAGGATGGATTCCGGTGGGCAGACCACGCCGCAGGCGCCGCAATCGATGCAGAGCGTGGGGTCGATCACGTGGAGCTCGTTGCGCGAGCCGGTGATCGCGTTCGTCGGGCAGCGCTTCGTGCAGGCAGTGCAGCCGATGCACGTTTCGATAATGCTGTAGGACATCGCCAGCCTTGGGATCGACGTGTGGCTTACGCCAGGCTTGATCTTAGGTTCGGCCCCAGGCGCCCGCAAGCGCAGCCCTTCGTGCTCCCTCTCTGAACTCTGAACTTTGAACTCTGAACCTTGAACTCTAAACTCCCTCCCGCATGACGCTTCCGGACATGCGCTTCGGGCCCACCGAACTCAGGCTGCGTCCCCTCGGAATCGGTACGAACAGCTGGGGGGCGCGGCGGGGCGAGGGCGAGGACGCCACCCGCCCGCGAGCGGCGTTCGAGGCGGCGATGAGCAATGGCGTGCGGCTCATCGATACAGCCGAGGTCTACAACCGGGGCCGCTCGGAGCGGGTCATTGGCCGCATCCTCGCCGGGAGTCACGAGCCCGCGCTGGTGGCTACCAAGTTCGCCCCCCTCCCCTACCGCCTCACGAGCAGCTCCCTCGAAGGGGCCCTCGACGCCAGCCTGCGGCGGCTGCAGCGTGAAACGGTCGACCTCTACCAGATCCATTTTCCCTTCACCCTCCTGCGCATCCGGAGTCTGATGGACCGGCTCGCGGATGCCGTTGCTGCGGGCAAGGTGCGCTACGTCGGCGTGAGCAACTACAGCGCCGCGCAGATGCGAACCGCGCACGCCGCCCTCGCCGAGCGAGGAGTGCCGCTCGTTTCGAATCAGGTGAACTACAGCCTCTGCCACAGAGCGCCGGAAGAGAACGGCGTTCTCGAAACCTGTCACGAGCTCGATGTGACGCTGATCGCCTACTTCCCGCTCGCGCGGGGGGTACTCACCGGGAAGCACCAGGGCGGCGCTCCGGCGCCACGTGGCCTAGGCCGTTTCAGCGCGCGGTTGCGCAAGCCCGAACAGCTACAGCCACACCTACAGCCGCTGCTGCGAGCGCTCGACGAGATCGGCCAGACGCACGGTCGCACGCCGGGACAGGTCGCGTTGAACTGGCTCGCGCGGCAGGAACGGGTCCTCCCCATTCCCGGTGCGCGCCACGCCCGCCAGGCGCGCGAAAACGCGGGCGCGATCGACTTTGCGATCAGCGACGACGAAGCTGCGCGCCTCGCGGACCTGAGCGCGGAGCTCCCCTAAACAGTCCCGCGCTCGGCGTTCGTGCCCTGGCACGGAAGCCAACGGCCCGCGCTGCCCGCTATACTTCGGCGCCGAGGAACCCTGCTTTGAGAATCAGCACCTAAGGAGCCCTTCCATGAGCCTGTTGGCCCGCATCCTTCGTCCCGCGAACACCGCCTACGCCCACTGCGACGGCCCCTGCGGCGTCTACGACCCCGCTTCCGCTCGCATCGCCGCCGAAGCCGTCCTCTCGATGGCGAAGAAACTCGGAGACCTCCACGGCAACGACCTCGCCACGGAGAACACCCGAAGCCGCTTCATTGCGATCAAAGAGGAGCAGGCCCAGCTCGCCAAAGATGAGTTGCTGATCCTCTGGACCGACTACTTCAAGCCGCCGCATCTGGAGGCGAATCCGGATCTGCACACGACCTTCTGGAACGCCGCCAAGCTCTGCTCGCAGAACAAGGTCGAGGTCAACGTCGAGGCCGCGCAGGCACTCGTCGACACGATCGGGGGGATCCACGACATCTTCTGGGCCTCGAAGAATCGCAGCGACGTGCCCTTCTACACCGCGGGCTAAGCGCGAGACCACGATCAGCCCGGACGAAGCCGGCCGCCGTTTGCGGGCCGGCTTCGTCGTCTCCGCCGCCCTCGCCGTACTCGCGGGGGCGCTCTTCGCGCTCGCGCGGCGATGTTTCGTGCGCTACGTGGTCGAAGGCGCGAGCATGGCGCCCGCGCTCGCGGATGGCGACTACGTCGTCGTCGATACCCGGGCCCGCCGCCGCCCGCCCTCCCTCGGCGCGGTCGTGCTCGCGCGCGATCCGCGCGACCGCTCGCGCGTGATCGCGAAACGCGTCGCTGACTTCGCCGGGCGGAAGCGCGTGGTGCTGCTCGGTGACAACCCCGCCGCGAGCACGGACAGCCGCACGTTCGGGCCTGTGCGGACGGGTGATCTCGTGGGCCGTGTCGTCTGGCGTTACTGGCCACCGGAGCGCTTCGGCGCTTGCCGCTAGCCGTCCCCGCTGGCGAGCTGGGCGAGCACGACCGCGTCCGTCGGGAAGGCCAGGGGTGGCGGCGCGGCAGGGTCGAAGTAGCCGACCTCGCTGAGCTCGCCGTCCGCGGGATGCGCCTCGCCCTCCGCGTTCACGGCCGCGAACCAGATGCCCACGGTCAGCCGCTCTGGATCGTGGAAGTTCGATTGCACGGAGACGACTGCGCCCGCCTGCGCGCGGACGCCGGTCTCCTCCAGGAGCTCGCGGGCCGCCGCTTCGCGGATGTCTTCGCCCCACTCGAGCGAGCCGCAGGGAACGCACCACTGGCCCGCGCCCCAGCCCACGGCGCGCCGTCCCAAGAGCACGCGTCCCGCTTCGTCGCGGACGACGATGGCGACGCCGACGCTGGGCCGCCGCCGGCCCGTGGTCACGGCTGTGGCAACTTGCCTTCCGCGGCAAGACCGCAGAGCGTCATCAGATCGGATGCGACTTTCGCCAGGGCGATCGCAACGCTCTTGTTCGAGGGTTGGTCGCCCGCTCCCCAGTGGTCGGCCGAGCGAGAGATGACGACGTCGGGCACGGCGGCGATGCCGCCGATGTGGCGTAAGACCCGGGCGATATCGGTCACGCCCGGTTCGGCATCGCCGCCGGCAATGCCGATGAGGGCGAAGGGCTTGCCCGCGATTTGGGGCACGTCCAGGAAATCGAGAGCGTTCTTGAGGGCGCCGGGGGCGGCGCCGTGATAGGTGGGGACGGTCAGCACGAGCCCTTCAGCGGCCTCGGCGGCTGCCCGCCAGGCGCCCGCGATCGCCGGATAGTCGCCGTCGGGGCGGCCGTCGAGGAGCGGCAGCGTGCCGATCTCGAAGGCCTCGCATTGGGCGCCATCCTGCGTGAGGAGGTCGATCACGAAGCGCAGCGCGCGGTCCGCGCTGCTTCCGTCGCGGATGCTGCCGTTCACGCCGAGAATGCGGACTGCCACCCGTCGAGCGTACGCGGCCGCGCTCGCGGCGGCCACGAAGGTCCCTTGCCGCCGGCCTCCTGCGATTCGATACTGGATCTCCAGGGGCGACGCTTGAGCGATTCCGCGCAACGCTTCTGCCCGGTCTGCGGCATCGGGTTCTCCATTGGAGAGGCGGTGCTGCAGTGCTCCGGCTGCCACGCCGCCCACCACCCCAATTGCTGGATCGAGTACGGCGGCTGCGCGACTGTGGGCGAGCACGAGGGCCAGCCCCTGCCCGTGCCCTTCGGCGAGTCGCGGTCCCGGCGGCCGGCGCCCAACGCGAATCACGGCGAAGCCGATTCGCCGCCACCGATCATCCCCGCGCCCGAGGCCCGCGATGATGATCCCGACTTGGACGAACCACCCACCGTTGGCGGCTTGTCCGCACCGCCGGGCCGGCGCGGCCAGGCAACGCCCCCGGACCGGGCCCGGGCCGCGCCCCCCGCCCGGCGTCTGCGCAATCCAGGCACGCTGGGGGCGCCCACGCAGCGTCTGCCGCGCATCTACGGGGGACAGGGCCTATTCCGCTATTGGTTCGTGCCGGCGGGGGCATTGCTCGCCTTCGGCATCGCCTTCGGCATCGTCTGGGGCGTTGACCGGTTGCGCGGTGGCGATGATGGCGAGCCGGCGGTGGCCGTGGGAACGTCCACGGCAACGGCGGTTGCCAGCGCGACGCTCGTGTCCGCGCCGACCTCACCACCTCCCCAGACCCCAGGCGTGACCGCGACGGCCACGCCGGCGCCGCGTTTTGCGCCGGGCGATGGCGCCGTCGTCGAGGGTACGGGCAGCTGCCTGAACGTCCGCGCGGCGGCAAGCCTCGAAGCGGATGTGGTCGATTGCATCGCCGACGGCACGGACGTCACCGTCTTGGCGGGACCGGTCGATATCGACGACATCAGTTGGTGGCGGGTCGAAGCTCCGAACGTGAACGGCTGGGCGGCCGAGATCTACCTGGCGACGCCCTAGGCGATCTGCTCGCGCAGCCGGGCCATCGCGATCGCGACGGCCGCCGCCTCCTCGCCCTTGTTCCCGTGCGCACCACCGGCGCGGGCGAGCGCCTGCTCGGCCGTCTCGCAGGTGAGGACGGCGAAAATGATGGGGACCCCGGTTGCCTGACTGGCCTCGGCGATGCCTTTCGCGGCTTGGCCCGCGACGTGCTCGTAGTGGTCCGTCTCGCCCTTGATCACCGCCCCGATCGCGATGACGGCATCAAAGCGCTCAGACTCGGCCGCCCAGCGCGCGGCCGTGGGGACCTCGAAGGAGCCGGGCACCCACGCGACGGTGATGTCCTCCGCACGGAGGCCCCGCTCGCCCAACCCCGCCCGCGCGCCGTCGAGCAGCTTCCTGGTGACGAACTCGTTCCAGCGCGCCACCACGACGCAGACGCGCAGGGCCGCACCGTCGTCACTGCCCTCCAGCTCGGGCACGACGACTAGTCCTCAGCCGTTGGCGCGGGCGTGGTTGGCGTGTCCAGCCCGTGGAGGAGGTGGCCCATCCGGGTGCGCTTCGTATTGAGGTAGTCGATATTGAATTCGTTCGGCGGCGTCTCCAGCGGCACGCGCTCGACGATCTCGAGGCCGTATCCCTCGAGTCCGGCGAGCTTGTCGGGGTTGTTCGTGAGCAGCCGCAGCCGGCGGACCCCCAGGTCCAGCAGGATCTGCATGGCGATGCCGTAGTCCCGTCCATCGGCGGGGAAGCCCAAGGCGAGGTTCGCGTCGACCGTATCGAGGCCGTCGTCCTGGAGCTTGTAGGCGCGCAGCTTGTTGTGCAGCCCGATGCCCCGCCCCTCCTGGCTGAGGTAGAGGAAGACGCCACCCTGCTCCCCGATCATCTGCAGGGCGAGGTCCTTCTGCTCCCCGCAATCGCAGCGCATGGAGTGGAGCACATCGCCGGTGAAGCACTGATCGTGGACGCGAACGAGAACGGGGCGGTCGGGGTCGATGTCGCCCTTGATGACGGCGACCTCTTCCTCGCTTTCGTAACGGGCCTCGTAGGCCACGATCGTCATCTCGCCAGACGGCGTGGGCAGCCGCGTCTCGGCGACGCGTTTCACGAGACGCTCGGTCCGGAGCCGGTATTTGATGATCTCGTTCGTCGTGAGGATCTTCAGGCCGTGGCGGCGCGCGAAGCGCTTCAGTTCGGGCATGCGCGCCATCTCGCCGTCGCCCTTCATGATCTCGCAGATGACGGCAGCCGGCTGCATGCCGGCCAGCCGGCAGAGGTCCACGCTCGCCTCCGTCTGGCCGGCCCGGACGAGCACGCCGCCCTCGCGGGCGCGTAGCGGGAACATGTGCCCGGGCCGCACGAGGTCCTCGGGGCCCGTCGCGGGATCGAGCAGAACCTCGACCGTGCGCGCGCGATCGGCTGCGCTGATACCGGTGGAGACGCCCGTGCGGGCCTCGACCGAGACGGTGAAAGGCGTTCCGAAGGGGGAGTCGTTCGTTTTCTCCTCGACCATCATCGGAAGCCGCAGTTCGGCGACGCGCTCCTCCGTGAGGGCGACGCAGATGAGCCCGCGCGCGTAGCGCGCCATGAAGTTGATCGTCTCCGGGGTCACGCACTCGGCCGGAATCGTGAGGTCGCCTTCGTTCTCACGGCTCTCGTCGTCCGCGATGATCACGAACTTTCCCTGGCGGTACTCCTCGGTCGCCTCCTCTACGCCGATGAGCGGCGAGCGATCTTCGGTGGTCACGCCGGCTCCCCCGCAGCGGCGAAGCGCTCTTCCACGAACTGCTCGACGTAGCGCGCGATGATGTCCGTTTCGAGGTTTACGCGTGCTCCCACCCCGCGGCTCACGAGGTTCGTGTGCTCCTGCGTGTACTGCACAAGCGAGACCGCGAAGCTCTCGGCAGCCTTGGCCACGATCGTGAGGCTGATCCCATCGATGCAGATGGGGCCTTTCACGACCGCATAGCGCAACAGCTCGGCAGGCGCGGCGATGTGCACGATGAGCGCCTCACCTTCGCGGTCGTGGGCCGTGACCTGCCCCACGCCCTCGGTCACTCCGCGGACGAGGTGCCCGCTCAGCCGGTCGTCGGGCCGGACGCTGGGTTCGAGGTTGGCGAGGTCGCCGGGGCGGAGATCGCCGAGCGCGGAGCGGCGGTAGGTCTCGGGCATGAGGTTGGCGAGGAAGGTATCGCCCTCGATCTCGGCGACGGTGAGGTCGACGCCGTTGATCGCGATCGAATCGCCGTTCGCGGCGTCGCTGAGGATCTTCGGGGCACGAATACGCAGCAGGCCCGGCCCACTTTCGAGGACCGTCCCGAGCTCTTCGACAATGCCGGTGAACATATCCCGCCTCGCGCAACGCTATGACGAGCCAGGGGATCGACGGGAAAGGTCGATCGACCGCCCTCGCGCGGTCGCGCAAGAACGCCGTTTCGTTCTCTCCCATCCGGACTTTGACCGTCGGCCCCGGAATTCCACCGGGTCAATCCGCCAGAAGCGGAGTCGCGGGCTCTCACCGCCGGTGAGGATTTCCACCTCGCCCCGAGAACGTGGCCTCGATCGTCAGCATCCCGGAAAGGATTGTCAAGGACCGGCGTTGCCGCCGAGCCCGGCGCGTTCCGCCAGTTTGAGCAGCACGTCGTACGTCGCGTAGGCGTCGGCGAGCGCGCCATGTTCGCCCAGGCGGCCGATGCCGAGCCGGTCGGCGACGTGGCCGAGGTTGAAGCGATCGACGTCGCCCTTCAGGAGCAGGCGACGGGCGATCTGTTGGATATCGATCGCGACTGGGGCGAACGGCCAGGGGATGCCGACGCGCCGGGCCGTTTCGGCGAGGAATGCCATGTCGTTGCTGATCCCCCACCCGGCGATGGTTGCCCCACGCCCCAGATCCACGACCCGCGTAAACGCTTCTTCGAGGGGGACCGCCTCACGCCAGGCCTTCGGCGCGTAGCCGGCGACCTTGAGGGCGGCGTGATCGGCAGTACCGATATGGAGTGGCCGCACGCGGCTTCCCCACGAGCCCCGTTCCGGGAAGGCTTCGGCAGTTTTCGCGAGCACGCCCCCGATGTCGATGACCTCGTGCTCGCGCGGGTTCGCGCCGCTCATCTCCAGATCCACGACGAGCAGCGCTTCGCCGGCGGCGCTGGCGGGGGGCTCGGAGGCCGGAAGGAGGGCCCCATCTTCGGCGAGGGCACGGACGCCCGGCTGCAGAAACGTCTCGATCGCGTCCATCGGCCCCTAGAGCTTAGCGCCCCGTAGCCGGGCCCCGAGGCTCAGCGTGGTTTCCACCAATAGCGTTTCGGCCGGCCGCGGAGCCTGAGCTACCATGGCCCCATGCCCGACCGATCGCTTCAGGCCCAGCGGCTCTTCTCCGACCGATACGGGATCGACCCGGCTAGAGTCTCTTCGCTTCTTTCCCTTGCTCTGGCCCGTGGGGGCGACTTCGCCGAGCTCTTCTTCGAGCACCGCACGAACGGGTCGATCTCGCTCGAGGATCAGCGGATCAAGTCCGCCGCCCGCAGCGTGGAGCAGGGCGTTGGCATCCGCGTGGTGAAGGGCGACAGCATCGGCTACGCCTATACGGAGTCGCTCGACGCGGAGGCGATGGCGCGGGCGGCCGAGACGGCCTCGCGCATCGGCACGGAGGACGAGCGTCCGACGGCGATCAACACTACGCCCCGTGCCGCGACAGGGAGCTACTACGGCGAGGAAGCGCTGCTGAGCGATGAGCCGCCCGCGGCCAAGGTCGCGCTGCTCGAGCGCGCCGACCGCGCGGCCCGCGCCTACGACCCGAGCATCACGCGGGTCGACGCCAGCGTCGCTGACGAGACGAAGACGGTTCTGGTGGCGAGAAGCGACGGCCAGATCGTGGGCGATGTCCAACCCCTGATGCGCATGAATGTGATGGTGCTGTCGGAGAAAGGCGAAAGCCGCCAGACCGCGCGGACGGGCGGGGGCGGCCGTCTCGGCCTCGAGTACTTCGAGCGGGTCACGCCCGAAGACACGGCGCGGGATGCCGCGCGTCAGGCGCTGCTCCTTCAGGATGCCGTGGACGCACCCGCGGGCGAGGTGCCGGTCGTGCTCGCGGCCGGCGATAGCGGCATCCTCCTGCACGAAGCCATCGGCCACGGCCTCGAGGCCGACTTCAACCGCAAGGGCACGAGCAACTACAGCGACCGCGTCGGGGAACCGGTCGCGAGTGAACTCGTGACCGTGATCGACGACGCCACGATCGAAGAGTCGCGGGGCTCGATCAACGTGGACGACGAGGGCAACCCGACCAAGCGCAACGTGCTGATCGAGGGCGGCGTCCTGCGCGGCTACCTCCAAGACGAGATCAGCGCGCGCCACTTTGGCGTCGAGCCGAGCGGCTCGGGCCGCCGGCAGTCGTTCAAGCATCCGATCATGCCGCGGATGACGAATACGCTGATGCTCCCCGGCCCCTCCACCCCGGATGAGGTCGTCGCGAGCGTCGAGCGGGGCATCTACTGCGTCGCGTTCTCGGGCGGGCAAGTCAATATTTCGAATGGCGACTTCACCTTCTCCACGACCGAGGCCTACCTCATCGAGAACGGCAAGATCACGTCTCCACTACGCACGACGAACCTCATCGGCAACGGCCCGGACGCGCTCTCCAAGGTCAGCATGGTCGCCAACGACTACGCCCTCTCGGACGGCCGCTGGACCTGCGGCAAGGAGGGGCAATCAGTGCCGGTGGGGGTAGGTCTGCCCACCATCCTCGTCTCCGCGATGACGGTGGGCGGCACCCAACTTGGCTGACGCGACGCCGCTCGACCTCGCCGCTCGCGCGGTCGCGCTCGCTCAGACCCAGGGGGCCGAGCAGTGCGACGCGATCGCCTTCGCCCACACGGAAGCGACGGTCTCGGTGCGGCTTGGCGAGATCGAGAAACTGATCGAGGCCGGCTCCAGCTCACTGGGGCTGCGGGTGATCGATGGTGGGCGTACGGCGGTCTGCTCGACCTCCGATTTCGCGCCGGCAACATTCGAGCAGTTCGTCGCCGATACCGTGGAGCTGGCGCGGATCTCCGCTCCGGACGAACACGCGGGCCTGCCCGAACGAGAGCTGCTCGCGACCGCGGGCGCGGAAGCGCTTCGGCTCTACGACGAACGCATCGACAACCTCTCGACCGAAGAGAAGATCGTGATGGCGCGCGACTGTGAGGCCGCCGCGCTCGCCCACGACCCGCGGATCACGAACTCCGAAGGGGCGAGCGTCTCCACGCGCGTGGGCGAGCTCGCGCTCGCCAACTCCGAGGGCTTCGCGGCGGGGTATCCCGCGACGTCCGTCTCGCTCATGACCGAAGTCCTCGCGGACGACGCCGACGGTAAGAAGCGGAACGCGTATTGGTTCAGCTCCGAACGCAGTCTGCGGGGGCTCATGGAGCCCGCGACGCTGGGACGGATCGCCGCCCAGCGCGCCGTCGACCAGCTGGGCGCGCGAAAGGTGGAGACCAAGCGCGTGCCGGTCATCTTCGAGCCCATGATGGCTGCGCAGCTCGTGGGCGATGTCGCGCGCTGTGCGACCGGTGGCGCCCTCTATCGTGGGGCCACCTTCCTCGCAGGGAAGGTCGGCCAGCAGATCGGCTCAACGGGCGTGACGCTCGTCGACGATCCGACGGAGCCCGGCCGCGCGGGCTCGCGTCCCTTTGACGGGGAAGGCGTGGCGTCGGCTCGCCATACGCTCTTCGAGAAGGGGCGCTTCGAAGGCTTCCTCTTCGACTGCTATACCGCCCGCCGGGCGGATGCGCGCACGACCGGCAGCGCTCAGCGGGGCGTCGCCTCGCTTCCCGAGCCCGGTGCCGCCAACCTCGTGTTGGCGCCGGGGCCCACCCCGGCGGAGGAGATCGTCGCCGGCACCAGTGAAGGGCTCCTCGTCACAGCGCTTATGGGCTTCGGGTTCAATCCCACCACGGGCGACTACTCCCGTGGGGTCGCCGGCTTCTGGATCGAGAACGGTGCGATTGCCTACCCGGTGGCCGAGGCGAACATCTCGGGCAACGTCGCGGAGATGCTCGCGCAGGTCGATGCCGTGGGGAGCGATCTCACCTGGTTCGGCGCAACGGCGGCGCCGACGGTCCGGATCGCGGAGATGACCGTCTCGGGTACCTGATCGTTTTCGGCGCCGCTACTGCGTGATCGGGAGCGCCACCGACCCCAGCGTGATGAACCAGTACGGGTCGCCGTAGCGCAGCATCGTCAGGTCGTTGACGTAGCCCGGGAGGTTGGGGCCGAAGCGGTGCCATCTCTTGGTGGCCGCGTCGTAGCCATAGACCGCGACGATCGGCCCGTTCGCGTTGTTCAGGGCAGCGCTCGGTGCGGTGTCGTCGCCGGGCCAGGTGGTGAGGTTGGCGCCCGGACCTAAGTCGAGCACAGGGTCGGGCCCGCCGCCGCTCGGTACATCTGTCGGCGTTGGCGTTGGCGTTGGTGGGGCCGGGACGCTTGTGGGCGTCGACGTGGCGGCGGCCGGGGGGCTCGTCGGCGTCGGCGTTGGCGTCGCGCTGGGTGGGGCGGTGGTCGGTGTAGGCGTTGGCGTTGCGGTGGGTGGGGCGCTCGTGGGCGTCGACGTGGCGGCGGCTGGGGGGCTCGTCGGTGTCGGCGCCGGCGTCGGCGTCGCCGGGGCGGTGGTCGGTGTTGGCGTTGCCGGAGGCGGAATCACAGCGGTCGGCGTCGCAGTTGGCGGTGGCGGTGGCGGTGGTGGCGGTGGCGAGTCGGCGGGCGTTGCCGTTGCGGTCGGCGAGGGGCTGGGGGGAACTGGGGTGCTCGTGGCCGTAGGGATCGCCGTAGGCGTCGCGGTCGGCGGGGGCGGCTGGGTGGGCGTGCTCGTGGCCGTGGGTGGCACCGCCGTCGGTGTGGCGGTGGGTGGCGGGGGCGCACCGCTGTCGTCGACGTTCCCGAAGCTCGTGGCCCAGTACCAGCCGTACGCCGAACCGCTTATCTGCTCGCGAGCGATCCCAATGACCAGGTACGAGGGCCCCAACATGTTCGCGTTGTGGCCGGGCGAACTCTGCCAGGCGTCGAACGCCTCCTGGGCGGAGTCCCAGACGGTGCCGGTGGCGAGGTTCTCGCCCGCACCCGACGGGTACCCGCAGTCCTGCGCGCGCTCCGAAGGCGAGCGCCCGAGCGAGTCGGTGTGGGAGAAGTAGTTGTTCGTGCCGAGGTCGCGCACCATCCAGGCGGCGGCGCGATTGAGGCTGTTCGACACCGTCAGCGGCCCGAGCCCGTTCGCGGCCCGATAGTTGTTGATCAGGGTGAGGAACGCAGCTTCCTCGCCGTCGAGCGCCTCCGTCGAGGTGGTGCAATCGCCTAGCGCCTGCACGGGTCGGGTTTCGTTCGCGCTGAGGGAGCCCAGGGTCACCATCGCCAGCCCGGCGAAGCCCAACACGACGCCCCCGAGCGACAGGAGGAGATTCGCAGTGGTTGGTCGGCGCGGCATAGCGAGCTCCTCCCCGGGTGGCTTCCCTTAAGGGAAAGTCCCTAGGTGATGAGTCGGCGGTCCGCTCGCTCGGGGAAGGGCGGGACACCGGCTGTTCCCCCGGCTGTAACCTGATGCGATGGCCCCGCTGCCCTACTTCGCTTACGGCTCGAACATGTCCTCAGCGCAGATGGCCGAGCGCTGCCCAGGTGCCACGGCGCAGGGTCCGGCGCGCCTCACGGGGTATCGGCTGGCCTTCGACAAGTGGAGCGAACGCCGCGGCGGCCGCGTGGCGGACATCGTGGTCTCCGCTGGTGACGAGCTCTGGGGCGTTCTCTGGGTGGTGAGCGAGGCCCATCTCGTGGCGCTCGATCGCCACGAGGGGGTGGCCCGCGGGCAGTACCGCCGCTTCGTCGTGGGGGTCGAGACCCTTACGGGCGATCCCGCTCAGGCGTTCGCTTACGTCATCTGCGAGCCCGCAGGGGAGGGCCCCACCACCGCGGGATACCGCGCGCTCCTGCTCGAGGGTGCGCGCGAGCACGGGATCCCGGCGGGCTACGTCCGGATCATCGAGTCGGTCGCGGTCGCCTGACCCCCGCCGCCCAACCGCGGGCGCCCCTGGCCCGACCCCAAGTCCCTCGTAGACTGGGGGTGTGGCACCGCCCGAGACGCCCCCGACGCTCTCGCGAGCTGATATCAAGCGCTTTCGCGCGAACCTCCGGGAGGAGGTCGATGGCCAGGCGCTGTACCTGCGTTTGGCCGAGGCCGAAGACGATCCCAGTCTGAAAGAGGTCTTTCGCCGTCTCGCCGAAAGCGAGGGCAGCCACATCGAGCTTTGGCGGGAGAAGCTGCGCGAGGGCGGTGCCGCCGTCCCCGATCCTCGGCCGGGCTTTCGCGTGCGTGTCCTCGGGTTGCTCGCGCGGCGCTTCGGCACGCAGTTCGTGACCCCGATCGTGGAACGGATGGAAGCGGGCGCGGTCACGATGTACGACGACCAGCCCGAGGCGATTGCGCACGGCTTGCCAAGGGCCGAGCGCTCACATGCACGGCTCTTCCAAGAGCTGGGGCGCGAGCCCGGCCGTGAGGTCAACGTCGCCCGGATCGAGGGGCGCCATCGCTCTGCTTCGGGGAACGCCCTGCGCGCCGCCGTCCTCGGTGCGAACGACGGGCTCGTCTCGAACCTCAGCCTCGTGATGGGTGTCGCTGGTGCGGATCCGGGCCGCGAATTCGTCGCCTTAGCGGGAATTGCCGGGCTCCTCGCTGGCGCCATCAGCATGGCCCTGGGCGAGTGGGTGAGCGTGCTCAGTACTCGTGAGGCCTTTGAACGCCAGGTTGGAATCGAGCGTGAGGAGCTCGAGATGAACCCCGAGGAGGAGCGCGAGGAGCTGGCGCTCATCTACCAGGTGAAGGGCCTATCGGAGGCGGATGCTCGCGCTACTGCCGATCGTGTGCTGGCGGATCCTGCGACGGCGCTCGACACGCTCGTCCGGGAGGAGCTGGGGATGTCTCCGGCGGACGCTGCCAGCCCTTGGGTAGCGGCCCTCACCTCGTTCTTCCTCTTCGCGCTCGGCGCGGTGCTCCCGGTCATTCCCTGGCTGTTCCTCGATGGCGCGCTCGCTATCGGCCTGAGCATCGCGCTTGGCGCGATCGGGCTCTATATCCTCGGCGCGGCGGTGACGCTCTGGACCGGACGCTCCGCGCTCTATTCAGGTGCGCGCATGCTCGTTTTGGGACTGGTGGCCGCGGGCGTGACGTTCGGCATCGGGGCGCTCGTCGGGGTCGCCGTTGATGTGTAGACCACTTGCCACGGGCCCGGCGCCCACCGGATACTGATGCTTCTGGTGGCTAGAGCGAGGTGGCCCCACCCGTTCCCATCCCGAACACGGAAGTGAAACGCCTCAGCGCCGACGATACTGCCTGGGTAACTGGGTGGGAAAATAGGCCGCCGCCGGTTCTTTCTCTCGTTCACTCGACTGCTTCGCGGGGGCGCGGATGTCGCCCTGCTGCGCGCTCGCTCGTTTGATTCTCCTTTTAGCCAGATCGATCCCGGCGACGCCGGATTCTGTCCGTCGCTGCCGTAGGGCGGGCCGGGGCGAGGGACCGCCGCGTAAAGACGCGGTGCGAGCCCAGGGCTGACCGGAGCGGGGCGGTGCGTGCATCGCTTCGCACCTTGATTAGGGCACTGCTACACTCTTCCTATCCATAAGCACAGCGGCCGTCCTTCCCTTCACCCAGACGGGCAATGCGGTCAGACGGAGCCCACCAGTGTCCACCGACGAATCGGCCCCCGAGGCCGGCAAGAGCGACGCCACGGTCCCTGCGACCGGCGCCGTCGCGGATCCACCCTCTACCCCCAGCGAGACCGCTCCGAAGGTGGTCGAAGTACCCACGCCAGAGCCTGCGGCTGAGGCCGCGGCTCCCGAGCCTGAGGCCGTCCCGGAGACGGTTGACGCGCCCATGCCAGAGCCTGTGGCCGAGGCCGCCCCGGAAGCGCTTGACGAACCAACACCAGAGCCTGTGGCTCCCTGGTCCGAGGCTGCCCCGGAGACGGTCGAAGCCGCGACACCCGAGCCTGCGTTTGCGGCCGCGCCTCCGCCGCCAGAGGACATCCCCGAGCCGCCCGCGCCAGTAGAGGCAGCGGTCGAGCCCGAGCCGGCCCGAGCCGAGCCGGCCCCCGAACCGTCGGGCGAGATGGACATGGCCGCGCTCCTCGAAACCGAGGCCGCGCAGCCGGGCAATCTACGCCGCGGCGAGATCATCGATGGCGTCGTGATGGGCGCCTCCCCGGATGGCGTGATCGTCGATGTTGGCACCAAGACCGAGGCCGTCATCCCCCAGACCGAGATGCTCTCGATGGGCGCCGAGGGGCAGACCCGCCTGAAGACGGGTGACAGCGTCCGCGTGATGGTCCTGCAGCCGATGAGCGCCGAGGGCCATGGCATCGTCTCGCTCGACCGCGCCCGCGGCGAAGAGGGCTGGGACATCCTCGCTGCGCGCCTCGAGAGCGGCGAGACCTTCACTGGCGAAGTGGTGGGCCACAATCGCGGTGGCATCCTCGCCAATGTCGAAGGCGTGAACGCGTTTATCCCGCTCTCCCAGGTGGACAGCATTCGGCGGGATGATCCAGACGCGAACAACGCTCTCGCGACCCTTGTCGGGAAGGAGATCCGGCTCAAGGTCATCGAGCTGAACCGGCGCAAGAACCGCGCGATTCTTTCCGAGCGTGCGGCCATGGCCGAATGGCGACGCGAACAGAAAGAACGCATCATCGAAGACCTCCAGGAAGGCGAGATCCGAGACGGTCGGGTCTCCTCGATAACGGACTTCGGTGTCTTCATCGACCTCGGCGGCGCCGACGGGCTCGCCCACCTCACCGAGCTCACGTGGGAGCGGGGCAAGAAGGCGAAGGATCTCTTCACCGTCGGCGATGAAGTCAAGGCGTACGTACTCAAAGTGGATCGCGAGGCCCACAAGATCTCGCTCTCGCTCAAGCGGGCGCATCCCGAGGAGTGGGACAACGCCGTTGACCGCTTCGTCATCGGCCAGGTCCTCATCGGCCGCGTGACGAAGCTGATGCCCTTCGGCTCGTTCGTGCGCCTCGATGGCCCGATCGAAGGTCTGATCCATATCTCTGAGGTGACCAACCGTCGCATTCAGCACCCGAAGGAGGTGCTGAATGAAGGCGATGTCGTCCCGGTCAAGCTGGTGCGTATCGAGAAGGACCGCCACCGCCTCGGGCTGAGCCTGCGCCAGGCGCGGAACGACGCTGAGGCGATGGGCTTTGGCTTCAACCGGGACGGGTCCGTGATCGACTGGCCGGACGATGTCCGCTCCGAGTTCGGTCTTCCCGAGCGTGACGAGTCTCAGGTACGAACGCAGGCGCGCACCGCTCAGGAAGCAGTCGAGCAGGCGGTAGCAGACGATCCCGAACCGGTGTCGGCGTTCGCCCATGCTTTCGCGCAAGCCCTCGAGAACGCAGATGGCAGCGCCACCTTCGCCGAGGATGAAGCAACCCAGGCTGAGGCTTCTGCGGGCGAGGCGGACGTTGCGACCGCAGCGGCCGGCGAGACGCCGGACGATTCCCCCGAGGGGGAGGCTCCCTCTGGGGAAGAGGAGGCCGCGGCCGAGGCTTCGGCTGAGGCAGAAGTGGACGCAGAGCGAGAGGCGTCCATCGACGAGCCGAGCAGTGACGGGGCTGAAGTTGCGGAACCGCTCGCCGCTGAAGCTGAACCGATCGGCGCCAATACAGAGAGCACAGAAAGCAGTGACGACCCGGAGGAAACTCAGGACTCCTCCGAGGTGATGCTTGCACCCGAGGAGACAGACGATGAGAACAGCCGCGCGGACGCCAACGCGTCCGAGGCGGAGGCGGTGACAGCATCTGGCGAGAGCGGCGCCCAGTCGCAGCAGCCGGCGAGCAGCTGAGGGGAAGGCCATGGCGGATCGATTTGACAAGTTCACGGAGCGCGCACGCCGCGTGCTTACGCTCGCCCAAGAGGAAGCGCACCGCTTCAACCACAACTACATCGGGACCGAGCACATCCTGCTTGGCCTCGTGCGTGAGGGTGATGGGGTCGCCGCCAAGGTGCTCTCGAACCTCGGCGTCGAACTCAACAAGGTCCGCTCGGCGGTCGAGTTCATCATCGGCCGCGGCGACCGCACGGTCCTCGGCGAGATCGGCCTTACTCCTCGTGCGAAGAAGGTAATCGAGCTCGCTGTGGACGAGGCGCGGCGCCTCAACCACACCTATATCGGAACCGAGCACCTCCTCCTCGGCCTCGTACGCGAGGGTGAGGGCATTGCCGCTGGCGTTCTCGAGAGCCTGGGCGTCAACCTCGAGCGCGTGCGCGCCGAGACGACGCGCATCCTCAGCCAGTCCCCGCCGCAGGCCGCGGCTGCCGGTGGCACCCGCCAGGCCAGCCGCACGCCCACCGTCGATCAGCTTGGGGCCGAGCTTACGGCCGCTGCTCGCGCCGGGCAGATCGACCCGGTGATCGGGCGCTCGACGGAGCTCGAGCGAGTGGTCCAGATCCTCTCCCGGCGCACCAAGAACAATCCCGTCCTGATCGGCGAGCCGGGGGTCGGGAAGACCGCGATCGCGGAGCTGCTCGCCCAGCGCATCAACTCCGGTGATGTCCCTGAGACACTCAAGGAGAAGCGCCTGCTCTCGCTCGATATCGGCTCGTTGGTAGCGGGCACGAAGTACCGGGGGGAGTTCGAAGAGCGCCTCAAGAAGGTCATCGAAGAGATCAAGACGGCAGGCAACTGCATCCTCTTCATCGACGAGCTGCACATGCTTGTCGGCGCGGGCGCCGCCGAAGGCGCGGTCGATGCCGCCAATATCCTCAAGCCCGCGCTTGCGCGCGGGGAGCTGCAGTGCATCGGGGCCACCACCCTCGACGAGTACCGCAAGCACATCGAGCGCGATGCAGCGCTCGAGCGGCGGTTCCAGCCGATCGTGGTCGAAGAGCCCACGGTGGAGGAGACGATCGAGATCCTGCGCGGGATCCGCGGCCGCTACGAGGAGCACCACAACCTCAAGATCAGCGACGACGCCCTGGTGTCGGCAGCGCGGCTCTCGGACCGCTACGTGACCGAGCGCTTCCTCCCGGACAAGGCCATCGACCTGATCGACGAGGCCTCGAGCCGCGTGCGCATCCGCCGCGCGGCCACGCCGCCTTCGCCTCAGGAGGCGCTCAAGGGCCTCGAGAGTCTGCGCCGCGAGCGCGATCAGGCGACCGAGGCCCAGCAGCTCGAATACGCCTCCGAGCTGACGGACCGCGAGGCGAAGATCGTGATCAAGATCGACGAGATGGGTGAGTGGGGTGAAGGCGAGGGTGGCGTTGCGACCCCCGTCGTGAGCGAAGAAGACATCGCCGAGGTCGTGGCGATGTGGACCGGTATTCCCGCCGCGCAGATTGCTAGCGAGGAGAGCGCTCGCCTGCTCAAGATGGAAAGCACGCTGCGCACGAAGGTGATCGGCCAGGACGAGGCGATCGAGTCGATCGCGAAGTCGGTTCGGCGCGCGCGGGCGGGGCTCAAGGACCCCCGCCGCCCGATCGGCGTGTTCCTCTTCCTCGGCCCCACCGGTGTGGGCAAGACCTACCTCGCACGTCAGCTCGCGGAGTTCATGTTCGAGTCGCAGGACAACATGATTAAGCTCGACATGAGCGAGTTCAGCGAAAAGCACACCGTCGCCCGGCTGATCGGTGCGCCTCCGGGCTATGTCGGCTACGACGATGGTGGCCAGCTCACGGACACCGTGCGCAGGCGCCCGTACTGCCTCATCGTGCTCGACGAGATCGAAAAGGCGCATCCGGAGGTGTTCAACCTCCTCCTGCAGATCTTCGACGAGGGCCGCTTGGCCGATGCCAAGGGTCGCAAGGTCGACTTCCGTAACACCATCATCATCATGACCTCGAACGTCGGCTCGGACCTGATCAAGCGCGATTCGTCGCTTGGCTTCGCGATCAGCCACGATGACGCGCAGACGCACGAGGAACGCTACAAGCGCATGAAGGACAAGGTCCTGAACGAACTGAAGAACGTCTTCCGGCCGGAGTTCCTCAACCGCGTCGACAGCACGGTCGTGTTCCACGCGCTCGCACCGGAGCATATCCGCCGGATCGTCGACCTCGAGCTCTCGCAGGTCGAGCGGCGGCTGGCCATGCGCGCGGTCACCTTCGAAGTGACCGATGCGGCCAAGGATTGGCTCAGCGAGAAGGGCTACGACCAGGTCTTCGGTGCGCGGCCGCTCCGTCGCGTGATTGTGGACAACATCGAAGACAAGCTCAGCGAGATGCTGCTGAGCAACGAGTTCGGGTCAGGGGATCGGCTCGTGATCGACCGCGGCCCGGATGACGATGGGCTCACGATCAAGCCTGTGGAGGCACCGGCGCCCGTCGGGTAAGGGGTCCTTACCCGGAATCACGATGAAGGGCGTGAGCGCTTGACGGGCGTGCCTGGCTGAAGGTACTATCAAGCCTGGCGTGCTATGCCCTGCGCATACCCCCCAGTTCACCGACCGTATTTCCTGCTGCCATCCAGAACCTAGGCCCTGAAGGAGTCGCTAGACCATGACCGCGACGCTAAACGGGACGCGGGCGGGCGCTCGTGCCCCTCTTGCCGTCCAATCGTTCGGCACTATTCCGAATGTGCTCGAGATCCCCAGCCTCATCAAACTGCAACTCGATTCCTTTGAATGGTTCAAACGAGAGGGCCTCCGCGAGCTCCTCAACGAGCTCTCGCCAATCCAGGATTTCAGCGGCGCGAAGATGGACCTCATCTTTGGCGACTACGAGTTTCGCGATCCAAAACACTCCCAAGACGAGTGCAAGGATCGAGACATCACGTTCGCAGCGCCACTGTTCGTCGACGTTGAGCTGCGGATCAAGGAGTCCGGGGAGATCAAGGAGCAGCGCCTTTTCTTCGGCGATTTCCCCCTGATGACAGACCGGGGCACGTTCATTATCAACGGCGCGGAACGGGTTGTGGTCAGCCAGCTCGTCCGCTCGCCGGGTGTCTATTACACGGCGGGTATCGATCCGCAGAGCGGCCAGCGGCTCGGCCACGCCAAGCTGATCCCGAGCCGCGGTGCCTGGCTCGAGTTCGAAACCTCGACGCGGCACATCCTCTCCGTAAAGGTCGACCGCAAGCGCAAGATCCCGATCTCCGTCCTCGTCCGGACAATCGATGAGCCGGGGCTTCTTCCCAGCGATGCGAAGAACCCGGCGTTCGAGAAGTACTTCGCCGCCCAGAAGCGCTTCGACAAGGAAGGTGGCGCCGACGCGGAGAAGGCCCGCGACGCTGCGATGCGCGAAATCGAGAAGGTGCTCGGCACCGACGAGCGCGTCCTCGAGCTCTTCGAGGACGTGGATCTCGAGGGTGAGAACGCGTACATGCCCACGACCATCGCCAAGGACCCTTCGGAGACCAAGCACGAGGCGTTGCTGGAGTTCTACCGTCGCATCCGTCCGGGTGATCCGCCGACGCACGAGAACGCGCGCTCGCTGGTGAACCAACTCTTCTTCAACCGCCGCCGCTACGACCTCGGCCGCGTCGGCCGTCACAAGCTCAACAAACGCCTCAGTCTCGGCGACCAGACGAACCAGCGCTGGCTGCGCGCGGCCGACCTCATCGAGCTCATGCGCGAGCTCGTGAACGTGAACGCGGGTCGCGGCCAGAGCGACGATATCGACCACCTCGGCAATCGCCGGATCCGTGCCGTTGGTGAGCTGATCCAGCAGCAGTTCCGCGTGGGCCTCGTGCGCATGGAGCGGGTGGTGCGTGAGCGCATGACGATCACCGATCCGGAGGAAGCGACGCCGAGCGCGCTCATCAACATCCGCCCGGTCGTGGCGGCGATGAAGGAGTTCTTCGGCGGCAGCCAGCTGTCGCAGTTCATGGATCAGACGAACCCGCTCGCCGAACTCACGCACAAGCGCCGCCTCAGCGCCCTCGGCCCCGGTGGCCTCTCTCGAGATCGCGCGGGATTCGATGTGCGCGACGTGCATCACAGTCACTACGGCCGCATTTGCCCGATCGAGACGCCGGAGGGGCCGAACATCGGTCTCATCGGCTCGCTCGCGACCTACGGCCGTCTCGACGATTTCGGCTTCATCGAGACGCCCTACCGCCGCGTCTTCGGCGAGATGTCGCCAGAGGACCCGAAGCTGATCGGCCAAGAGGTCCGCTCAGAGGTCATTGATGAGCGCGGCGACGTGATCGTCGAAGCTGGCACTATCGTCGACAAGCACGCGGCGACGAAGCTCGCGAAGGCGGGGCAGCCCGTACCCATTCACGCCGTCATCAGCGATCAGGTGACCTACCTCACGGCAGACGAGGAGGATCATTTCGTGGTCGGGCAGGCCAACACGAAGATCGGAGACGACGGCCGCCTGCTCGAAGACCGCGTCGAAGTGCGTGCCAACGAAGAGTTCAAGATGGTGGCGCCCCACGACATCGACTTCCTTGACGTCTCCCCGAAGCAGATGGTGTCGGTCGCGGCCTCGCTCATCCCTTTCCTGGAGCACGACGACGCCAACCGCGCGCTGATGGGTTCGAACATGCAGCGACAGGCGGTGCCGCTGGTACGGCCCCAGGCGCCGCTGGTGGGCACGGGCATGGAGGCGCGTGCGGCGATCGATAGCGGCCACGTCATCGTCGCCCTGGGTGAGGGCGCCGTCACCGAGGCCTCGGGCACGCAGATCACGATCAAATATGACGATCCGAAGCTCGGCACGCAGACGATTCACCTGGTGAAGTTCCAGCGGTCGAACCAGGGCACCTGCCTCAACCAGCGTCCATTGGTGTTCAACGGCGAGCGTGTCGAGGAAGGTCAGCCCCTCGTCGACAGCTCCAGCACGGAAGGTGGCGAGCTCGCCCTCGGGCAGAACGTGCTCTGTGCCTTCATGAGCTGGGAGGGCTACAACTTCGAGGACGCGATCATCATCAGCCAGAACCTCGTGCGTGAGGACAACTTCACGTCGATCCATATCGAGAAGCACGAGATCGAAGCGCGCGACACCAAGCTCGGTGCCGAAGAGATCACCCGCGACATCCCCAACGTCGGCGAAGAGGCGCTCGCGGACCTCGACGAAGAAGGAATCATCCGCATCGGCGCTGAGGTGCGCGAAGGGGACATCCTCGTCGGCAAGATCACGCCCAAGGGCGAGACCGAGCTGACAGCTGAGGAGAAGCTGCTGCGCGCAATCTTCGGTGAGAAGGCGCGCGAAGTGAAGGACACCAGCCTGCGCCTCCCCCACGGCGAGCGAGGCAAGGTCATCGACGTGCGCGTCTTCAGCCGCGAAGACCACGAAGGTCTCCCCGCGGGTGTGAACAAGCTCGTACGGGTGAGCACGGCCCAACGCCGCAAGATCGCCGAAGGCGACAAGATGGCGGGCCGCCACGGCAACAAGGGTGTGATCAGCCGCATCCTGCCACGCGAGGACCTGCCCTACCTGCCCGACGGCACGCCCGTCGACATCATCCTCAACCCCATTGGCGTTCCCAGCCGTATGAATATCGGCCAGGTGCTGGAGACGCACCTCGGGTGGGCAGCGAAGTCGCTCGGCTTCCGCGCCACGAGCCCGGTCTTCGACGGTGCCGACGACGACGACCTCGACGACTCGCTCGCGCGGGCCTGGATCGCCGCTGAGTCCGGCGCGGTCTACTACGTTGATCCGCGCGATTACGCCTTCGATGAGTCGGTTGCGACGAAATGGCTCAGCGAGAAGGGCTACGATCCTGCCCCGATTTTCGGGAAGCTTGAGAAGGGGGCGGCGAAGCGCGCCTGCCTCGAGATCTGGCTCAAGCAGGTCGGCAGCAACCCCCGCAAGGACAGCACGATCGAGAAGCTCGACGAGCTCGCTCAGAAGGCGTTCACGACCTCCGGTGCTCTGCCCCCGCTCTTCGGCAAGATGCTCCTCTGCGACGGGCGCACCGGACAGCCGTTCGATCAGCCGGTGACCGTCGGCTACATCTACATGCTCAAGCTCATCCACCTAGTCGAGGACAAGATCCACGCCCGCAGCACAGGCCCCTACTCGCTCATCACGCAACAGCCGCTCGGTGGCAAGGCCCAGTTCGGCGGTCAGCGCTTCGGGGAGATGGAAGTCTGGGCGCTCGAGGCCTATGGCGCCGCCCACATCCTCCAGGAGCTCCTCACGGTGAAGTCCGACGATGTCGTGGGGCGGGTGAAGACCTACGAAGCGATCGTCAAGGGCGAGGATGTCCTCGAACCGGGCGTGCCCGAATCGTTCAAGGTGCTCGTGAAGGAGCTCCAGAGCCTGGGCCTTTCGGTCGAGGTCTCGAACCAGGATGGGAGCGTCTCGTTCAGCGACGAAATATCGAGCGATCCGCCACAGCTCGGCATCAATTTGTCCGGATTCGAATCGGAGGATCTCTTTAATGCTCGAAGTCAATGACTTCAACCAGGTCCGTATCGGACTGGCTAGCCCCGCACAGATCCGCTCCTGGTCCTACGGTGAGGTCACCAAGCCCGAGACGATCAACTACCGCACGCTGAAGCCGGAAAAGGACGGCCTCTTCTGCGAGAAGATCTTCGGCCCGACGAAGGACTTCGAGTGCTACTGTGGCAAGTACAAGCGCGTCCGCTACAAGGGCATTATTTGCGATAAGTGCGGCGTCGAAGTCGCACGAGCAAAGGTGCGTCGCGAGCGCATGGGCCACGTCGAGCTCGCGAGCCCGGTTAGCCACATCTGGTTCGTCAAGGGCACGCCCTCGAAGCTGGGGCTGCTGCTTGATATCTCGCCGCGCAACCTCGAGCGGGTCCTCTACTTCGCTCAGTACATGATCACTGAGGTCAACGAAGGGGCCCGGAAGATCGAGCTCGAGAACCTCCAAGAGGAGATGGCGCGGGTCACGACGGAGCGAGTCGCTGAGGTCAAGCCGCAGCGCGAGAAGCTCGAATTGGAGCTCGAAGCCGCCCATCAGGAACTCGAGACGAAGCTCGAAGAGAGGCTCGCCAAGATGGCGGAGGAGCGCGCCACTAAGCGCGCCGTCATCGAGGCGGCGACGGTGCGCAACGTCGAAGAGGCCGAGGGCATGATCGGTGAGATCGCCGAGCACGACTTCTCGCTCGAGGGCGAGGTCATCGTCGCGGCCGGTCAAAAGATGACGAAGACTGCGCGGAACAAGCTCGAGCGCGAGGGTCGCAAGGGCGTCACCGCACTAGACAAGGGTGCGAAGAAAGCGATCGAGGCCGAACGCCTCGAGATCGCGACTGCCATGGAGGACGCGAAGGCGGCCGTCTTCGATGAGCTGAACCCGCTCCAGGAGCGGGAGGCCGAGATCCGCAAGGAGACCGAAGAGCAATACCAAGAGCGCCTCGCCGATCTCGAGGTGCTGGTGGATCCGATCGAGGGTGACCAGGTCGTACTCCTCACCGAGACGCGCTACCGCGAGCTCTCGGACGTGTTTGGGCACATCTTCAAGGCGGCGATGGGTGCCGAAGCCGTGCTCAACGTGCTCGAGCGCCTGGACCTCGATGTGCTCAGGGCCGAGCTCAAGAACGAACTCGCGACCGCGAGCGGCCAGCGCCGCAAGAAGGCCACGAAGCGGCTCGACGTCGTCGAGTCGCTGATCGAGTCGGGGAACAAGGCGAACTGGATGATCTTCGAAGTGATGCCGGTGTTGCCACCGGAGCTTCGCCCGATGGTGCAGCTCGACGGTGGCCGCTTCGCTACGAGCGATCTCAACGACCTCTACCGCAGGGTCATCAATCGCAACAACCGTCTCAAGCGCCTCCTCGATCTGGGTGCGCCCGAGATCATCATCCGGAACGAAAAGCGCATGCTCCAGGAGGCCGTCGACAGTCTCATTGATAACGGCCGGCGTGGCCGCGCGGTGAGCGGCAGCGGCAACCACAAGCTGAAGAGCCTGAGCGACATGCTCAAGGGCAAGCAGGGGCGTTTCCGCCAGAACCTGCTCGGCAAGCGCGTCGACTACTCGGGCCGCTCGGTGATCGTGGTTGGCCCGGAGCTGAAGCTGCATCAGTGCGGGCTGCCCAAGAAGATGGCGCTCGAGCTGTTCAAGCCGTTCGTCATGCATTCGCTCGTCGCCAAGGGCCTCGCGCATAACATCAAGAGCGCGAAGCGCATCGTGGAGCGAGCGCGTCCGGAGGTCTGGGATGTCCTCGACGAGCTCATCCAAGACCGCCCCGTGCTGCTGAACCGTGCGCCCACGCTTCACCGCCTCGGAATCCAGGCGTTCCTGCCGATCCTGATCGAAGGCTCGGCCGTGCAGCTGCATCCGCTCGTCTGTGCCGCCTTCAACGCCGACTTCGACGGCGACCAGATGGCGGTTCACGTGCCCCTGAGCCGTGAAGCCGTGGCCGAGGCGAAGCAGATCCTGCTCTCGACCAAGAACCTGCTCTCGCCGGCGAGCGGCGACCCGACGGTCACACCGACGCTCGATATGGTTCTCGGCTCCTACTACATGACGGAGATCGATAGCCGGGCCGAGGGTGCGTATGCGGCCGCCAACGGTGCTCCCGCCAAGGGCCTCTTCGCCTCCTTCGAAGAGGCGCAGCTTGCCTTCGATCTCGGTAAGGTCGATCTGCGAGCGCTGATCAAGGTGCGGACGACCCGATCCGTCTCCGCCGAGAGTGAGGGAGACGAGGTCGAACATGCTCCTGCCGACGAAGAAGCTCAGCCAGCGCATCTTCTCGAGACCACCATCGGGCGGATCATCTTCAACGAGGTCCTACCCGAGGAGATCCCGTTCCAGAACTACACGATGGACCGCCCGGCGCTCCGTCGACTCGTCGCGCTGACCTACCGCAGACTCGGCAGCGAAGCGACTGCCGAGATCGTCGACCGGATCAAGGACGTGGGCTTCCACTATGCGACCCGCAGCGGCGTGACGATCGCGATCCACGAGATCGTCGTGCCTCAGCAAAAGGCGGAGTTGGTCGCAAAGGCGGACGCCGACGTGGAGGCGCTGGAAGAGCAGTACTCGATGGGTCTCATCACCGATCAGGAGCGCTACCAGGCCGTGGTCGAGGTGTGGACCGAGACGACGCGTCTGATCGAGAACGCCATCTCCGAGAGCCTCGCGGAGTACGGCTCGCTCAACTACATGGCCAGCTCGGGGACGAAGGGCAATATCACCCAGATCCGCCAGATGGCGGGCATGCGTGGCCTGATGGCCGACCCGAATGGTCGTGTCATCGAGCTGCCTATTCGCGCCTCTTTCCGCGAGGGTCTGACGGTCCTCGAGTACTTCATCTCGACCCACGGGGCGCGCAAGGGGCTCGCCGATACCGCCCTTCGCACAGCGGACTCTGGGTACCTTACCCGCCGCCTGATCGATGTCTCCCAGGACGTCATCATCACTGAGCACGACTGCGAGACCACCACGGGCCTCTGGATCGAACAGCGCAACGAGCGCGCGACGACGGAGGATTTCCGCGACCGCATCGTGGGCCGCTACGCGGCGGCGTCGGTCACGGACGAGTCAACCGGCGAGATCATCGTCGACCGTAACGAAGAGCTCAACGAGCAGGTGGCCAGGCGTTTCGAAGCGCTCGGGATTGCCCGCGTCTACGTGCGCACGCCCATGTCCTGCGAAGCGGAGCGAGGCATCTGTCAGCTCTGCTACGGCCGCGACCTCGCTCGCCGCGAGCTGACCAAGATGCGCACCGCGGTCGGGATCATCGCCGCGCAGTCCATCGGCGAGCCGGGCACCCAGCTCACGATGCGCACGTTCCATACCGGCGGGGTTGCCGGCACGGTCGACATCACGAGCGGCCTCCCGCGCGTGGAAGAGCTGTTCGAGGCCCGCACTCCCAAGGGCGAGGCCCTCATGACGGAGATCGATGGGAGCGTGGAGGTGCTCGAAGAGGGTGCCCAACGCCTCGTGCGCGTTTCGAACGTCGACACGCTCGTCGAGGAATACGAGATCCTCAAAGGCACGAAGGCGCAGGTTGCCGATGGCGACCACATCGTCGCTGGGGGGGTCCTGGCGGCCGCTCCGGAGAAGAAGACCAAACGGAAGGCCAAGGCCGGGGCGGAAGAGCCGGAGGAGAAGGCCGAAGTTACGCCAGAAGTGGTATCGCGCCTCTCGGGCGTGGTCCGCGTCAAAGGGCGAAAGACTATCCAGGTCATCTACGAAGAGCGTGAAGAGCGCGAGTACGCCATCCCCGCGGCCGCGCGTCTGCTCGTCACCTCCGGTGAGTTCATCGACGCCGGCACACAAATCACCGAAGGGGCGAAGAACCCCCAGCACATCCTCGGCATCCAGGGCCGTGACGCCGTTCGCCGGTACATGGTCGATGAGGTGCAGAAGGTCTATCACTCGCAGGGCGTGAACATCAACGACAAGCACATCGAAGTCATTACCCGCCAGATGCTCCGCCGGGTGCGCGTCGACCACCCCGGCGATACCGGGCTCCTCCCCGGCGACCTCGTCGATCGCCGCGAGTTCGAGGAGATCGTCAGCCGGGTCGTGGCCGAAGGCGGCGAGCCGGCGACGGCGCAGCCCGTCCTCCTCGGTGTCACGAAGGCGTCGCTCAATACCCGCTCATGGCTCGCTGCCGCTTCCTTCCAGGAGACGACACGCGTGCTCACGAATGCCTCGGTCGAGGGCAAGGTCGATAAGCTCGTCGGCCTCAAGGAGAACGTGATCATCGGCAAGCTCATCCCGGCACGCGCCGAGATCGAGGTGCCGCCGCGCGAGCACATTCCCGAGCTGGATCTGCCCGAGTCGCTCCTCCTCGAAGAGGAGGCCGAGCTCGAGCGCATGCTCGCGGAACGCGAAGGCGATGGGGCCGCTGCCGCAGGCGGTGCTGCCACCGCCGTCCTCGTTGACGGGGAAGAGGAAGCTTCGCTCGGTAAGCTCTCGACGGAAGACGAGATCGATGACTTCCAGATACCCGACGGGTCCTGACCTGCCGGGGAATCGCAACATCACGAGAAGGGGGCCCGAAAGGGCCCCCTTCTCGTGACAGCGGCTGCCGGTGGCCCGCCGTGACCGGTCGGGCGGTGCTCTTCGATCTCGACCGCACGCTCTGGGATGTGGGTCCTCGGCCGCACTGGGACGCGATCACCGCCCTCCAGGCAGCGTAGATCGAGCCGCAGCTCGGGCGGCCGGGACTCGCGCAGCTCGATGCGGCCGAACTCATCCGGCGGATTTGGGCCAAAGTGGGGGTCGTCGCCGTGGTCCAGTCTGCGGCGGATCCAAGGGAGCGGCGCTGGCTCGCCGGCCCGGGGCTCGTGGCCGAGACTCTCTCGGAAAGCGGCGTCGTGGTGGGCGAGAAAGCGTGCGCCGCGATCTGGGTCGCAATACACATCCCCCTGCGCCACTTCAATGTGGCCGCCTGCGCCGATGCCGCCCCCACGGTCGCGAGGCTTGCCGCCAGGGGCTTCCGGATCGGCATCGTCACTGCCCGGCCGCTGCCGGCGGCGCTGGTCCGACGCGATCTCCGAGACCAGGGATTGCCTGAGGTCTTTGAAGTCGTGGTCACGTCGGGCGAGATCGGACTCGCGAAGCCCCATCCGCGGGTCTTTGAGGTCGCGCTCGAGGAGTTGGGGATGGATGCGGGCGAGGTCCTGATGGTGGGCGACTCCTACGCGGAGGACATCGTTCCCGCGGCAGGACTGGGGATGAATTCGGTGCTCAAGCTCAACGACCGTGATCCCGACCCGGCCTGGGCGCTCGCCTCCCATCAGGTGCGCTCGCTCGATGACCTCTTGCGGCTCGATCTGCTGGGCGGGTAGCCGACCACGCCCCAAGGACGCTCAGCCTGCAGGCGCCGCCTCGAGGAGGACGACCGCCGTCGCGGCGATCGCCTCGCCCCGCCCGACAGCGTCCAGCCCTTCGGCGCTCTTCGCCTTCACGCTTACCCGCCCGACCTCGGTTTCCGCAAGCGAGGCGACGCTCTCACGAATGGCGCTGAGATGTTCGGCCAACCGTGGCCGCTCGGCGCGGATGGTCGCGTCGATGTTCCCCAGGGCCCAGCCGGCTTCGCGCGCGAGGCCGAGCGCGTGCTGCAGAAACGGAGCGCTGGCCGCGCCCTGCCAGCGCGGTTCCGAGCTGGGGAAGTGCGTGCCCAGGTCGCCCAGGGCGGCGGCCCCGAGGACCGCGTCGGTGATCGCGTGGAGGAGCACGTCCGCATCGCTGTGGCCGGCGAGACCGGGCGCGCCCTCGATCGTGACTCCGCCCAGTACGAGCGGGCGCGCGGGGTCGATCCGGTGCAGGTCCTCGCCCATCCCGACCCGCATCAGCACCCCCGTTCGTGCAGTAATTCCCGCGCGAGGACGAGGTCGAGCGGGCGCGTGACCTTGCTGTTCGCGGGGTCACCCTCGACGATCCGAACCTCCAGCCCGAGGCGTGCGAGCATCGCCGCGTCGTCGGTGGCGTCTTCATCCGAGAGTGCTGCGGCCGTGAGCCAGCCCTCGCGCCGCACCACTTGTGGCGTTTGCGCGGCCCACAGGCGTCGCCGATCGGGGCTGCCCACGATCGTTCGCCCCTGAGCCTCCTTCACGGTATCGGTCACGGGCACGGCGAGGATCGCGCCGGCTGCCCGCGCAGCTTCGGAAACGCACGCATCGATGAGCGCGGGGGTAACGAGCGGGCGGGCGCCGTCGTGGATCGCGACGTACTCTCCGCCGACGGCCCTGAGTCCGGCCTCGACGCTATCGCGCCGCCGCGCGCCCCCCGCGATCACGCTCTGAAGCGAATCGCCGAGCACCTCGCGGCCGACCTCCTCGAGGCGCTCGAGGCGCTCCTCCTGCCCGACGATGACGACTTGCGCAACCGATTCTGCTGCGGCCAGCGCTGTCAGCGACCAGGCGAGAACGGGGCGGCCGCAGAGATCGGCGAGGATCTTGTCGTCACCGCCGAAGCGGTTGGAGCGCCCCGCTGCGACGACGACGGCGTCGACCTGCATGGACCGCACAGTAACATCGCGGGCCGCTACCATGGGAGTGCTCCGATGAATCACCGCTGGGGCGCTGAGGACGGCCGATGACTGTCGCTATTGATCACCTTCTCGCGCGCGTGACCAAGCCTGGTCGCTACACGGGGGGCGAGTGGAACTCGGTGACGAAGGACTGGGAGTCGACCCCGGTCCGCGTCGCCTTGGCCTATCCCGACGCCTACGACATCGGCATGTCGAACATGGGTCTGGGCATCCTCTACGACCTCCTCAACGCCAAGCCCGACGTCCTCTGCGAACGTGCCTTCGCGCCCTGGCCGGACATGGAGGCGGAGATGCGCCGCGAGGCGCTGCCCCTCTGGAGCCTGGAGACGCGTCACCCCCTGCGCGAATTCGACCTCCTCGGCTTCACCCTCCAGTACGAGCTGACGTATACGAACATCCTCAACATGCTCGACCTCGCCGGGATCGCGCTCCGCTCTGAGCTGCGCCGGGAAGACGACCCGATCGTGATCGCGGGCGGGAGCTGCGCCTTCAACCCCGAGCCGCTTGCGCCGTTCATCGATGCGTTCGTCTTGGGCGAAGGCGAGGACGCGATCCTGGACCTCGCCGACCTCGTCCGTACCTGGAAGCGCGAAGGGACGCCGCGGCGCGAGCGGCTGCGGGACCTGCTGGGGATGCCCGGCGTGTATGTCCCCGCCTTCTACGAAGCGCATTACGACGATGAGGGCCATTTCGCCGCGCTCGAGCCCACCGATGCGGCGGCCCTGCCCGTCATCCAGCGGCGCGTCGTCGAGCAGCTGCCGCCTGCCCTCGTGAAGCCGATTGTGCCGTTCCTGCAGACCGTCCACGACCGCGCGGTGGTCGAGATTCAGCGCGGCTGCACCCAGGGCTGCCGCTTCTGCCAGGCCGGGATGATCTATCGCCCCACACGGGAACGCAGCCCCGAGGAGGTCGTAGAAGCGACCCGCCAGCTGCTCGCGAACACGGGCTACGAGGAGCTTTCGCTGCTCTCGCTCAGCACGACCGACCATAGCCGCATCGTGCCGATGGTCGATGCCCTTACCGAGACGTTCCCCGACCTCAAGATCTCGCTGCCCAGCACGCGTGTCGACAGCTTCTCGGTCGACGTGGCGAACGCGATTGCGAAGGGCAAGAAGCATTCGCTCACGCTCGCCCCCGAGGCGGGCAGTCAGCGCCTGCGCAACGCGATCAACAAGCTCGTGAGTGAGGACGACCTCCTCGGCGCCGCCTCGAACGCCTTCGCCCGCGGCTGGACCAGCATCAAGATGTACTTCATGGTCGGCCTTCCTTCGGAGACGCTCGACGACGTTGCCGGAATCGTGGACATGGGCCGCCGCGTGAAAGAGATCGGGCGCGAGCACGTGGGCAACCGCTCGAAGGTCCGCGTCAGCACGAGCAACCATGTGCCGAAGCCCCACACGCCCTTTCAGTGGGCCCGCCAGGACAGTGCGGATGAGCTCACGCCGAAGCACCGGCTCCTCAAGGAAGGTTGTCGCGAGGCGGGCGTCGACTTCAGCTGGAACGACCCCGCCGATAGCCGCGTCGAGGCGATCCTCAGCCGCGGAGACCGGCGGGTCGCTGAGGCCGTGGAGCAGGCCTGGCGCGGGGGCGCCACTTTCGATGCCTGGGGCGAGCACTTCCGGCCCGGGGTGTGGGCCGACGCCTTCGCGGCGGCCGGTGTCGACGGCGACTGGTTCGCCCACCGCGAGTGGGACACGTTCGCCCCGCTCCCCTGGGACCACGTCGGGAGCGGCGTGAACAAGAGCTATCTGCGCGGCCAGTGGCGGGACGTCTTCCGCGAGCACACGGTGGGTGATTGCCACCACGGCGCCTGCAACGTCTGCGGCGTCCAGGACGTACCCGTGGGCGACTGCGTCTCCAAGGTCGGGGAGCTGATCGAGCTGCGGCGCGGCTCGAAGACCTTCGAAGGCGAACCGCTCGAACTGGTCTGACGAGGCGGTTGGCCGTTGGCTCTTGGCCGTTGGTGGGGCGAGCCTGCCAACTGGGGACCGAGCGCAGCGAGCTCATAAGCCACAAAGCGAACGCGGAGGCGAAGCGGCCGAGAGGCCGCGCAGACGCAGCAGACGAGCGCGGGCGGGGCTGGCGGGGAGGGGACCGAGCGAAGCGAGCTGTATAGCCAGCAGGCGAGCGCGGGTGGGGCTCGCGGGGTGGGATCGAGCGAAGCGAGCTGGAACGCAAAGCGAGCGCGGAGATGGAGCGGCCGAAAGGCCGCGCAGACGCAGCAGACGAGCGCGGGCGGGGCTGGGAGGTGGGGCACGAGCGCAGCGAGCTGGAAGGCCGGCGGGGTGGGGATCGAGCGAAGCGAGCTGTATAGCTATACTCGGAAGCCGTGAGTGCCACCTCGGACTACCGCACTGAGCTGATCGCCCGGCTTCGCGCGACCACCGATGACCTTGCCTGGGCCGTACGCGGGCTGCCGCAGCAGCAGTACCTCTGGGCGCCAAGCGCCGACGAGTGGTCCATCCATCAGCACGTGGCCCACCTGGTGGATATGGAGGCGCAGGTCTACCTGCCCCTCCTGCGGTGGGCGAGCGTGCCCGATATGCTCGATCCGGTTGACTACAGCCGCCGCTCCTGGCAGGCCGAACGTTACGATCCCGCCCAGGAGCTCGGCGAGTTCGTTTCCGAGCTCGGCCGCCTCCGCGACGAGGAGTTCGAGGTCTTCCGCGACCTCGACGATGTCACCTGGACGCGGCTGCGGCGCGATACGCGCTGGGGGCCGCTCACCTGCCGCTGGATCGCCGAAGTGGTCTACCGCCACGCGCTCGACCACCTGCAAGGGGTGATGGGCCTGCGCGGTGACATCCACCTCGCGGCGGTCCACCCCGAGGTCGTCGTCGGGGCGACGATCGGTGGCAACGCCTAGGTGCGCCTTCGCAGCATCCTTCGCGCGGTGCCTGGGGATGGCCTCGGGGCAGCGCTCGAATCCGATGCCGATGCAGTCCTCCTCTCGCTGACCGATGAGGCCGAACCGATTGCGGACCTCCGCGTTCGCGTTGCCGAGGCGGTCCAGGCAGTCGCCGCCGCCGAGAAGGTCGCGATCGTCGCGGTCAACCACCCCCGCACCCAGCTCGCCCGCGGCGACCTGGAGGCGGTGGTCAGTCTGCAGCTGCGGGCGGTACTGTTGCCGTACTGCGCCGAGCCCCAGGACGTGCGCGATCTCGCGGTCTTGCTGCGCGAATTCGAATACACGCGTGACATCGAGCCGGGCGATGTCGCCCTCTTTCCCGTAATCGATACCGCGCGCGGGCTCTTGCGCGCCTCCGAGAGCCTCGCCGCCGCACCCCGCACGGCCGGGCTGGTGCTCGCCTCCGACGCCTTCGCGCGAGATGTCGGAGCGCGCGTCGAGGAGAAGGGCGCGCGTCTCGCCTACGCCCGCGGGGCGGTGATCGCCGCTGCTGCCGCTTGCGACGGGATCGCCCTTATCGATGGCAGCTCACTCGAGCTGCGGGAGATGGCGAACTACGGTTTCGCTGGCGCTCTGCTGGACGAGCCCCAGCTCGTGCCCGTGGCCAACGATGTGTTCACGCCGACGCCGACAGCGGCGAAGCGCGCACGTGCCGATCTCGAGGCGTACGAGTCGCGCGAGAGTGGCTCGTGGGTCGGGCGGCGCGCGGGTGCCGTCGTTGACGCGTACCGCGCGCGCAAGGCGCGGCAGACGATCGAGCGCGCGCTACCCCCGGACTGACCCCGCCCATCGAGCCGCGAGCTGCTCCAGGAGGGGGGCGGCGTTGCGTAAGCAGGTGGCGGTGTCCGGTTCGAGCGTGCTGAGGGCGTGGACCTCGTCGCCGGTGGCCCCGGTCGCGTGGCCCACCAATACGACGCAGGGCTTGCCGGCCTCGGCGGCGAGGTCGAGCAGTCGGCCGGTCGTCTTTCCCTGACGGGACTGGGTGTCGAACGTGCCCTCGCCCGTGATCACGATGTCCGCCCGCTGGAGGCGGTCCGCGAGAGCCGTCGCCTGGGCGACGACCTCGAAGCCGCTGACGATGCGGCCGCCGAGGAACGCCACCAGCCCCGCGGCGAGGCCGCCGGCCGCGCCCCCACCGGCGATTCCTGCGATCTCGATTCCGAGTGAGCGATGGACGACGTTCGCGTAGCGCTGCAGCGCCGCCTCGATCTCCTCGACATCCGCGGGCGAGGCGCCCTTCTGCGGCCCGAAGACCGCCGCCGCCCCTTGGGGTCCGACGAGCGGATTCGTGACGTCGGTCGCGATCAGGACTTCTGCTTCGGCGACGGTGGGCGGTCGCTCCCAGTCGATCCGCTCGAGCTCTGCCAGCGGGGCGGCGCCGGGCGCGAGGTCCCGCCCGCCGCCGTCCCGGAGACGGGCGCCGAGGGCTCGGGCCATGCCCGAACCCCCGTCGCTCGTCGCACTGCCGCCGACGCCGATGATGATGTGCCGGGGCTCGCCCGCGAACGCGGCGGCGAGGAGATCGCCTACGCCTTCGGTGCTCGCGCGCAGCGGTTCGCGCTCCCCGGGTGCGATCTGCGCGAGGCCGTTCGCCATCGCGGCCT